>NZ_JAVREM010000045.1:0-52027 GCF_031845425.1 Streptomyces millisiae
GTCACGCGATGCACGGCCCGCCAGGGCCGTGGGCCCGCGGCGGCTGCGCCGCCGGGCCACGCGGCCCGTGCCGCGCGAGGCCACCCGCCAAAGGGCGGGTGGGTGGGCGCGGCACGGCCGCAGGCCGACACGGCCGCCAGGCCAGCACGGCCGCCAGGCCAGCACGGCCGCCAGGCCAGCACGGCCGCAGGCCCAACCTCGGCGGCTACGCCGCCTGGTCGGGCCGGCGGCCGGCGGCCAAGGCCAAGCGCGCAGCGACGCCGCCGGCCTACGTCGAGCGCGTAGCGGACCGGTAGCCGATGTCCTGGTAGCGCGGCGTCGCCAGACCGTACGCTCCGGCGCCCGACAGGGTGTCCCGGGCCGCGACGAGTTGGGGGCGCTGGTAGAGCGGGATGGAGCCGGCCGCGGCCCAGATGTGGGCGTCGGCCTTGTTGAGGAGTTCCTCCTGCTCCTCCTCGTCCAGTTCGCCGGCCGCCTGGTCGAGGAGTTGGTCGATGTAGTCGGTCCCGACCCGCGTGTAGTTCTGCTCGACCGTGAGCTCGCCGCCGGGCGCCGGGCGCGGCTTGGCGAACAGCGGGCGGGCGTCCGTCGCCGGGTAGGCGGTGGCCGGCCAGGAGTAGAGGGTGAGGTCGAAGTCGCCCGGCTGGATGTGGTCGGCGAAGAAGGCGTCCGCCGCGACCGTCTCGTAGTCGACGCGGATCCCGACGGTGGCGAGCATTCCGCCGATCCGGCCGGCCACGTCCCGCAGCTGTTCGGCGCCTGGGCCGTCCGGCAGGACGAACCTCAGGCGCAGCTCGGCGCCGTCCCTGGTCCGCACCGGCATGGCCGCGCGGTCCGCGAGTTCCTCGGCCTCGGCCGCCGCCTCGGCCGCGTCGTCCTCGGTGGCGTCGGCCGGCTCGTCGAGGCCCTGGGCCCGCTGCGCGCCCGCCGCCTGCCGCAGCAGCGCGGCGCGCTGCTCGGCCGCCGGCCAGCCGGCGCCGAGCGGGGCCGCCACGGCCGCGCCCGGTTTGCCGTCCTCGGCCGCCGGTCCCGCCGGCTGCTGCCAGCCGGCCTCGTCGAGCAGTTCGGCGGCCGACTCGGCGCCGCTCTCGCCGAGCGCGTCGCTGTTGTCGCGGTAGCCGTCCTGGCCGAGCATCCGCAGGTGGCTGCCGAGCGGCTTGACGGGCAGGCCGGCCGGGGTGTGCACGTCCTCGGCGAGTTCGGCGCGGTCGACGGCGCGCGCGATGGCCCAGCGGACCCGCTCGTCGGCCAGCGGCCCCGAGGTGCCGTTGAGGGCGAGCTGGGTGTAGGCGGCGTCGTAGGCGCGGTGCACGGCGAGGCCGTTCATGCCCTCGCCGTCGTCGGTGCCCTCGGACGCCGGCTTGTCGTCGGCGGCCGGTGGGCCGCCGTGCGCCGGGGCCAGGCCCTCGGCGTCGGCGGGGGCGATCTCGGCGACGTCGAGGGTGCCGGCGGCCAGCGCGGCGCGCCGTTCGCCGTGCTCCACGGCGACCAGTTCGAGGCTGTCGAGCAGGGCCGGGTCGCCCCACCACCTGTCGTTGCGCTCCAGGGTGATGGTGGCGGCCTTCTCGTCCACCTTGGCGAGCGTGAACGGTCCGCCGGAGACGGGGAGTTCGGTGCGGCTGTCCTCGTTGAACCGCTTGGCGTCCGTGGTCAGTGAGCGGGGGTAGAGCGGGGAGAACAGGGCGCGCCAGTCGGCGTAGGGCTGGGCGAAGACAACCTCGACCTGGCCGGGTTCCGGGCCCTTCCGCACGTTCTCGACGCGCTCGTAGCCGGCGTTGCGGGCCGGGCGGAAGTCCTCGTTCTCGCCGCGCAGCGCCTGCCACTGGGCGACGAAGTCCGCCACGCCGATCTTCTCGCCGTCGCTCCAGGTGGCGTCGGGGTTGAGGGTGTAGACGACGGTCTGCTTGGGCTCGCGTTCGGTGATCTCGGCGGAGCTCAGGTAGTCGGTGTTGAGTTGCGGCCGGCCGGTGGCGTCGACGGTGAACAGCATCGGCAGGACGGCGCCGGCGACCTGGTCGGTGACCCGGTCGGCGTCGGGCTGGAAGGTGTTGAGCGTGGCCGGCAGGGCGTCGACGGCCCAGCGGACCGTGCCGCCCGACTCCAGCTCGGCGCGGCCGACGCTCGGCACCGACTGGGCGCCCATGGCGGCGGCCTGGTCCTCGTCGCCTTCGCCGCCGCACCCGGCCAGCAGGAGGGGCGCCACCAGCGCGCTGACGGCCGCGAGCGCCGCCACGGCCGTCCCTCGCGCCCGTCTCCCCCGTCTCGTCGACCCTCCTGACATGCCCTACCTCCGGCTCACCGGTGCGCTGATCACATGTATGCGCGCCACTGAGGCCACTGAAAGGGGAGAGGCGCCGGCCGAGCGGCGCGACACGGCGTCCGCCGGGCCCAGGCCACCCGATGGGAGCAGCCGGGTCACGACGCCCTCTTCCCAACCGGGTGTGTCTCGCGTCACACTCGCATCGGCCGGTGATGCCCCACCGATGGAGGTGGCAAGCGATGTCACTGCACGAGGAGTTATCCGCCGCGCACCGCTGCGTGGAGGATCTGACCCAGCGGGTGCTGCGCCTGGAGCGCGCCCTGGGCCCCGGGATCGAGACCCGCCGGCTGCGCGGGGACGCCGACCGGCTGCGCGAGAGCCTGGCGCTGCTCGCCGCCGCGGCCGCCGCCCGACCCGCCGAGGCGCCCGTGCCCCCCGACCTCGTCCAGGTGCCCGACACGCCCTACGACGACCGGCTGTGGGTGGACGCCGACGACGAGGGCCTGGGCACGCGACGCGGCCCCGCGCCCGGCACGCCCGCCACCTGACGAGCCCCCACCTCCCGGGAGGACCCGTGGCCAGCACCGAATCCACGACCGACAGGTCCGGACCGGCCGGCCAGGCCGGGCGGGCCGCGATCGCCCAGCGGCATCTGCGGGTCGACCGCTGGTGGCTGGGACCCACCGTCACCGTCGCCGCGCTGCTGGCGTTCGTCGGCTACGCGACCTGGCGGGCGTTCGCGAACGCCGACTACTACGCGGCGCCCTACGTGTCGCCGTTCTACTCGCCCTGCCTCGCCGAGAACTGCGCGGAGATGCGCGGCGGCCCCAACTGGGCGCTGTTCGGCGACTGGTGGGGCCTGTCCCCCGCGCTGATCTTCCTCGCCCTGCCGCTCGGCTTCCGGCTCACCTGCTACTACTACCGCAAGGCCTACTACCGCGGCTTCTGGGGCTCGCCGCCCGCCTGCGCCGTGGCCGAGCCGCACCGCCGCTACACGGGCGAGACGCGGTTCCCGCTGATCGTCAACAACGCGCACCGGTACTTCTTCTACGCCTCCGCCGCCATCGCGGTCGTCCTCACCTACGACACGGTGCTCGCCTTCCGCGACGAGCACTACGAGTGGGGGCACATGGGGCTCGGCACGGTGCTCGCGGTCGTCAACATCACGCTGGTGTGGGGCTACACGATCTCCTGCCACTCCTGCCGGCACATCATCGGCGGCCGGTTGAAGACGTTCTCCGCGCACCCGGTCCGCTACCGCCTGTGGACCCTGGTCAGCCGGCTCAACGGCCGCCACATGGCGCTGGCCTGGGCCTCGTTGACGAGCCTGGCGGTCACCGACCTCTACGTGTACCTGCTGGCCGTCGACGCGTTCTCCGACCCCAGGCTGTTCTAGCCACGACCGAGCGAAGGAGCCGAGGAGCCCAAGTGAGCACTGTGGAGCGACAGTCGTGGGACGTCGTGGTCGTCGGCGCGGGCGGGGCCGGCCTGCGGGCGGCCATCGAGGCGCGCGAACAGGGCCTGCGCACCGTCGTGGTGTGCAAGTCGCTGTTCGGCAAGGCGCACACCGTGATGGCCGAGGGCGGCATCGCGGCCAGCATGGGCAACGTCAACGAGGGCGACGGCTGGCAGGTCCACTTCCGCGACACGATGCGCGGCGGCAAGTTCCTCAACCACTGGCGGATGGCCGAGCTGCACGCCAGGGAAGCCCCGGACCGCGTCTGGGAGTTGGAGACCTGGGGCGCGCTCTTCGACCGCACCGCCGACGGCCGCATCTCGCAGCGCAACTTCGGCGGCCACGAGTACCCGCGGCTCGCGCACGTCGGCGACCGCACCGGTCTGGAACTGATCCGCACCCTCCAGCAGCGCGTGGTCGCCCTCCAGCAGCGGGACTTCGGGGAGACCGGCGACTACGAGTCCGGGCTCCGGGTGCTCCAGGAGTGCACCGTCACCCGCGTCCTCACCCGGGACGGCGCGGTGGCCGGCGTGTTCGGCTACGAGCGCGAGACCGGGCGGTTCTTCGTCCTCGACGCGCCGGCCGTGGTGCTGGCCACCGGCGGGATCGGCAAGTCGTTCAAGGTGACCTCCAACTCCTGGGAGTACACCGGGGACGGGCACGCGCTGGCGCTGCTCGCCGGGGCGCCGCTGGTCAACATGGAGTTCGTGCAGTTCCACCCGACCGGGATGGTCTGGCCGCCGTCCGTGAAGGGGATCCTGGTCACCGAGTCGGTGCGCGGCGACGGCGGCGTGCTGCGCAACAGCGAGAACCGCCGCTTCATGTTCGACTACGTCCCCGAGGTGTTCAAGGCGCAGTACGCGCAGGACGAGGCCGAGGCGGACCGCTGGTACGCCGACCCCGACCACAACCGCAGGCCGCCCGAGCTGCTGCCGCGCGACGAGGTGGCGCGGGCCATCAACGCCGAGGTCAAGGCCGGCCGCGGCTCGCCGCACGGCGGGGTCTTCCTCGACGTGTCGAGCCGGCTCACCGCCGACGAGATCACCCGCCGGCTCCCGTCCATGCACCACCAGTTCAAGCAGCTGGCCGACGTGGACATCACCCGCGAGCCGATGGAGGTCGGGCCGACCTGCCACTACGTGATGGGCGGCGTCGACGTGGACCCGGACACCGCGGCCGCCACCGGCGTGCCGGGGCTCTTCGCCGCCGGCGAGGTCGCCGGCGGCATGCACGGCTCCAACCGGCTCGGCGGCAACTCGCTCTCCGACCTGCTGGTCTTCGGCCGCCGCGCCGGACTGCACGCGGCGCGCCACGCGGCGGGCCTGCCGGCCGGCGGACGGCCGGTGGCCGACGAGGCGGCGGTGGCCGCGGCGGCGGCCGAGGCGGTGCGGCCCTTCGACCCGCCGGCCGGCGCCGCGCCGGAGAACCCGTACGCCATCCACCAGGAACTCCAGCAGACGATGAACGACCTGGTGGGCATCATCCGCCGGGAGTCCGAGATGGCCCAGGCGCTGGAACGCCTCACCGAGCTACGGCGGCGCGCCGAACGGGTCGGCGTCGAGGGACACCGGCAGTACAACCCCGGCTGGCACCTGGCTCTCGACCTGCGGAACATGCTGCTGGTCAGCGAGTGCGTGGCGCTCGCCGCCCGCGAGCGCACCGAGTCCCGGGGCGGCCACACCCGCGACGACCACCCGACCATGGACCGGTCGTGGCGGCGGATCAACCTGCTGTGCGCGCTGGGCGACGACGGCCGGGCCGCGCTGACGCGGCGCGAACTGCCGCCGATGCGGCCCGATCTGCTCGACCTCTTCGAGAAGGAAGAGCTTGCCAAGTACCTGACGGACGAGGAGCTGACGGGCCGATGAGCGAGGTACGGCTGCGGGTGTGGCGGGGCGACGCCGAGTCCGGCGCCCTGGAGGACTTCACGGTCGAGGCCCACGAGGGCGAGGTGGTCCTCGACGTCGTCCACCGGCTCCAGGCGACGCAGGCGCCCGACCTCGCGGTGCGGTGGAACTGCAAGGCCGGCAAGTGCGGCTCGTGCAGCGCGGAGATCGACGGCCGGCCACGGCTGATGTGCATGACGCGGATGTCGACGTTCGAGCCGGGCCGGCCGATCACCATCACCCCGCTGCGGACCTTCCCCGTCGTGCGCGACCTGGTCACGGACGTCGGCTTCAACTACGCCAAGGCCCGCGAGATCCCGTCCTTCGTGCCGCCGGAGGGCCTCGGCCCCGGCGAGTACCGGATGCGGCAGGAGGACGTGGCGCGGTCGCAGGAGTTCCGCAAGTGCATCGAGTGCTTCCTGTGCCAGGACGTGTGCCACGTGGTGCGGGACCACGAGGAGAACAAGCCGGCCTTCGCCGGGCCGCGCTTCCTGATGCGGATGGCCGAGCTCGACATGCACCCGCTGGACGAGGCCGACCGCACCGGCCTCGACCGGGCGCGGGCGGTGCAGGAGGAGCACGGACTCGGCTACTGCAACATCACGAAGTGCTGCACGGAGGTGTGCCCCGAGTCGATCCGGATCACGGACAACGCGCTGATCCCGATGAAGGAACGGGCCGCCGACCGCAAGTACGACCCGCTGGTCTGGCTGGGCGCGACGATCCGCCGCCGCCGCGCGTAGCGCGTGAATAGGCTGCCCACCGCACGCGTAGCGGGGAAAACCGGCGCGAAGCGCCCGGGTGCCCGGCGGCGCAGCCGCCGAGCGTGGCGGCACAACCTCGCGCACCGCGCGAGAACGTGGGGGGAGGAACCCCGCCGCGGCGGAAGCGTACGCTCAAGGCTGCAGCGAGTCAGACACCGCAGAGGGGACGAACCGTGCCGGTCGAGGGGCGACGCGACAGTCGTTTCGGGCAACTGCTGCGTCGGGGTTTCACCGACCCCCGTACCGCCGAGCAGCTGCTCGACAGCCCCCCGCTGCGCCCCGTCGCCACCGACGGCCCGTTGTTGGACGCGCTCGGCGCCACCGCCGACCCCGATCTCGCGCTCCGCTCGCTGGCCCGCCTCGTCGAGTCGCTGCCCGCCGGCGAGCGCGCGCCGCTGCTCGACACGCTGCTCGCCGCCAAGCCGCTGCGCGACCGGCTGCTCGGCGTGCTCGGCGCCTCCGAGGGGCTTGGCGACCGGCTGGCCAGGCATCCGGACGAGTGGCAGGCGCTGGTCGCCTTCGAGACCGCCGACCTGCACCCCGGCACCGCCGAGTTCGAGACCGCGCTGGCTCCCGCGACCGACCCCGACACGCTGCGGGTCCGCTACTACCGGGCGCTGCTCACCATCGCCGCCCGCGACATCACCGGCACCACCGGTTTCGCCGAGACCGCCGCCGAGCTGGCCGACCTGGCCACCGCCACGCTGCGCGCCGCGCTGGCCATGGCGCAGCGCGAGGCGCCGGCCGACGCCGCCGCCTGCCGGCTGGCCGTCATCGGCATGGGCAAGTGCGGCGGCCGCGAGCTCAACTACGTCTCGGACGTCGACGTGATCTTCGTCGCCGAGCCCACCGAGGGCACCGAGGAGGGCCCGGCGTTGCAGGCCGCGACCCGGCTCGCCGCCCGCATGATGCGGATCTGCTCCGACACCACGGCCGAGGGCACGATCTGGCAGGTCGACGCCAATCTCCGGCCCGAGGGTCGCAACGGCCCGCTCGTCCGCACCCTCGAAAGCCACCTCGCGTACTACCGCAGGTGGGCCAAGACCTGGGAGTTCCAGGCGCTGCTCAAGGCCCGGCCGATCGCCGGCGATCCCGACCTCGGCGCCGAGTACCAGGCCGCCGTCGCGCCCCTGGTGTGGCGGGCCGCCGAGCGCGAGAACTTCGTGCCCGACGTGCAGCGGATGCGGCGCCGGGTCGAGGAGTCGATCCCGGCCGCGCACGCGGAGCGGGAGCTGAAGCTGGGCCCCGGCGGGCTGCGCGACGTCGAGTTCGCCGTCCAACTGCTCCAGCTCGTGCACGGCCGCACCGACGCCGAGCTGCGGCACGCCACCACGCTCGACGCGCTGGCCGCCCTGGCCGCCGGCGGCTACGTCGGCCGGCAGGACGCCGCCTCGCTGGACGCCTCGTACCGCTTCCTGCGCACCGTCGAGCACCGGCTCCAACTGCACCGGCTGCGCCGCACCCACCTGATGCCGGACGACGAGGTGGAGCTGCGCCGGCTCGGCCGCTCCCTCGGGTTCCTGGGCGAGCCGGTCGAGGAGCTGACGGCGGCGTGGCGCCGGCACACCGCCGCCGTCCGCCGGCTGCACGAGAAGCTGTTCTACCGTCCGCTGCTGGAGGCCGTCGCCCGGCTCGGCGGTGAGGGGCAGGTGCGGCTCGGTCAGGCGGCCGCCCGGGAGCGGCTCGAAGCCCTGGGGTACGGGGATCCGGCCGCCGCGCTGCGTCATCTCACGGCGCTGGCCTCGGGCGTGAGCCGCAAGGCAGCGATCCAGCGGACGCTGCTGCCGGTGCTGCTCGACCGGTTCGCCGACTCGGCCGACCCCGACGCGGGGCTCCTCAACTTCCGCAAGGTGTCCGACGCGCTCGGCAGCAGCCCCTGGTACCTGCGGCTGCTGCGGGACGAGGGCGCGGCGGCCGAGAACCTGGCCCGGGTGCTGTCCGCCGGCCGCTTCGCGCCCGACCTGCTGCTGCGGGCCCCGGAGGCCGTCGCGCTGCTCGGCGACCCGGCGGGCCTTCGCCCCCGCGAACGATCCGCGCTCACCCAGGAGACGCTGGCCGCGGTCCGCCGGGCCGACTCGCCCGAGCAGGCCGTCGCCGCGGCGCGCGGCATCCGCCGCCGCGAGCTGTTCCGCACCGCGGCCGCCGACATCATCGACGCCTTCCCGCCCGAGGGCGGCCCGGCGGTCGAGGACCCGGGCGCGGTGCTCGACCGGGTCGGCGACGCCGTCACCGACATCAACGCCGTCGCCATCGCCGCCGCGCTGCGCGCGGCCACCTCGGCCGCCACGGCGGACGGCGCCGAGCCGCCCACCAGGATCGCCGTCATCGGCATGGGCCGGTTCGGCGGCCACGAGCTCGCCTACGGCTCGGACGCCGACGTGATCCTGGTCCACGAGCCGCGCGAGGGCGCCGACGAACAGCAGGCCGCCAAGGCCGCGTTCACCATCGCCAACGAGATGATCCGGCTGCTGCAACTGCCGAACATCGACCCGCCGCTGCTGATCGACGCCACGCTCCGCCCGGAGGGCCGCAACGGCCCGCTGGTCCGCTCCCTCGCCAGCTACGCCGCCTACTACCGCCGCTGGTCGCTGGTCTGGGAGAGCCAGGCGCTGCTGCGGGCCGAGCCGGTGGCCGGCGACGCCGACCTGGGCGCCCGCTTCGTCGAGCTCGTCGACCCGCTGCGCTACCCGGCCGACGGGCTCGGCGACGAGCCGGTGCGCGAGATCCGCCGGCTCAAGGCCCGGATGGAGTCGGAGCGGCTGCCGCGCGGCGCCGACCCCACCACCCACACCAAGCTCGGCCGGGGCGGCCTGTCCGACGTCGAGTGGACGGTCCAGCTGCTGCAACTGCGGCACGGCGCCGCGGTGCCGGCGTTGCGCACCACGAGGACGAGGGCCGCGCTGGCGGCCGCCCGGGCCGCCGGCCTGCTGTCCGAGGAGGACGCGGCGGTGCTCGACGAGGCGTGGGTGCTGGCGTCCCGGGTGCGGAACGCGGTGCTGCTGGTGCGCGGCCGGCCGCTCGACTCGTTCCCCAGCGACTCGCGCGAGACGGCGGCGGTGGCCCGCTACCTGGGCTACGAGCCGGGCGAGGCGGGCCGGATGCTGGACGACTACCGGCGCACCACGCGGCGCGCCAGGGGCGTTGTCGAGCGGCTGTTCTACGAGGGGTGAGCCGCGGGCTCGTCGGGGGCCGCGGGCTCCGCGGGCACGCGGCGCGGCAGCCGGTAGCACCAACGGCCGTACCAGAGCCGGGAGACCAGGTAGCCGAAGGCCAGGCACAGCATGCCGCCGACCGCGTCGAGCCAGAAGTGGTTGGCGGTGGCCACGATCACCAGCAGCGTGAAGGCCGGGTACAGCACGCCGAGGATCCGCAGCCACAGCGGCCTGGCGAGCACGGCGAGGGTGAGGCCGCACCACAGCGACCAGCCGATGTGCATCGAGGGCATCGCCGCGTACTGGTTGGACACCTCGGCCATGGCGGTGCCCTCGGTGGACAGCGAGCCCCAGGTCTGGTGGACGGCCGCCGTGTCGATGAAGCCCATGCCCTCCATCAGCCGGGGCGGCGCCAGCGGGAAGAAGTAGTAGCCGACCAGCGCCACGCCCGTGGTGGCGAACAACACCAGGCGGGTGGCGCCGTAACGCCCGGGATGGCTGCGGAAGAGCCAGGCGAGCACAGCCAGGGTCACCACGAAGTGGAGCGTGGCGTAGTAGTAGTTCAGGGCGACGATCAGCCAGGTCACGCCCGCCAGGGCGTGGTTGACCGCGAGCTCGAAGTCGAGGCCGAGGTGCCCCTGGAGGTCCCAGATCCAGCGGGCGTGCCGCTGTGCCGCGTCCACCTGGGTGGGGGCGGCGTTGCGGATGACGGAGTAGATCCCGTAGCTGACGGCGATCAGGAGCAGCTCGAACCAGAGCCTGGGGCGGTGCGGGACGCGCAGCCGGGTCAGGTGTCTCGGGCGCGCGGCCGGATCCACTGCCGACCGGTCGGTCACGGGCTTGGCCGCTTCCACTTGCTCTTGCTCTTCTTTCACCGTGACGCCGCTTGCCCCCATGGGCACACAGTCTGCCAGAGCGCCCCCGGCCCACCGATCATCCCATGGTGTGGTCTTCGCCCCGCCGGCTCGTCCCACGGATGTAGCCATCCCCTAGGGCGGTCGCCGCGCGGGTGCGCCGTCCGGCTCGCGACCCGCGGCGTCCCGCCGGAGGCTCCCTACGGCGCCGCCGCGGTCGACCCCCGGACCACCAGCTCCGGCAGGAAGACGAACTCGCTGGGTGGGGCGGGGGTGCCGCCGATCTCCTCCAGGAGGGCGCGGACGGCGGCCTGGCCCATGGCCGGGACCGGCTGGCGGATCGTCGTCAGCGGCGGGTCGGTGAAGGCGATCAGCGGCGAGTCGTCGAAGCCGATGACCGAGCAGCCCTCGGGGACCGGGAGTCCCCGCTGCCGCGCCGCGCGGATCGCGCCGAGCGCCATCATGTCGCTGGCGCAGATCACCGCCGTGCAGCCACGGTCGAGCAGCGCGCCGGCCGCCGCCTGGCCGCCCTCCAGGGTGAACAGCGAGTGCTCCACGAGCCGTCCCGCCTCCTCGGCCGACACGTCCAACTCCCCGCGCATCGCCTGGAGATAGCCCTCGATCTTCCGCCGCACCGGCACGAAGCGCGCCGGGCCGAGCGCGAGGCCGATCCGCCGGTGGCCGAGCGACGCCAGGTGCGTGACGGCCAGCCGCATCGCCGCCCGGTCGTCGGGTGACACGAAGGGCGCCCGCACCTTCGGTGAGAAGCCGTTGATGAGCACGAACGGCACCCCGTGCCCGCGCAGCCGCTCGTAGCGCGCCATGTCGGCGCTGGTGTCGGCGTGCAGCCCCGAGATGAAGATGATGCCGGAGACCCCGCGCTCCACGAGCATCTCCGTGAGCTCGTCCTCCGTCGATCCGCCGGGCGTCTGGGTCGCGAGGACCGGCGTGTACCCCTGCCGGGTGAGCGCCTGGCAGATGACCTGCGCGAACGCCGGGAAGATGGGGTTCTCAAGCTCCGGGGTGATGAGCCCGACCAGGCCCTCGCTCCGCTTCTGCAGCCGCGCCGGCCGCTCGTACCCCAGGAGGTCGAGTGCGGTCAGCACGGATTCGCGGGTGGCCGAGGCGACACCGGGCTTGCCGTTGAGGACCCGGCTGACCGTCGCTTCGCTGACCCCCGCCTGGGCTGCGATGTCGGCAAGCCGTGCGGTCACAGCTCCGGACTGTACCCGCAGCGGCGAGCGGTGCCCACCGCGAGCCCTCGGACCGCGTCGCGCCGCGCGCCGTCCGGTTGACGCGCCATCGGCCCGCGCCCGGGTGAGCCGGCGCCAGGCGGCCGCGCCAGAACTCTTGCAGAAAGTTGCCGCAAGCTCTTTCCAAAGCATTGCCTCACTGTTACGTTCCTGCCAGCCCGGCGCCGCAGTGGCGCGACGCAGCGGGGCGGTTCGCCCCGCCCCGAACAGGGCGTAACGCTTGAAGGAGTTCACATGCGGCGCAGCATAGGGACGACAGCCGTGGTGGCGGCACTGGCTCTTGCCGCAACGGCTTGCGGCAGTGACGACGGCGACTCCGGTGGGGACGACGGCGCGGGCGGCGAGTTGACCGGCACCGTCACCTTCTGGGACACCTCCAACGAGACCGAGGCCGAGGTCTTCCAGGCGGTCGCCGAGGACTTCGAGACGCAGAACCCGGGCGTCACCGTCGAGTACGTCAACATCGGCTTCGACGACGCGCAGAACCGGTTCAAGAACGCGGCCGGCGCCAACGAGGCGCCCGACGTGATGCGCACCGAGGTCGCCTGGGTGGCCGACTTCGCCAGCCTCGGCTACCTGTACCCGCTCGACGACACCGCCGCCGTCGAGGACCAGGACGACTTCCTCGACGAGGCGTGGGCCAGCACCCAGTACGAGGGCCAGACCTACGCCGTCCCCCAGGTGACCGACACCCTCGCGCTCTTCTACAACCGGAGCCTGCTGGAGGAGGCCGGCGTCGAGGTGCCCGAGTCGCTCGACGACATCGAGGCCTCGCTGCCCGCCTTCGAGGAGCAGGGCGTCACCCCGCTCTACGTGCGCGGCGACGACGCCTACTGGTTCCTGCCGTTCCTCTACGGCGAGGGCGGCGACCTGGTGGACGACGAGGCGCAGCGCGTCACCATCGACGACGAGGCCGGCACCGCCGCCTTCGCCCGGATGAACGAGCTGATCGAGTCCGGCGCCGGCATCACCGACACCAGCGACGGCTGGGAGAACATGATGTCCGGCTTCGCCGAGGGCGAGATCGCCATGATGATCAACGGCCCGTGGGCCATCGCCGACGCCACCGCGGCCCTCGGCGATGACCTCGGCGTCGCCCCCGTCCCGGCCGGCGGCCAGGCGCAGGGCGCCCCGCTCGGCGGCTGGAACTACGGGGTGTACGCCGGCACCCCGGACGCCGAGGCCTCCTTCGAGTTCGTCCGCTACATGAGCTCGGCCGCCGTCCAGCAGCGGATCACCGAGGAGCTGAGCCTGCTCCCCACCCGCGAGTCGGTCTACGCCGAACAGTCCGTCGTGGACAACGAGATGGTGCAGTTCTTCAAGCCCGCCGTGGACGTGGCGCACGAGCGCCCCTGGATCCCGCAGGCCCAGTCGCTCTTCGAGCCGCTGCAGATCTCCATCGAGGCCATGCTCACCGGCTCCGCGTCGCCCGAGGAGGCGGCCGCCGACACCGGCGACGCCTATCGCGACCTGCTCGAAGACTGGCAGTGAGACGTGCGCGGGGAGGGCCGACACCATGGCTGCTGACACCGTGAAAGCGCCGGGCGCCGCCCCGGCCCCCGAGGCCGCGGGCGCCGGGCGCGCCCGCGGCCCCCGCCGCGGCCGGGGCGCGGACCGCGCCCCCGGGCCGCTGCGGCGGCGGCTCGCCACCTACTGGTACGCCTGGGCCATGATCGCCCCGGTGGTCGCCGTGATCGGGGTGATCATCGGCTGGCCGCTGGTCCGCGGCGTCTACCTGTCGCTCACCGACGCCGACGAGGCCAACGTCGAGCGCACCATCGGCGTCAACACCATCGAGGCGACCTACGAGTTCGTCGGCCTGGAGAACTACACCCGGATCCTCCAGGACGGCGACTTCTGGGACCGGCTCGGCTGGACCGTCGTGTGGACCGTGGCCTGCGTCGGCGTCACGTTCCTCATCGGCCTCGGCCTGGCCGTGATGCTCAACCGCTCCTTCCGCGGCCGCACCCTCTACCGGATGGCGCTCATCCTGCCCTGGGCCATCCCCGCGTTCGTCTCCGTCTTCGCGTGGCGGATGCTCTACAACGAGCGCAACGGCATCCTCAACAGCCTGTTGGACAAGGCCGGGATCGAGGGCATCAGCTGGCTCTCCGACCCGACCTGGGCCAAGGTCGCCGTCATCGCCGTCAACGTCTGGCTCGGCGTGCCCTTCATGCTGATCGCCATGCTCGGCGCCCTCCAGTCCATCCCCGCCGAGCAGTACGAGGCGGCCGAGATGGACGGCGCGGGACCCTGGCAGCGGTTCACCAACATCACGCTGCCCGGCGTCCGTTCCGTCTCCATGACCGTGGTCCTGCTGAGCACCATCTGGACCTTCAACATGTTCCCGGTGATCTTCCTGCTGACCCGTGGCGGTCCGGCCGGATCCACCGACATCCTGGTGACCGAGGCCTACCGGCTCGCCTTCGTCTCCAGCCCGCGCGACTTCGCCAACTCGGCCGCCTGGGGCGTGCTCATCCTGCTGCTCCTGGTGCTGTTCGCGATCGGCTACCGCAGGGCCCTCCGCAGGCAGGGAGAGGTGTGGTGACCATGACCGCCCCCGACATCACGACCCGCGTACCCGAGAACCCGCGGCGCGGCGGGCCAAGGAGGCGCGGCGAGCGCTCCCGGCTCGCCTCGGTCGGGCTCCACCTGACGCTGCTCGGCGCCGCGTTGATCGCGGTCTTCCCGCCGTTCTGGCTGCTGGTCACCTCCTTCAAGCCGAAGAGCGACACCTTCACGCTCTCGCTCCTCTCCGGCTTCACGCTCGACAACTACGACCACGTCGTCAACGACACCGAGTTCCTCACCTGGTTCGGCAACTCGGTGCTGATCGTGCTCGTCACCACCGTCATCGGCGTGCTCATCTCCGCCACCACCGGCTACGCGCTCAGCCGCTTCCGCTTCCCGGGCATGCGCCCGCTGATGTGGACCCTGCTGATCACCCAGATGTTCCCCATGGCGGTGCTGATCGTGCCGCTCTACAACCTGATGTCGCGCTACGGCCTGCTCAACCAGCCCGTCGCGCTCGTCGTCACCTACCTGACCATCGCGGTGCCGTTCTGCGCCTGGATGATGAAGGGCTTCTTCGACACCATCCCGGTCTCCATCGACGAGTCGGGGCGGGTCGACGGCCTGTCGCCGTTCGGCACCTTCTGGCGGCTCGTCATGCCGCTGGCCAGGCCCGGGTTGGCCGTCACCGGCTTCTACACCTTCGTCACCGCCTGGGCCGAGGTCGCCTACGCCACCGCCTTCATGACCGGCGAGGAGAACCTGACCCTCGCCGGCGGCCTGCAGACCTTCGTCAACCAGCACACCCAGGACTGGCACCTGATGACCGCGGCCGCCGTGCTCATCGCCGTGCCCGCCACGCTCGTCTTCGGCTACGCGCAGCGCCACCTGCAGTCCGGCCTCACCGCCGGCGCGACGAAGTCCTGACCCGGCACCGTCGAGACCGTCCTGACCGGTCCCCAACCACACAGGGATGACATGACACAGCACCTCGCCGACCGCACCGAGCCGACCAGCCCCGGCGCCCCGAGCCGGCCCGACTGGTGGCGTGACGCTGTCATCTACCAGGTCTACCCGCGTTCCTTCGCCGACGGCGACGGGGACGGCATGGGCGACCTGCCCGGGATCCGCAGCCGACTGCCCTACCTCGCCGAACTCGGCGTGGACGCCGTGTGGCTCAGCCCGTTCTACGCCTCGCCGCAGGCCGACGCGGGCTACGACGTCGCCGACTACCGCGCCATCGACCCCATGTTCGGCAACCTGCACGACGCCGACGCCCTCATCCGCGACGCCCACGACCTCGGCCTGCGGATCATCGTCGACCTGGTGCCCAACCACTCCTCCGACCAGCACGAGTGGTTCCAGCGGGCGCTCCGCCAGGGCCCCGGCTCCCCGCTGCGCGACCGCTACCACTTCCGCCCCGGCAAGGGCCCGACCGGTGAACTGCCGCCCAACGACTGGGAGTCCATCTTCGGCGGCCCCGCCTGGACCCGCACCAGGAACCCGGACGGCACCCCGGGCGAGTGGTACCTCCACCTCTTCGCGCCAGAACAGCCCGACCTCAACTGGGACAACCCGGCCGTCCACGACGAGTTCCGCTCCGTGCTGCGCTTCTGGCTCGACATGGGCGTCGACGGCTTCCGCGTCGACGTCGCGCACGGCCTCATCAAGGCCGCCGGGCTGCCCGACATGGGCCACCCGGGCCAGCTCAAGCTGCTCGGCACCGACGTGCTGCCGTTCTTCGACCAGGACGGCGTCCACGAGATCTACCGCTCCTGGCGCAAGATCCTCGAGGAGTACCCGCACCAGCGGATCGCCGTCGCCGAGGCCTGGACCCCCAACGCCGACCGCACCGCGCTCTACGTCCGCCCGGACGAGCTGCACCAGGCGTTCAACTTCCACTACCTGACCACCCCGTGGGACGCCACCGAGCTGCGCCGGGTCATCGACAGCTCGCTCGACTCCATGCGGCCCGTCGGCGCCCCCACCACCTGGGTGCTCTCCAACCACGACGTCGTCAGGCACCGCACCCGGCTCGGCGGCAGCCTGGAGCGCGCCAGGGCCGCCACCCTGCTGATGCTGGCGCTGCCCGGCTCCGCCTACCTCTACCAGGGCGAGGAGCTCGGCCTGCCCGAGGTCCTCGACCTGCCGGACGAGGCGCGCCAGGACCCGGCGTTCTTCCGGCGCGGCCACCACGACGACGCGGCCGGCGACGGCCAGGACGGCCTGCGGGACGGCTGCCGGGTGCCGATCCCGTGGACCGCCCAGGGCAGCTCCTACGGCTTCGGCGACGGCGGCAGCTGGCTGCCGCAGCCGGCGTCCTGGGGCAAGCTGTCGGTCGCCGAGCAGACCGGCGACCCCGCCGCCACCCTGGAGCTGTACCGGGCGGCGCTCGCCATCCGGCGCGAGCAGCCGGCGCTCGGCGCGGGCGACCGTGTCGAGTGGCTGCCCACCCCGCCGGGCGTGCTGGCCTTCCGGCGGGAGGGAGGAACGGGGCCCGCGGTGGTCTGCGCCGTCAACACCACGGGCGAGCCGGTCGAGTTGCCGGAGATCCTGACCCCGGGCGGAAGCCTGCTGCTGGCCAGCGGCCCCGGCCACGAGGGAGGCACCCTGGCGGCCGACACCACCGTCTGGTGGCGGGAGTGACGGAACCGGGCCCGGACGCCAGGACCGCCCGGCTCGCCGACATCGCCCAGCAGGCCGGGGTCAGCGAGGCCACGGTCAGCCGGGTGCTCAACGGCAAGTCGGGCGTGGCGGCGGCCACCCGGCAGCGGGTGCTCGCCGCCCTCGACGTCCTCGGCTACGAACGCCCGCTGCGGCTGCGGCAACGCAGCGCCGGACTCATCGGGTTGGTCATCCCCGAGCTGACCAACCCGATCTTCCCGGCCTTCGCCCAGGTCATAGAGCAGGCGCTCGCCGGCCACGGCTACACCCCGGTGCTCTGCACCCAGTCACCGGGCGGCGCCACCGAGGACGAGCTCGTCGACCAGCTCGTCGAACGCGGCGTCACCGGCATAGTGTTCCTGTCCGGGCTGCACGCCGACACCACGGCCGACCCGGCGCGCTACGCCAGGCTCACCGGGCGCGGCGTGCCGTTCGTGCTGATCAACGGCTTCAACGAGCGCGTCAACGCGCCGTTCGTCTCCCCGGACGACGGCGCGGCCGCCCGGATCGCGGTGCGCCACCTGCGGGCCCTGGGGCACGAGCGGATAGGGCTCGCCGTGGGCCCACAGCGCTTCGTGCCCGTCCAGCGCAAGGTCGCCGGCTTCGCCGCCGAGCTCGACGGGCGCGGCGTCGTCCGGCACACCCTGTACAGCGTCGAGGGCGGCCAGGCCGCCACCGCCGCGCTGCTCGACGCCGGCTGCACCGGGATCGTCTGCGGCAGCGACATGATGGCGCTCGGCGCGATCCGCGCGGTGCGGCAGCGCGGCCTCGACGTGCCGACCGACGTCTCCGTGGTCGGCTACGACGACTCGGACCTGTTCGCCTTCACCGACCCGCCGCTGACCACGCTCCGGCAGCCGGTGCGGGCCATGGCGAGCGCCGCCGTCGACACCCTCCTGGAGGAGATCGGCGGCAACCTCGTGCAGCGCACCGAGTTCGTCTTCCAACCCGAGCTGGTCGTCCGCGGCTCGACCGCGGCGGCGCGGGCCGGCTAGGCCCAGGCACCCGCGAGGCCCGCCGGCCAGGCGGTCACATCCCCCGGTCGGCCGGGCGCGTGGGGCCGGTGGGCCCTCGACCGACCGGGGGGCTGCTGGGCAAGCTAGCACTCCGAAATCTCTTGCGAAAGAGCTTGCGCACAAGCCGAGTTGAGACGGGCCCCGATTTCCGGGGTGCGACGGTGAGGTTTCGCCCGTCGTGCGCGAGCCCTTGACCGTCCAGGCGGTCGCCCCTACGGTCTGACCGCAATCTCTTGCGGTTTCTTACGTGTTCTTGCAGGCATGGCGCGTTGCCTCGCCCACCCCCCACCTCATGGAGGCGTCATGCGTACCAGACGGCTCGTCAACTCGGTGCTGGCCGGCCTGTTGGCCGTCGCCGGCTCCGTCGTCTCGCTCACCGCCGCGTCCCCGGCGCAGGCCGCGCCGCCCGGCGCCAGGGACGTCACCGCGGTCCTGTTCAACTGGAACTTCGACTCCATCGCCCGCGAGTGCGTCCAGCGGCTCGGCCCCGCCGGCTACGGCTACGTCCAGGTCTCCCCGCCCCAGGAACAGATCCAGGGCGGCCAGTGGTGGACCGCCTACCAGCCGGTCAGCTACCGCGTCCAGAGCCGGCTCGGCGACCGCGCGCAGTTCGAGAACATGGTCGACACCTGCGCCGCGGCCGGCGTCGGAGTCGTCGTCGACACCGTGATCAACCACATGACCGCGGGCAGCGGCACCGGCACCGGCGGCTCGGCCTACACCAAGTACGACTACCCGAACGCCCCCTACAGCGACTGGGACTTCAACAGCTGCCGGCAGAACATCAGCGACTACACCAACCGCGGCAACGTCCAGAACTGCGAGCTGGTCGGCCTCGCCGACCTCAACACCGGCAAGGACTACGTCCGCCAGCGCATCGCGGACTACATGAACGACCTGCTGTCGCTCGGCGTCGCCGGCTTCCGGATCGACGCGGCCAAGCACATGCCGGCCGCCGACCTGGCCGCGATCCGCGCGCTGCTCGACGACCCGAACGTCTACTGGAAGCAGGAGGTCATCCACGGCGCGGGTGAGGCCGTTCAGCCGAACGAGTACCTGGGCAACGGCGACGTCCAGGAGTTCCGCTACGGCCGCGACCTCAAGCGCGTCTTCGAGAACGAGAACCTGGCCTACCTGCGCAACTTCGGCGAGGGCTGGGGCTACCTGCCGGACGGCCCCGCGGCGGTCTTCGTCGACAACCACGACACCGAGCGCAACGGCTCCACCCTCAACTACCGCTCCGGGGCCAACTACACGCTGGCCAACGTCTTCATGCTCGCCTGGCCCTACGGCTCGCCGGACGTCCACTCCGGCTACGAGTTCTCCGACCACGACGCGGGCCCGCCCAACAACGGTCGGGTGAACGCGTGCTGGCAGGACGGCTGGAAGTGCCAGCACGCCTGGCCGGAGATCGAGTCCATGGTGGCGTTCCGCAACGCCACCAACGGCCAGCCGGTCACCGACTGGTGGGACAACGGCAACGACGCCATCGCCTTCGGCCGGGGCGACCGCGGTTTCGTGGCCATCAACCACGAGGGCTCCGCCCTCACCCGCACCTACCAGACGTCGCTGGCCCCCGGCACCTACTGCGACGTCCAGACGGGCAACCCGGTCACGGTCAACGGCTCCCGCCAGTTCACCGCGACCCTGGGGAGCAACACCGCGCTGGCGCTCCAACCCACCTGTGGCTGACCGGTCCGCTACTCGACCGGGCTGAGCATGCCGTCCAGGACCACCGCGCCCTCGCCGAAGCGTTCGGCGAGGGCCGCTTCCAGGGCCGGTGTGACGACCAGGACGGTGGCGGCGACCGCGTTGCGGGTGTCGTCGACTCCGGCGGAGTCGACCTCCGGGAACTCCGCCACCAGGTCCTCCTGGATCGCCACGAGTTCCGCGTAGTTCCGCTCCGCCGTCGTCAGACACAGCGGACCGTCCCACAGCTCCCGCAGCCGCTCCTCGTAGGGGGCGGGGTCGTCGGTGAAGGTGACGGTGACGATGGTGGTGTCGGCCCGCTCGTCGACCCAGCCGCCGGCGTAGGTGTCGATGGTTGAGGCGTCGGCGATCACCTCGCCCGCCGCGCCGTCCTCGACCAGGGCCCGGTCCACCGGCTCCCAACCGCCCTCCGGCTCAGGGCAGGGGGCCTCGAAGGTGTCCTCGGGGGCGGGCGGCGGGCTCGGCGCGGTGGGTGGCTCGGTCAGCGTGAACCGCTCGCCGTCCCAGGTGCCGACCACGTCGTAACTGCCCCAGGTGGTGCCCAGTTGGGACTCCGCGTCCAGGCCGCTCCAGTCCCAGCCGACCACCTCGACGCCGCCCGCGCACTGCGGCGGCATCGACTCCATCATCGCCCAGCACAACCGCGGCCCCTCGTCGCCGCTCTCCAACACCCCGACCGCGGTGCCCTCGTAGACCGGCTCCTCGACGACCGACGCGCCGAGCGGCGCGGACGGCTCCTCGGTGCCGCAACCGACCAGCACGAACAGCGAGACGGCGACCAGCGGGCCGGGATGCGCGAAAACTCTCCTCATACCCCTCTGATGTTGTCGCCGGCCGACCGGTTCCCGCCGTGGCCACGGCCGCGGGATACCCGGACCGGCGGCCTCGCCGGCTCCCAGGGGGCCTTCGATGGCCTTCTGCCCGCCAGGGCTTACTGGCCGAGCATCCGCAGTTCGTCGCCGCTCGCCAGGCGGGCGGTGAGGTCGGTGCGGGCGCCCTCCTCGGCCGGGAGGGCCAGGGTGCGGCCCGTGGTCTCGCCGCTGACCGCGCCGTCGGCCACGATCTCGCTGACCCCCTCGCTCGCGGCCGCCACCAGGTACCAGTCGCCCGCCGGGGAGTTCCACAACACGCCGCTGAGGACGTCCGGTTGGCGCTCGCCGCAGGACGCGCTGTCCTCCGCGCTCGCCGTCACGGACGCCGGCTCGGCGGCCCGCTCGGCCGGCGGCATGAAGAAGGCGAGCGACCTGCTGCCGGTGCCCCGCCAGGTGTCGGCGCGCAGGCAGACCCAGTCGGCGGTGCCGCCCTCGTCGGGGAGCGTCTGCTCGGCGAAGTGCCAGGCGTTGACCGACCGCACCCCGGCGCCGCCCACCAGCGGCAACTGGCAGGCCATCCGCGCCCACTGGGCCCGCGCGTCCGCCGATCCCGTCCAGTTGCCCGGCTCGCCCGGCGCGCCGCCGGTCAGCGCCGCGGGCGCCAACTCGCCCAGGTCGGCCAGCAGGTAGGGATCGGCGACCCCGCGCGGGGTGACCGCGAGCGCGGCGAACGAGGCGCACTGGCCCGGCTGTCCCTCGGCCCCGCCGGAGACGGTACGCAGCGCGCCGGTGACGCCGTCCTCGTCGACGGCGAGTTCCTCGGTGGTCCCCGAGGGGTCGAGCAGGTCCACGGTGCCGGCCTCGGTGATCCAGGGAGCGAGCAGGTAGCGGACGTTGCCGTCGCCGCGGCCGACGACCACGGCCGCCGACGAGACGAGGTCGGCGCCGTCCACCCGGGCGAAGTCGAGCGCCACCTGGCCGCCGTCGGCGCCCGGCCGCTCGGCGTACCGCACCAGGCGCAGCCCGTCGTGCAGCAGCACCACCGAGGTGCCGCCCGCCTCGCCCGCGTACAGCAGTTGGGCCGGTCCCGGGCCCGGCCCCGTCTGGGTGCCCGGGGTCGCCGAGACCACGACGTCCTCGCCCGGCCGGGCCCACACCGCGAGCGCCCTGCGCAGCAGCCCGGTGTCGTCCACCGCTCCGCCCCTGGCCGGCCACACCGAGAAGTCGAGCCGCGCCGAGCGCTGCCAGGTGTCGGCCGGGATGCGGCGCAGCGCCTGCGGGTCGAGCGCGGCCTCGGCCGCCTCGTTGCGGCTGTAGCTGGGGGCGGCGGCGCCGTCCGGGCCCCAGCCGTCCGGCAGCAGGGTCAGGCCGCCGGCCACCACCAGGGCCAGCGCGGCGCCGCCGACGAGCGTGCCCCGGAACAGCCGGCGGCGGCGCAGCAGGTCGGTCGGCCTGGCCTGGAGGAAGCAGGGGTCGGCGAGTTCGACCGTGGCGGCCGGGCCGGCCGCCTCGTCGGTGGCGGCCGCGGACTCCGCCTCGCCGACGCCGGCGGCGGCCAGCAGGCGGCGGACGGCCTGCTCGTCGAGGCCGTCGACCCGGCGCAGCGCGTACGCGGCGCGGCCGGCCGGGCTGAGCTCGGCGAGCCGCTGGTCGAGGGCGACTTCCTCGGGCTCGCCCGCGCCGGGGAGCAGCCGCAGCCCCACCACCTGGGGGAGCGCCCACGGCGGGCGCGGCAGCCGGCGCCTGGCCTGGGGCGCGTCGAGCGCGGCCCGCAGCACGCGGAGCCGCAGGTAGGCGTATCCGGCGTCGGTGCCGCCGCGTTGAGCGGGCAGGGCCGGCGGCGTGTCCCGGTCCGACGAGCCGCGGGGCAGGGCGCGTTGGGCGATGGTGTGGGCGGTGAGCACCCGCCGCTGGCGGCCGAGGGTGTGCGGCAGGACGAGGTAGGCGAGCCGCACGAGGCGCGGATAGTGCTCGACGAGCGCCGCCTCGGCCCGGTCGAGGCCGACGGGCTCGGCGGTGGCGTCGGTGGGTGCGTCGGGGGAGGTCACATCGCTGTGGAACACACCGGTGGAACGAGTGGCCGCGCGGCTGGTTACGCCGCGCGGCGGCCGGGTCAGCGTTCGAGGTAGGCGAGCACCGCGAGCACCCGGCGGTTGTCGTCGTCGGACGGCGGCAGCCCGAGCTTGGCGAAGATGTTGGAGGTGTGCTTGGCGACGGCACGCTCGGTGACGACCAGGCGCTCGGCGATGGCCGCGTTGGAACGGCCCTGCGCCATCAGCTCCATGACCTCCAGCTCGCGCGGGGTGAGCTTCTCCAGCGGGGAGTTATGGGTGCGGCGGGCCAACAGCTGCTGGATCACCTGGGGGTCCATCGCGGTGCCGCCGCCCGCGACCCGGCGGACGGCGTCCACGAACTGGTCGGCGTCGAAGACCCGGTCCTTGAGCAGGTAGCCGACGCCGCCGGTGCCGTCGGCCAACAGCTCGCGCGCGTAGAGCTGTTCGACGTGCTGGGAGAGGACGAGCACCGGCAGCCCGGGCTGTTCGCGGCGGGCGGCCAGGGCGCACTGCAGGCCCTCGTCGGTGAACGAGGGCGGCAGCCGGACGTCCACCACGGCCACGTCGGGCCGCAGTTCGGCGAGGGCCCGGGTGAGCTCGGGGCCGTTGTCGACGGCGGCGGCGATCTCGAAGTCGTGCGCCTCGAGGAGCCGGACCAGACCGTCCCGCAACAGGAAGAGGTCTTCGGCGAGGACTACGCGCACGGGGGACTCCGGGGTGGGTGACGACGCTGCGGGTCCCAACCCTATCCGTGCCGGAACCGCGGGTTGGCCGGTCCGGCACGGACGGGTGGGGTTCAGCCGCGGGGGAGCACCGTGCCGAGCACGGACGGCAGCGAGTGCCAGTCGGAGCTGACCACGCTGGCGCCCGCGGCGGCCAGTTCGGCGACCCGGGAGGCGGCCTGCGCCTCGGTGGGGTCGGTGGCGCTGATGGCGGGCGGCACGGCGTGGGCGTCGGTCATCACCACCAGGTAGCCGCGGTCGGCGTACCAGCCGAGGTCGATGCCGCCGGCGTAGGTGGTGGCGTCGCCGTCGAAGACCACGAACCAGGGGCGCAGCGTCGCGTCGGCGTAGCGGGAGACGCGCGGGTCGCCGGGCTCGGCGCCGTGCACGGCCGGGAAGGCGGTGGTGGTGTCCAGGGTGCCGGCGGCGGCGGAGTCGCGCAGGTGGCGGGCGTACTCGACGTCGGTCCACAGGGTGTCGAGCGGGTTGCCCTCCTCGACGGTGCCGGGGATGAGGTGGATCAGGAACCTGCCGGCCAGTTCGTCGCGGCTCGGCCAGCCGCCGGCCTGGACCGCCTCGTCGAGCGTGGCGTGGCCGGCGGCCAGGTCGCCGGGGCCGTAGACGGCGTCGCCGAGGATGTCGCGCACCAGCGCGTCGAACTGGGCCGGTCCGCGGCCGAGGTTGGCGGCGAAGCCGTCCTTGAGCTCGACCTTCAGCAGGATGGGCCGGTGTCCGGGGTTGGCGTCGCTCCAGGCGCGGAGGTCCCGGAGGCAGCCGGCGAGCGACTGGTTGCGGGCGCCGGTCCTGAAGTCGTCGGCGGAGGAGGCGTTCTCGCAGTTGTTGGCGTTGCCGAACGGGTTGCTGTGCGAGACGCGCCAGCCGCTGCCGAAGAAGTTGGTCCAGACGTCGAGTTCCAGCATGCCGGCGCCCGAGTCGAGGGCGTCGGCGAAGTACGGGAAGGTCTCCTGGAGGTAGGCGTTGTGGACGCCGACCGAGGTGGTCTCCGCGTACCCGGCGGCCCGGGGCGCGGGGTCCGCCGCCTGGGCCGAGAGGGGGGCGGTGAGGGCGAGCGCGGCGCCCAGCAGGGTCGCCACGCGCGCCAGGATCCGTGTTCTTCGCATGCGTCGCCGCCTTCGCTTGGCTGGGGGACATCAGTCAACGCGGCGTCAGCGTATGCGAGTTGGTGTTCGAGTGGGTGATGGGTGAGCGAACGGCGGGCGACGGGGGCGCCGGAGGCGCCTACTCGACGAGCGCGCAGGGGATCTCGATGGTGACCAGCGTCGGGCCGCCGGCCGGGCTGCTGAGGGCCAGCACCCCGTCGAAGGGGCCGAGTCGCCGTTCGAGACCGCGCAGCCCGGTGCCGGCGTCCAGGTCGGCACCGCCCCGGCCGTTGTCGGTGATCGCGATCCGCAGTGTCTTCTCGGCCCGGCTGTAGTAGATGTCGAGCCAGGCGTTGCTCGCGCCGGAGTGCTTGGCGGCGTTGGTCAGCACCTCGCTGATGGCGAAGTAGGCGGCGGACTCGACCGGTTCCTCGAGCCGCCCGGGCAGCTCCACGTCCACCTCCACCGGCAGCTGCATGCGCAGCGCGAGCGCCCGCGCCGCGTCGCCGAGGCCGCGTTCGGCCAGCACCGGCGGGTGGATGCCGCGCACCAGGTCGCGCAGTTCGGTCAGCGCCTCGGCCGAGCTGGCCCGGGCCTGGGCGAGCAGCCGTCTGGCCTGCTCCGGGTCCTTCTCGATCAGCGCCTCGACGGTGCCCAGGCTCATGCCCATCGCCACCAGCCTGGCCTGGGCGCCGTCGTGCAGGTCGCGCTCGATCCTGCGGAGCTCGGCGGCGGCGCCGTCCACCGCGTCGTGCCGGGTCTCCTTGAGCCGCTCCACCCGCTGGGCCAGCAACTGCCGCTCGGAGAGCCCGATCAGGGACCTGGTCATCAGGAAGTGGCCGCGGATCAGGGGGGTGTTGACGTACTGGGCGAGCAGCCCGAAGCCGATGCCGGTGAGCGCGGCGAGCAGGGCGGTGAACCACGAGTTCACGGGCACGAAGGCGAACCAGTAGGTGCCGCCCGCGTTCACGATGGGCACCCAGACGCCGGCGAGCAGCACCAGCCCGAAGACGGCGTAGCCCAGCAGGGACACGGGGAGCACCGCGAGGAACAGGCCGGCGACGGCGTCGACGAACAGCCAGCCGGCCTCACGCCAGGTGGCCGGGTCGCGCAGCATCGTCACGCAGCGCTCGACCTGTCCCGCGATGCCGCGCCGGTCGCCCCTCGGCGTCCGGTAGCCGGCGGTGATGGTGACCCCGTACCAGTCGGCGGCCAGCCGGCGGCGCAGGTTGGCGTGGCCGCGGATCCCGTCGACGACGAGCGGGGTGGTGAGGACGCCGACGCCGATCGGGGTCAGCGCCACCGACACCGCGAAGAGCACGAACAGCACGGTGGAGAGACCGACTGTCAGTGGGATGAGCAGCAGTCCCCGGGCGCTCGCCAGCAGGGCGTCGCGCAGCCGTCGCCTGTCCATGTCCTTCTCGCACCTCTCGTCGACCCGTACCGTGTGTGATCAAGTGTGCGGGTCGGTGGGGGAGCGCGTCACGGGGGTGGGCCGCCCGACGCCGGGGTGTACCTGGGTACACCCGGGGGGGGCCGGGAACGGCGGAGGGCGCGTCCGCCGGATGGCGGACGCGCCCTCGACAGCGCCGCTGGTGCCTCCCCGGTCCCACGCCCGAGCTGCTGGCCGCGGGCCGGGGAGACGTCTTGGGTGACCTTAAGGCGGGTCAGACCAGGCCGGCGGAGGCCAGCTCGGTGCAGACCGTGTCGACCAGGAGCCGGGTGACGACGTACGGGTCGCAGTTGGCGTTCGGGCGGCGGTCCTCGATGTAGCCCTTCTTGTCCCGCTCGACCTGCCACGGGATGCGGACCGAGGCGCCGCGGTTGGAGACGCCGTAGCTGTACTGGTCCCAGGGGGCGGTCTCGTGGGCGCCGGTGAGGCGGTCCTCGACGCCGACGCCGTAGTTCTTGATGTGCTCCAGCGGCTTGCCGTCCTTGCCCAGGGACTCGCACGCGGCGATGATCGCGTCGTAGCCCTCGCGCATGGCCTTGGTGGAGAAGTTGGTGTGCGCGCCCGCGCCGTTCCAGTCGCCCTTGGCCGGCTTCGGGTCCAGGGTGGCGGAGACGCCGAAGTCCTCGGCGGTGCGGTAGAGCAGCCAGCGCGCGATCCACAGCTGGTCGGAGACCTCGAGCGGGGAGAGTGGGCCGACCTGGAACTCCCACTGGCCCGGCATGACCTCGGCGTTGATGCCGGAGATCCCGAGGCCGGCCTTGAGGCAGTTCTCCAGGTGCGCCTCGACGACGTCACGGCCGTAGATCTCGTCCGCGCCGACGCCGCAGTAGTAGCCGCCCTGCGGGGCGGGGAAGCCGTTCTCCGGGAAGCCGAGCGGGCGGGAGCCCTTGAAGAAGGTGTACTCCTGCTCGATGCCGAAGATCGGCTCCTGGGTGGCGAACTGCTCGGCGATCGGACGCAGCAGGGCACGGGTGTTGGAGACGTGGGGCGCGCCGTCGGCGACGTTGTAGACCTCGTTGAGCACCAGGACGTGGTCGCCGCCGCGGATCGGGTCCGGGTAGGTGGCGACCGGCTTGAGGATGCAGTCGGAGGCGTGGCCCTCGGCCTGGTTGGTGCTGGAGCCGTCGAAACCCCACTCCGGCGGCTCGACGCCGTCCGCGACGATCTTGGTCTTCGAGCGCAGCTTGGCGGTCGGCGACGTGCCGTCGATCCAGATGTACTCGGCCTTGTAGCTCACGGTCGTGCTCCTCCGGGAGGTTCGCGGGTGCGTCACAGCGCTGCCCAAACCATCACCACCAGGCATTTCCCGTCAGTTGCCCATCTGTTAAGGCGGTGTGAACTACGTTTCGGCGGGAACGGCGCGGACTCGTGATCGGCACACGGCCCAGGGCCTGTCTTTTGGATCTTCGTGGATCAGCGAGCGGCGGATGGCGCCCCCAGCTAACGCTGGGAGGTGCCCCCATTCGCTGGCAAGGCGCCTCACGCGGCGGAGCCGCATGTCGGCCGCAGCGCAGCTCGTACTTGGCCGTACTCGCGCGCAGCGTCGATATGCCGCTCCGCGGCGTGGGGCAACGCAGCCAGGCGGGATGCCTGGGGGCACCTCCCAGCCGCCAGGCTGGGGGCTCGTCGCGAGCCCGCGAGGATCCAGAAGACAGGCCCTACGCTTGGCCGTCGCGATCGGAAGGAAGAGACCGCATGAGAATCGGACTGCTCGGAACCGGCCCCTGGGCGCGCCTGACCCAGGGCCCCGCGCTCGTCGAGCACCCGGAGACGGAGCTCGTGGGGGTCTGGGGCCGCAGGGCCCAGGCCGCGGCCGAGCTCGCCGGACACCTCGGCACCCGGGCCTACGACAGCGCGGACGAGTTGTTCGCGGACTGTGAGGCGGTGGCGTTCGCGCTGCCGCCGGACGTGCAGGCGCCCCTCGCGGCCCGGGCCGCGGCGGCCGGCTGCCACCTGCTGCTCGACAAGCCGGTCGCCACCACGGTGGCCGGGGCCAGGGAGCTGGCCGCCGCGGTGGAGTCGGCGGGGGTGGCCTCGGTGGTGTTCTTCACGCTGCGGTTCGCGCCCGAGACCGCCGCCTGGGTGGCCGCGCAGAGCGGCGCCGACGGCTGGCTGACCGGGCGCGCCGACTGGTTCTCACCGGTGTTCGGCGGCGCGGACACGCCCTACTCGGACTCGCTCTGGCGCATGGAGCGCGGCGCCCTGTGGGACGTCGGCCCGCACGCCCTGTCGCTGCTGCTGCCGCCGCTCGGCGACATCACGGGCCCGGAGGGCGTGGTGGCGGCGCGCGGCCCGGGGGACATGGTGCACGTGGCGCTGCGGCACGTCTCGGGCGCGTCGAGCACCATCACGGTCTCGCACACCGTGCCGCCGCAGGCGTCCGTGGTCACCGCGGAACTGCGCGGCGCCGCCGGGGTGACGACGCTGCCGGAGCGGGGGGACGGCGGGGCGGTCCGGCCCTGCCTGCGGGCCCTCGACGCGCTGGTCGAGTCGGCCCGCACGGGCCGGCCGCACCCGTGCGACGTCCGGTTCGGGCTGCGGGTGACGGAGATCCTGGCGCTGGTGGACGAGAAGCTGCCGCCGGCGCACCGCTAGGCCCCGCGTCAGAAGCGCAGCTCCCAGTCCTCGCCGTTGGCCGGCACACCGAACTTCGTGTGCGGCGTGCTGGCCACCATCGTGAAGCCCATGGCCTGGTAGATGCGGCGGGCGCTGGCGAGGACCTCGTTGGTCCACAGCACCATGCCGTGGTAGCCGGCGGCGCGGGCGAAGGCGACGGCCTCGCCGACCAGCGCCTGCCCGATGCCCAGGCCCCGGGCGGCCGGCTCCACCAGCAGCAGCCGCAGCCGGGCCGCCGGCCGGCCGTCGAGCGTGTCGCCCTCGTCCACGCAGAACACCGACCCCACCGGCTCACCGGCGCGTTCGGCGATCCAACAGGACTGCCGGGCCGGTTCCCGGGCGGCGGCGAACCGGGCCACCGCGTCGGCGACCAGTGCCTCGAAGGCCGCGTCGAAGCCGTAGGCGTCGGCGTAGCGGACCGCGTGCCGTTCGATCACCCAGCCCAGCTCGCCGGTCTTCGGCGGGCGCAGCCGGAACCCGGGCTCGGGCGACGGGCGGCGGCCCAGGCCGAGCAGCCCGGCGACGGTGTCCAGCGCGGCCAGCAGCCGCTCGCGGTCGGCGCTCGGCAGCCTGGCGATCTGCTCGCCGATCACCTCCGAGGAGCGGGCGTCGAGCAGGGCGGCCGCCTCCCGCCCGGCGCCGGTGAGGGAGACCAGCTGGCGGCGCGAGTCGGCCGGGTCGCGCTCCCGGACGAGCAGCCCGGCGGCCTCGGCCTGCGCCAGGAGCCGGCTGAGCTGCCCGGCGTCCATGTCGAGCGCGCGGCGCAGCTCGGTGGTCCTGGCCCGCCCGCCGCCGGCCAGCTCGTAGATGAGGCGGGCCTCGGGCAGCGAGTAGGGGGTGCCGGTGCGGCGCGCGTAGTCGTAGGCGCCGACCAGCCTGACGTAGTCGCGGTTGAACTCCCGGATCCGGCGCACGGCCTCGGCCGTCGACGGCGGGCCGGGGGTCCCGGTCGCCGCCGCCATTGTTGACTCGGTCATTGACTCAGTCAAACGTATACGGCTGCGCGGCGTCAACGGCCGCGCCACCGGGCCGGCCGCCGGGCACGCGTGAGACGGCCCGCGCCGGGGGGCGCGGGCCGTCTCGGGGGTGGGCTCAGGCGGCCGGACGGCGGCCGAGGGCCGCGGTCACCTCCTGCACGTTGGCGTAGGTCCGGTCTGTCGGCAGCCGCCGCACCGTCTCCACCAGACCGTCCGGGGCGTGCGTCTCGTCCAGCGTGCGCAGCAGCGTCCGGCGGTCGGCCGGGAACACGCTGCGCCGCAGATGGCGAGCCAGCTCGAAACGGAACGCCTCGTCCTCGGCCTCCCGGGGGCCGCCCGCGCTCTGCCGCGGGACGGGGCCGTCGACCAGCGCGGGGTCGTCCTCCGCGGCCGGCTCCTGGTCCCGCCACTCCTCGGCCCTGGTCGGGTGCTCGGAGCGCAGCATGCCCTGGAGGTCGTGCTTCATCAGGTCGTCACGATGGACGTTGAGACGGTTGCTGCCCCGTTGCTGCATGGCTGTACCTCCTAGCCTCGGGGCGCCCCGGGTACCCAGCGGCGGGCGGCCGACACGGGTCTCCTTCGGTGCGAGCCGCTACTTCGCGTCCTCCAGCTGGAACTCGAGTGTGAGGTCCTGGGCGCCGGCGTCCGGCCCCGACTCCCGCACCCGCTGCACCTGGATCAGCGAGTCCCGCAGGTTGCCGAGCCACTCGTCGGTGTTCTGCGCGACGAGCCGCACGCACCAGGCGAGCGCGTCGCTGCGGCTGCGCGCCACCCCGCCGGCGATCAGCGTGTCGAGGACCATCCGCTCCGACTGCCGCAGCCGGCTCATCACGGGCGCCGACATGTGCGTGAACATCGTCAGGTTCTCGCCGCACCGCACGCCCCAGGAAAGCTGCCTGCGGAAGCGGATGTTGGCCTCCCGGGCGATCTCCACCCTGCTCATCCGGGTACGCTCGCGGAACTCCGTCACCCGCCCCTCCAGAGCCGCCTCGCGCTCGGTCTCGGTCGCGCCGGGAGCCAGTTCGGGCTCCGCCAGCCGGCCGATGACCGTGATCTCCTCGCGGTCGATGACGACCTCCGCGAGCTCCGTGAACCACCCCTCGGGCAGCCGCCCCGCGATCCAGCCGCGCAGCTCCTGCTGCCCCTTCTCTGTAATCATGTAATCAACGTTACTCAGTTGTGGGTGCGGGCGCCAGCCGGGCGCCCGATTACTTCGAACGGACCATTGGGGGCATACTGGACATAACTCACATGGGCCGATCGGAGTGCGAAGGAGGATCGCCATGTCCGACGTCTCACACCGCCACCGGGCGGATCTCGCGGGTCATCCGGACGAGATGGAAATGCGGCAGCGGTATAACCGGGTAATGGGCGGCCGCGACGTGGCCTTGGTCGACGCCCCGCTGTTCCTGGCCGGGCTGTACGCCGCGGTGTCGTCTTACACGCTGCACTTCACCACCGCCCAGCCGGGGTTGTCCACCAACAACCTCATCATGGGCATCGCCGTCGCCGTACTGGCACTCGGGCTCAGCCGGGCCGAGAACATGCGCGGGCTCAGCCTCGCCATCGCCGGCATCGGGATTTGGCTGGCCATTTCGCCGTGGGTCGTCGGGCGCCATCCCGACGCGGGCATGATCGTCAGCAACATCGTCGTGGGAGCCGTGATCCTCCTGCTCGCCCTGGTCAGCGCCGGAGTCGGGCTCATGAGGCGGGGACGGCGCCGACGGGAGGCGGCCGCCGCGCAGCAGCGCTGAGCCGGCCGCGCCGGGCCGGGGGCGCCGGATTCCCGCGCCCCCGGCCGTTTCACGCGGCCCTGGTAGCAGGCAAAATGGCGTGGTAACTTCACGCTTCGTCATCGGCAGGGGTACCGACTTTTTTGGGGGAGGGTCGGTGGTGATAAGGACGCCGCGCGAGTCGCACCAGGAGTACCTGCGGCTCAAGGCCACATTGGTCAACGAACTCTGCGAACTGGATTGTGTCCGGGACCCGGCACTCCGCTTCGAGTTCGGCCAGACCGTCGGCGAATATCTCGGCAGACACGTCGACCTGCCGGGCAGGGACGCGCGCAACGACATGGTGGTCCTGGTGAGCGCCGTGTTACGCGAGCGCGAACAGGGGGTCGACGCCGTCCTCTTCGCGGTCGGCCTGCACAGCGGCGAGGAGATCGCCTCCGAGGTCCGCGCCAGGATCGACGGGCTCGCCCCCGTGCTGCCCGACCAGGACGCCGGGGTGGCCCGCAAGCTGCTGCGGGAGGCGGCCGTCCCCGGGCCCGCGCTGCACGCCGCGCTCACCCGCGCGCTCCACCTGGAGACGCCGGAACACCTCTCCGCGGGCGACCTGTTCGACCACCTGCTGGACGTCCCCGACCAACCGGACGGCCTGCCGCCCGCCGTGCTGCTGCTCGAGTGCGCCGCCCAACTCGCCGCCACCACCCAGGCCACCAGGCTCCGCGACTGGTGCGAGGCATGGGCCGCCGGCGCCGGAGCCCTGGACGCCCTGCGCGAGCGCCGCCGGCGGCTGGCCGCCACCCGCGCTCCCGACCGCACCATCCCCAAGTGCCTGGTCGTCATGGTCGACCCCGCCGACGACGGCTCGCCCGACGTCTTCGTCCGCTACTGGATCAACGAACTCCCCGGCTACTGGGACCCGCGTTCCGGCGAGTCCGAGGTCACCACGCTCGACGGCCTCTCGGGCGCGGTGGAGCGGGCCATCCGGCAGGGCGAGCGGCTCTGGGCCGACCTGCCGGAACACGACGCGGAGCCCGCCTACGTCGAGTTCGTGCTGCCCTACTCGCTCCTCAACCACGACGTGGCACGGCTCGAACTCGGCACCGACACCGGCGACCCGGTCCCCATCGGCCCCCGCTACCTCGTCCACCTCCGCAGCCTCGAACGGATGCGTGACCGGAACCCGATCCAGCACCGCGCCTGGCGCGCCCGCTGGAAGACCCTCAGGCAGGGCCCGGTCACCGAGGCCCACCACTGGTGGGCCGCCGACCCCGCCGAACTGCCGCGCTGGCGCCAGGCCCTCTTCCAGAACGACCGGCTGACCGCCGTCACCATGGACGCCCCGGCCATCGAGGGCCACGGCCTCGAACCGCTCAAGGCCGCCATCGCCGAGGGCATCGGCCTCGCCCTCTGGAACCGCAGGCCCGAGTCCGACCCCATGGTCCGCGAGATGATGCGCATCCTCATCGGCTTCGGGCACGCCCAACTCCCACGCCAGGTGCTGCAGATGCGGATCCTGGCCGAGGCGGACGTCGACGGACTTCGCCAACTGGGCCGGAACATCGCGCTCTTCTGGGATGATCCCTTCCGACTCATCGACTGCGAGGAGGTTCCGGCGTGACCGAGCCAGAGTCCCCGGCGGCGGACGGCACGACCGGCCCCGAGGGGCGCGACTCCTGGCGGATCTTCCACGGCACCGGCGTGCCGCCGAAGGACGGCCCGGCCACCATCCCCCCGCCGCCGCCCTGGCGCGAGTTCAGCGGCGAGCCCCTGCAACCGCCGCCACCCGAGGACGACCGGGCCGCGCGCCGCCGGCTCGGCGGCGCCACCGTCGCCAGGCCCAACCTGCGCGACGAGGAGATCGACACCGTCAACGCCGCCCTGGTGCTGCGCCGCCCCCTGCTCGTCACCGGGCCGCCAGGCGTCGGCAAGTCCACCCTCGCCTACCTCGCCGCCAGGGAACTCGGCCTCGGCCGGGTCCTGCAGTGGAGCATCGTCAGCCGCACCACCCTGCGCGACGGCCTCTACGAGTACGACTCCATCGGCCGCGCCCAGGCCATCGCCGCCTGGCGGGCCGGCGGCCCCACCGAGCCCGGCGGCGTCCCGCCGGAACAGCCGCCCTACCTCGGCGACTTCATCACCCTCGGCCCGCTCGGCACCGCCCTGCTCGGCTGGGAGCGCCCCCGGGTGCTGCTGATCGACGAGCTCGACAAGAGCGACATCGACCTGCCCAACGACCTGCTGCACGTCCTGGAGAACGGCAGCTACGAGATCCCCGAGCTGATCCGCGGCGCCCTGCGGGACGCCAGCGTCTTCACCGACGACCCCGAGCGGCGCGCCGAGATCGTCGGCGGCCGCGTCGAGTGCCGCGAGTTCCCCCTGGTCGTCATCACCAGCAACGGCGAGCGCGAGTTCCCGGCCGCGTTCCGCCGCCGCTGCCTCCCCCTCGAGATGCTGCCGCCGAGCCGCCAGCAGCTGCTCGCCATCGTCGCCAGCCACCTGCGCCGCAGCCCCGAGGGCGTCACCGCCCTCGTCGACGACTTCGAACGACGCGTGCGGGACGGCGGCACCCAGTCCGTCGACCAGTTGCTGAACGCCGTTCAATTGACCACGGCCGGTGGTTTCCAGAGGGATGAGGACGGGCGTAAGCTGATCGAGATGCTCCTCCGCGACCTCGCGAAAGGCCGCTGATGAACGGCTTTCCCCGGGAGCGTGCACCCGCCCCCCGCGACCAGGCGCGGCAGGCCACCGCCGGCGATCCCGACTGGTGGGAGATCGCCGACGCGGCCTGGCTCACGGCGACCCGGTTGGCAGCCGGGGCGGAGCCGGGCGACGACCGCCCAGCACGCCACCAGCGCGAGACCGGTCAGCCGCGGCCGGCGCCCGCCGACCCCGCACCGAGTGCCGACGCCCCCTCCCGGCCCCCGCACACCCCGGTCCCACCGCCGACCGGGCACACCGGCGACCCCGCGCAGCCCCCGCCGCGCGAGCCGGCACCGAACACCGCCACGGCCACGGTCGCGCCGGTCCGCGCCACCGAAGACCTCGGCACGCCCCCACGCGCGCCCGCCGCGCCGCCGCCCGCGCCCGTCCGCCTCGCCAAGGCCCTGCACGGGCTGCGCCGCCGCGTGCCGTCCCGCAGCCGCGCCGTCCTCGACGAGGAGCGCACCGCCAGGCACGGCATCACCGACGACCTGTGGATCCCCTACCTGCGGCCGGCCGGCGAGACCGCCCTCGACCTCGTGGTGCTCGCCGACGACGGCCCCACCATGCGGATCTGGGACGACGCCGTCGCCTCGCTCGCCACCGAGGCCGAGCGCAGCGGCGCCTTCCGCGACGTGCGCGTGGTGCGCCTGGCGTTACCCCGCGACGGCGAGGCCACGCTGCGCTGGCCGGGCGGCCGCGACGGCGACCCGGCCGAGCTCATCCACGCCCGCGGCACCCGCGTCCACCTCGTCGTCACCGACGGGCTCGGCCACGGCTGGGCCTCTCCCACGGCCGACGCGCTGCTGGAGCGCCTCACCGCGGGCGGCCCCACCGCGCTGGTCCACCTGCTGCCCACCTACCTCTGGCACCGCACCTCGCTCAACCCCTTCCGCGCCGAGCTGGCCGCCGGCGGTTTCGCCGCGCCCAACGGCAGGGTCGGCCACCGCCCGCCCCCCGCCGGGGCCGACCCGCTGCGCCCCCCGCCGACCCCGCCGGGCGACCCGGTGCCCGTGCCGGTGCTCAGCCTCAAGCCCGAGCCCTTCACCGCCTGGGCCGCCGTCGTCGCCGGCGAGAGCGGCGTGCGGCGCGCCCTCCCCTTCGTGCTGGCCGGCACCCTCGCCCAGGGCACGCCCACCCCCGGGCTCCGCGCCCCCCGGGTCACCAACCAGCGCACCGCGGCCGCCGCCGTCGCCAGGTTCGCCTCCCTCGCCAGCCCGACCGCCCGCCGGCTCGCCTCCCAACTCGCCGCCGTCCCCTTCGAGTTCGACCTCATCGAGGAGCTGTGCCGGCGCGCCTTCCCCGAGGCGCGCCCGGTCCACATCGCGGAGATCATGATGGGCGGCCTGCTCGACTGGACCCGCACCCGGCACGGCGGCGCCCCCGACTTCGCGCCCGGCATCCGCGAGGCACTGCTCGCCACCGGCAGCCGCACCCAACTCGCCCGCACCGTCAGCCTGTTCGCCGAGCTGAGCGGCGGCAGGGGCCGGGGCGCCAGCCTCAAGGCCGCCCTCAAGGACCCGGAGGGCGCCGCACTGCCCGAGCTCACCGAGGAGAACCGCGCCTGGCTGCCGATCGAGATCGCCGTGCTGAAGGCGCTCTCCGGCCCCTACGCCCGCCGCGCCGCCCGCGTCGCCGGCCTGACCGACGGCTCCACCCGACGTGAGCTTCTGACTCCGCCCGGTGACAACCGCGCGAATCGGGGCATACAGCAAGCAGGACCACGCGACCCGCACGGAGGCGGTGTGCCGACGCCGTCACCCGACACTCCAGAAACCTCAGCTCGGAAGGCCGACCAGGACATGGCGCCCAACACGTCAGCAACCCGTTACCCGCGCATCGGGCAGCCGCGGATCATGGGGAACGTACCGCCGAAGAACCCCAACTTCACGGGGCGTGAAAGCCTTTTGACGGCGGTCGAGCAGCAGCTGCGTGGCGAGGTGACGGCCGCCGTGCTGCCGCACGCGCTGCACGGCATGGGCGGCGTCGGCAAGTCGCAGATCGCCATCGAGTACGTCTACCGGCACAGTCACGAGTACAACGTCATCTGGTGGATCCCCGCCGAACAGGACAGCCTGATCCTCGGCGCCCTCGCCGACCTCGCCCGCGCCCTCAACCTGGACGTCGGACCGCAGGCCAACACCGCCGTCCCGGCCGTCCGCGAGGCACTGCGCAGCGGCAAGCCCTACGACAACTGGCTCCTGGTCTTCGACAACGCGGAGGACATCGAGACCGTACGCGGCTACTTCCCGACCGGCGGCCCCGGCAAGATCATCGTCACCTCGCGCAACCGGGACTGGGAGCGCGTGGCCAACCCGCTCACGGTCAACGTGTTTGAGCGCGAGGAGAGCATCGCCCTCCTCCAACGCCGCTCCCGGGACCTCAGCGTTCAGGAGGCCGACGAGCTCGCCGAGGCCCTCGGTGACCTGCCGCTCGCCATCGAACAGGCCGGCGCCTGGCACGCCGCCACCGGCATGCCCGTCTCCCAGTACCTCGCCCTGCTCAACGAGCGCCGCCCCGGCATCCTGGAGCTCGACCCCTCGCCCGACTACCCGGTCTCGGTGGCCGCCGCCTGGAACATCTCGCTCGACCGGCTCTCCCAGACCAACCCGGCCGCCCGTCAACTCCTCGAGGTCTGTGCCTGCATGGCCCCCGAGCCGATCCCGCAGAGCATGTTCAGGAGCACTCGCAATGTCGAGGTCAGCCCCGAACTCGACCCGATCCTGCGCGACCCGGTACTGCTCGCCAGGGCCACCCGGGACCTCAGCAAGCTCTCCCTGATCAAGCTCGACCACAAGAACGGCACCATCCAACTGCACCGCCTGATGCAGACCGTCCTGCTGGCCAGCCTCTCCGCGGACGAGGCTGCGAGGCGGCGGACCTCCGCCCAGGTACTGCTGGCCACTGCCAAGCCGGGTAGCCCGCGCAGCACCGACCAGTGGCCCGCCTACCAGGCCCTGATGCCGCATGTGATCGCCTCCGGCGCGGTGCACAGTGCGGACCCCTGGGTGCGGCAGCTGGTGGACGGTGTTGTGCGCTACCTCTACAACTGGGGTGCGCACCAGGCCTCGGCCGACTTGGCTCGCGAGGCGTGGACGGCGTGGCAGGCTCAGTCCGGCGAGGAGGACCTGACCGTCATCCAGATGTCCAAGTGGGTGGCGTTCGTGCTGCGCGTGCTCGGCCACACCGACGAGGCATTCGCCCTCAACTCCCGGGCGCTGGAGCTCTGCCGCACCACGGACGTGCCCGACGAGGAACTGCTCGACTCCATGAGCCAGATGGCCGGTTCCCTCCGCTACCGTGGCGCGTTCCGCGAGGCCCTGGCCCTGGACACCGAGGCCTACGACCGGGCCCGCGACCTGTTCGGCCCCGAGGACCCCGCCACCCTGGCGACCGCCCACAACCTGGGTGTGTCCCTGCGCCTCGTCGGCGATTTCGTCGCGGCCAGGGAGCTGGACGAGGAGACCGCCAGGCAGTGGGAGCTGCTGTACGGCCCGGCCTACCTCCAGACCCTCCAGACGGTGAACGGCCTCGCCATCGACATCTGCGAGGCCGGCGACTTCTCGGCCGCCCGCGCGCTGCAGGAGGAGACCTACCGCATCTACCGCAACGTGCTGGGCGAGGACAACGCGGCCACCATCCGCGCCGCCCGCAACCTGGCGGTCTGCCGGCGCAGGGACGGCCTCTATGCCGAGGCCAGCGCGCTGGGCGAGGAGACCCTGGAGCGGTTCATCTCCCGCTACGGCTCCGACTATCCGGACACCCTGAGCGCCGCCATGAACACCAGCGTGGACCGGCGGCTGCGCGGCGACCTGCCCGCCGCCCACGAGCTCGGCGCCCGGGTGCTGGCCCGTTACCGGGAGGGCATGGGTGACCGGCACGCCTACACTCTGACGGCCATGGTGAACCACGCGGCGACGCTGCGCGCCGAGGGAGATCTCAACGGGGCGGACCAGCTGCACGCCGAAGCCGCCGGACTGTTCCGCGAGACGCTGGGGGAGCGGCACGTCTCGACGCTGGTCTGCGACCTCGGCCAGGCGAGCAACCACTACGCGCGCTTCGACTTCGGGCGCGCCAGGGCCCTGGATGAGGCGACGCTCACCGCGCTGGCCGAGGTGTCGGGACCCAACCATCCGCTGACCCACGTGTGCCGCGCCAACCTCTCCCTCGACCTGCGCGGCCTCGGCCTGAGCGAGGAGGCGGACACGGTCAACGCAGAGGCCGTCAAGGGGCTTTCCGAGGTCCTGAACCCCGAGCACCCCTGGCTGCTGGCCGCGCGCATGCACCAGCGGATCGAGTGCGACCTGGCGCCCATGCCGATGTAGTGCCCCGCGCCCCCGGCGCTCGCCCGAGGAGACCCATGACCCTCCGACGCACGGTCGCCCTGGTCGTCGGCATTGAGCGCTACGCGGCCGGCCCCGCCTGGCGGTTGCCGGGGCCGGCACGCGACGCGCTGCGCTTCCGCGACTGGCTGGTGGGCCGAGGGGTGCCCGAGCGCAACGTCCTCCTCCACCTCGCGCCCGAGGATGGATACCACGTCGACGTGGAGCACCGGCCCGCCGGCCAGGCGGACATCCGACACACGCTGCTGACCGAACTCCCCGCACTGGCCCCGGAGGTGGTGTGGATCTGGTGGGGTGGCCACGGCGTGCTCGACGAGCAGGAGAACAACCGGCTGTTCTGCGCTGACGCTACCGCCGCCGACAAGCGCAACTTGCACCTGGAGTCGGCCCGCGCCACCCTCGCCAGCGACCTGCTGCCCGGGCGCACCCGACAGCTCTGGGTCGTCGACGCCTGCCGCACCTTCGTCGAGGACCATCGCTTCCGCAACACCCTGCCCACCGAGACGCTGCCGTCCGGCCGGCGCACCGACGCCCACGAGCAGGCCGTGCTCCTCGCGGCCACCCGAGGCCGTCCGGCCGTCAACGACCCGCTGAACCGCGCCGGCCTGTTCTCCGACGCCCTGCTTCGAGGGCTCGCCGAGGTCCCCGAGGCCGGCCCGTGGCCGCCGGACGCCGAAGCGCTGTACCAAACGACCGCCGCCCGGCTGGACCCGCTGCGACAACGAGGCCGCACCGACCAGCTTCCGACCCTCACCCTCCACGGGCACCGCCGCGGAGTCATCCCGGTCCCAGCCTCGGCCCCACCCACGGCCGCCCTGGGCCCGCTCATCGATGCGCTGCTCGACTATCCGCTGACGGCCGACCCGGACGAGCGACAGACCATGGTTCTGTCGTTGCCGCCGAAGACCGTGGCCCGCATGCGCCGGCACCCGCTGCCCCGCGCCGACCTCGTCGCCATCGTCACGGCTCTGCGCCGGCGCCCGGAAGAGCTCTGGGTGCTCTACGACGCCGTCACCGCGCTCGACGACGATGAGGAGCGCGCGGTCGCACTCGCAACCGCCATCGGGGAGTTCACCGGCCCACGCCCCTGATCGACTCACGCCTGACACGGGCTTCCCAGCATGCCCACCGTTCGTCATCATGGGAAGAGATCCGGGGCGACCGGGTCCGTTTTCACGCCCCGCCAACCGAAGGTGAAGGGGGTCCACGGATTGAACGAGCTGGCGAGGGACGACGTCGCCTCCGACATGGCCGACCTGACGCGGGTCAGCCTCGACACGCTCCGCGAACTCCCCGTCTCCGCCCGTCCTCGCCGCCTGCTCGACGAGGTGCGGCGCGGCCGGAGCAACGTCATGGGGGAGACCGGTCAGCCGAGCAACGTCGCGTAACGCCGACCGAGAGAGGTGGGAGAGCCGCGTTGGAGCAGCCCTGTGAGCGGATGCGAATGCCGGGCCACTGGTTCGATGAACTCGCCTCCGGGGGCGGCTCTCCCGAGGCCGTCGGCTTTCTGGTCAGTGCTGAGCGCAACCGCCGCCTGATCCTGCTGGCCGAGGTGCTCGACCGGGTCGAGGAGCACTCTGGCGCGCTGGCCGGTCCCGACTCCGTCGCCGCCGCCTGGCAGCTGATCTCCGAGGCTGCCAGGCACCGGCCGCCAGCCGTCGAGGAGTTGCTTTGCAGCCCGCAGACCGGTAGCTGGGCGGCCCATTTGCTGCGGCGGCTGCACGGCTCGGCCGGCGGACCACCGCTCTGGGTCGACGTCGGCCACCTGCACGCCGTCTGCTTGGCCGCCTGCGCCCTCGCCGGCCTGGATGCCGACGTCACCGTGCCCGTCCGCGACGGCGCGGTCGTGCTGCCCACACTCGGCCTGGCCCGGCTCGAGAAGCCGGGGTCGGGCATCGAGTACGACACCGCCACCGCCCGGCTGCGCGGCGCCGAACTCACCCTCGCCCAGACCACCGGCCGTGCGGTGACGGTCACCCCGCTCAGCGAGCGCGAGACCGCCGACTGGTTTCCGCTGCGCCGCCTCGGCCCCACCACCTGGCTCGACGACGTCGACCCGTACCGGGACCTGGCCGAGCCGGTGCCACCAGAGCGCCTGGAGGACGCCGAAGTCGAGGTCTGGCGCCAGCTGTTCAAGGAGGCTGCGACGATACCCCGCCCGGGACCATCCGGCCCCGGGCGGTTGCGGGGCACCGACATCCGCCGGATCGTTCCCTGGGCCGGCACATCAGGAGAGCCACGGTCGGGGGTGGTCAGCGCCACCACCGGTGACGCCTTCGGCTCCATGGTCGTCTCCCGGCCCGCGACCGGCCTGGCCCTCGCCGAGGCCATGGTCCACGAGTTCCAGCACAGCAAGCTCAGCGCGCTGCTGCACCTGTTCCCGCTGCTGGACGACGACCGGGCGGAGATCCACTACGCCCCCTGGCGGCCCGACCCGCGGCACCTCACCGGGCTGCTGCACGGCGCCTACGCCTTCGTCGGCGTCGCTGGCTTCTGGCGTGACCGGATGGCCGAACCATCCGTGGCCGACAGGGATGTCGCCGCCTTCCAGTTCGCCCTGCTGCGCGTCCAGACGGGCCGGGTGGTGCGGACGCTGCGCGCCTCCGACCGGCTCACCCCCACCGGCCGCCGGCTGGTCGACGGGCTCGCCGGCACGCTCCGCGGCTGGCGGCGGGAGCCCGTGCCGCCGACGATCGCCGCCCGCGCCGCCGCAGCCGCCATCAGCCACGCCGTCGAATGGCGGCTGCGGAACCAGACCCGGCTGGCGACGGAGCCGGCCGGCTCCGGCACCCCGCCGGTCGACCGCCCCGTCAGCCCCGACGTCTGGGCCGACGATCGCCTTCGCCTCTACCGTGAGCCGCCCACGAGACCGGTTACCCCCGACGAACTGCTGGCCGCCGGCCTCCCCTCGGCCGCCGAGCACGGCTACGCCGCCACGCTCCGCGCCACCCCCGACGACCCACACGCGCTCGCCGGCTGGCTGCTCGCCACCGCCACCCTGCACCCCCACCGCCGCCGGCTGCTCCGCCGCCCCGAACGGCTCAGCGCCGCCCTCGCCAGCACCGGCACCACCCCGGGCACCCCAGCCATGGCGACCCTGGCTGACCGGCTCTGCGCCGCCTGAGCTTGGAGGAACGTCCCTGCCCCCTGCGGGATGACGGCCGGGCCCGGTGGGCGCGTGGATCTCCTTCCACCGGCTCCCGGCGAGCGGCGCTGTCGATCGGTTCAGTCCTCGTCGCGCCCGGCGTCGGGCTCTCCGGAGGTACGGCTCCTCCGTCTGGGATCGACCGCGGCTGGACCCGGGTTGGTGACTCTTCCCGGGTGATCCAGGGAGCCGGAATCACCATCACCGCTCAGTTCTCGTCGCACCTGCCGCCATGCGCGGATGATCTGTGGCAGCCTCGACAGCACTTCGCTGACCTGTGTCAGCAGCAGTGTGAAGCAGCCGAACGCGGCGAGGATGACGAGTGTGACGTCGTCCCACTTCATAGCACGTCCTCCGCCCTTTGCCGGGCCGGATCGCGCCGCGCGGACAGGCGCAGAATCGCGCGACCGAGTCTGACGTCGATGTGGTCATCGACGATACGCTTGACGGCACTGGGGATGCCGACCGGCGCGCTGGTCAGCGAGGCGGCCACATCGTCGGCATATGGGAAGCCGCTCCGGCGGAGCGTTCCATCGGTGGCCCGACCCGATGAGTCGTCTCTCGTACCGATGCCGTCCCCGTTGCGGTACCAATCGCAACCGAACCAATTCTGAGTGACCGGAAGGTTCACGTCCGAGGCCGCGGCCACAAACGCGAGGAATATTTCGGGTCCGTCGTCCCGGCGGCCACGAGGGGTGTCAGTCGACCAGATCGACTGGCGCCTGCCACTGGCTTCCCAGCACGCCCACCGTTCGTCATCATGGGAAGGGATCCGAGTGACCGGGGTCTTTATCACGCTCCGTCAGTAGACGGCAAGGAGGATCACGGATTGGACGAGCCGGCGATGGACCACATCGCATCCGACATGGCCGACCTCACGGGGGTGAGCCTGGCCGCGCTGCGTGGCCTCCCGGCGTCCATGCGGACCCGGCGTCTGCTCGACGAGGCTCGATGGGGCGGAAGTGCCGCCATGAGCACGGGAGGAGGCACGAACCCGCCGGGCAACTCCGTGGACCGACCCTGAGGAGAGGTGGCAAGCCGCGTTGGGCCAGCCCTATCAGCGGGTGCGAATGCCGGGTGACTGGTTCGACGAACTCGCCTCAGGGGGTGGCTCCCCCGAGGCGGTCGCCTTCCTCCGCGGCGGGGAGCGCAACCGCCGTCTCATGCTGCTCGCCGAGGTCCTCGACCGGCTCGAGGAACATCCCGAGGAGCTGGCCCGCACCGGGACCGTCGCCACCGCCTGGCGACTGATCACCGAGGCGGCCGAGCACCGGCCGGACGCGGTCGAGGAGTTGCTGCTCAGCCCGCAGGTCGGCTGCTGGACGGCGCATCTGCTGCGGCGGCTGCACGGCTCGGCCGAAGGGCCGCCGCTGTGGGCCGACATCGGCCACCTGCACGCCGTCTGCCTGGCCGCCCGCGCCCTCGCCGGCCTGGACGCGGAGGTCACCGTCCCCGTCGTCGACGGCGCCGTGGTGCTCCCGACCCTTGGCCTAGCCCGCCTCGAAAAGCCCGGCTCCGGGCCCGAGTTCACGACCGCCACCGCCCGGCTGCGTGGCCCGGGGCTCACCCTCGCCCAGCCCGGCGGCCGCGCCGTGACCGTCCACCCGCTCGGCCGGCACGACACAGGGGACTGGCAGCCGCTGCGCCGCCTCGCGCCCGGCACCTTCCTGGACGACGTCGACCCCTACCGCGACCTGACCGAGCCGATAGCCCCCGAGCGTCTCGACGACGCCGAAGTCGGGGCCTGGCGGGCGCTGTTCGCCGAGGCCACCGCCATACTCCGCCCGGCGGCCCCCGGCCCCGGGCGGCTGCGCGTCCAGGACATCCGCCGGATCGTCCCCTGGGCCGGTGCCACCGCCCCGCCCCCCGGGGAGGTGCTCAGCGCCACCACCGGTGACGCCTTCGGCTCCATGGTCGTCTCCCGGCCCGCCACCGGCCTGGCCCTCGCCGAGGCCATGGTGCACGAGTTCCAGCACAGCAAGCTCGGCGCGCTGCTCCACCTCTTCCCGCTGCTGGACGACGACCGCGCCGAGATCCACTACGCCCCCTGGCGCCCGGACCCCCGCCACCTGACCGGGCTGCTGCACGGCGCCTACGCCTTCGTCGGCGTCACCGGCTTCTGGCGCGACCGGATGGCCGAACCGGCCGTCGTCGACGGCGACCTGGCCGCCTTCCAGTTCGCCCTGCTGCGCGTCCAGACGGGCCGGGTGGTGCGGACGCTGCGCGCCTCCGACCGGCTCACCCCCACCGGCCGCCGGCTGGTGGACGGGCTCGCCGGCACGCTCCGCGGCTGGCGGCGGGAGCCCGTGCCGCCGGCGGTCGCCGCCCGCGCCGCCGCGGCCGCCGTCAGCCACGCCGTCGAATGGCGGCTGCGGAACCGCCTGGCGGCTGAGCCGGCCGTCGCTCCCGCGCGCTGGGTTGATGACCGGCTACGCCTGTACCGGAAGCCGCCCGTTTCGCCGGTCACGCCCGACGAGCTCCTGGCCGCCGGCCACCCCTCGGCCGCCGAGCACGGCTACGCCGCCACGCTCCGCGCCACCCCGGACGACCCACACGCGCTCGCCGGCTGGCTGCTCGCCACCGCCACCCTGCACCCCCACCGCCGCCGGCTGCTCCGCCGCCCGGAACGCTTCCGCGCCGCCCTCGCCAGCACCGGCACCACCCCGGGCACCCCAGCCATGGCGACCCTGGCCGACCGGCTCTGCGCCGCCTGAGCCGGCGGCGAACGCCGAGGGCCCGGCCGCCGCCCCTCGCGGGGACGACGACCGGGCCCTCGGTGACGCGGGATCCGCCCTTACACGTCGAAGTAGAGCTCGAACTCGTGCGGGTGCGGCCGCAGCTGCATCGGGGCGATCTCCTTCTCACGCTTGAAGTCGATCCAGGTCTCGATCAGGTCGGACGTGAAGACACCGCCGGCCAGCAGGTACTCGTTGTCCGCCTCCAGGGCTTCGAGGACCGCGGGCAGGGAGGTCGGGACCTGCGGGAGCTCGGCGTGCTCCTCGGGGGCCAGCTCGTACAGGTCCTTGTCGATCGGCTCGGCCGGCTCGATCTTGTTCTTGATGCCGTCGAGACCGGCCAGCAGCAGCGCCGAGAAGGCCAGGTACGGGTTGGACGACGGGTCGGGCGCGCGGAACTCGACGCGCTTGGCCTTCGGGTTGGAGCCGGTGATCGGGATGCGCATCGCGGCGGAGCGGTTGCGCTGCGAGTAGACCAGGTTGACCGGCGCCTCGAAGCCCGGCACCAGGCGGTGGTAGGAGTTCACCGTCGGGTTGGTGAAGGCCAGCAGCGACGGGGCGTGCTTCAGGATGCCGCCGATGTAGTAGCGGGCGGTGTCGGACAGGCCCGCGTAGCCCTGCTCGTCGTAGAAGAGGGGGCTGCCGCCCAGCCACAGGGACTGGTGGACGTGCATGCCGGAGCCGTTGTCGCCGAAGATCGGCTTGGGCATGAAGGTGGCGGTCTTGTTGTTGCGCCAGGCCACGTTCTTGACGATGTACTTGAACAGCATCAGGTCGTCGGCCGCGGCGAGCAGCGTGTTGTACTTGTAGTTGATCTCGGCCTGGCCGGCGGTGCCCACCTCGTGGTGCTGGCGCTCGACCTCGAGGCCGGCCTTGATCAGCTCCAGGGAGATCTCGGCGCGCAGGTCGGCGAAGTGGTCGACCGGCGGGGCCGGGAAGTAGCCGCCCTTGTAGCGGACCTTGTAGCCACGGTTGCCGCCCTCCTCGATGGCGCCGGTGTTCCAGGCGCCCGCCTCGGAGTCGATGTAGTAGTAGCCGGCGTTCGACTTGGTCTCGAAGCGGACGTCGTCGAACACGTAGAACTCGGCCTCCGGGCCGAAGTAGGCGGTGTCGGCGATGCCGGAGGACGCCAGGTACGCCTCGGCCTTCTTCGCCACGTTCCGCGGGTCACGGCTGTACGCCTCGCCCGTGATCGGGTCGTGGATGAAGAAGTTGATGTTGATGGTGAGGTCCTTGCGGAACGGGTCGACCCGCGCCGTGGAGAGGTCGGGGACCAGCGCCATGTCGGACTCGTGGATGGCCTGGAAGCCACGGATCGACGATCCGTCGAACATCAGGCTCGCGTTCGGGTCGAAGCTGCCGACCGGAACGGTCACGTGCTGCATGATGCCCGGCAGGTCGCAGAAGCGGACGTCGATGAACTTGACGTCCTTTTCCGCGATGAACTTGTTGATCTCGTCGGCGTTCTGGAACATCCGGTGTCCTCCTACCCCCGGCCCTGGGGTCGGGGAGTGTGCAGCTCGGGGAATGGCCCGGTACGTGGGCCTGCCGGGGTCGACCCTAAGGACGTGCCATTTCTCGGGCATGACCCAATTGTTTCGCCGATGTTAACCGGACTTCTCAGCTGATACCGGTGACGGGTCCGTCGGGCCCGCGCGCTACGGTGGAAGCGTGGAGAACCGGGGATCACGCGTGGTGACCGACGAGACGGGCGCCGACTTCAGCTATCGGGGGGACCGGCTCGGGCTCCCCAGGGAGGGCCCGGGCTCGATCGCCCCGCCCGGGCGGCGGGTGGCCGCGATCTTCGTCGACTGGGCGCTGTGCGGCCTGATCGCATACGGTCTGCTCGCCGACGGTCAGGTACGGGCCGCCAACAGCTGGACGCTGCTCGTCTTCCTCGTGATGTCCGTCCTCACGGTGGGCACCCTGGGCCGCACGCCGGGCAAGCGGCTGCTCGGGCTCCGGGTGATCCACGTGGGCGGCGGCCGCCTGACCTTCCCGCGCGCCGCGCTCCGCTCCGTGCTGCTGTCGCTGGCCATCCCCGCCCTCATCTGGGACCGCGACACCCGGGGCCTCCACGACAAGCTGACCGACGCCGTCCAGGTCCGGGCGTAGCGCGCGACGACACGAAGGCGGCCCGGCCCCTCTCGGGGCCGGGCCGCCTTCGTCACGCGTTCCGGGGGGCGGTCAGCGACCGCGGCGCGGGCCCCCGCCGCCCCTGGGCAGGCGCATGCCCTTCGGCATGGGGCCCTTCGGCAGCGGCATGTTGCTCATCAGGTCACCCATGGCCCGCAGCCGGTCGTTGACCTCGGTGACGCGGGGACCGCCCAGCACCCTGGGGTACTTGAGGATCGTGGAGCGCAGCTTCTTCAGCTCCACCTGACCCTCGCCGCGGCCGACGATCACGTCGTGCACGGGCACCTCGGAGATCGCCCGGTTCATCCGCCGCTTCTCGGCCGCCATCAGGGTCCTGAGCCGGTTCGGGTTGCCCTCACCGACCAGCACCACGCCGAACTTGCCGACCGCGCGGTGCACCACGTCCTGGTTGCGGTTGATGGCCACGGCGGGCGTGAAGTTCACGCCGCGCCGCATGTTCTCCAGGACGGCGGCGGCGGCACCCGGCTGACCCTCCATCTGGCTGAACGCCGCCCGCTCGGCCCGGCGGCCGAAGACGATCGCCGTGGTCAGCAGCGCGACCAGGAAGCCGAGGATGCCGAGATAGATCGGGTGACCGATCAGGAAACCGATGGCCAGCACGACACCGAACGTGCCAAGGCCCACCGCTGAGATGATCCAGCCGATCCAGCGATCGTTCCGCCGGGTCATCCGGTATGTCAGGGCGATCTGCTTGAGCCGCCCCGGGTTTTCGGAATCCTGTTCCTTGTCCTTCCGCGCCATACCGGTCAGTCTACGGGCCGGCTCCACCTCCTCAGCACGCCGGGCGGCCAAGGCGCTGCGCGCGTGGCCGTGCTGCGCTCGGACCGTTGCGGCGGGCGGGCCGGTCTCGCTCCGCCGGTCGCTCCGCTCGGGCCGGCCCGCGGCGCGGGCTCAGCCCGCTGGACGCCTGGTGTGCGGATCCTTCGGACCGCTCAGGCGGGCGGGCCGCACGGTAGGGGGTCCGCCGGCGGCGCGGTCTCGCTCCGCCGCACCGCTCAGGCCGGTCGCGCTGGCCCGCGGCGCGGGCTTACTCCGCTGGACGCCTGGTGTGCGAATCCTTCGGACCCTCAGGCCGGCGGACCGCACGGTAGGCGGCCGTGGCCGCGCCGGCCCGCAGCGGGGTCTCGCTCCGCACCGCTCGGGCCGGCCCGCGGCGCGGGCTTACTCGGCGGAACGCGTGGCCCGCGGAACTTTCGGGCCTCTCAGGCCGGCAGGCCGCACGGTACGGGGGCGTGGTCGCGCCGGCCCGCAGCGGGAATCTCGCTCCGCTCGGTGGCGCTCCGCACCGCTCAGGCCGGTCGCGCCGGCCCGCGGCGCGGTCTCAGCCCGCTGGACGCCTGGTGTGTGGATCCTTCGGACCACTCAGGCCGGCGGGCCGTACGGTACGGGGCCGTGGTCGCACCGGCCCGTGGCGCGGGCTTACTCCGCGGAACGCGTGGCTCGCGGAACCTTCGGACCGCTCAGGCCGGCAGGCCGGTCACGTACGGCGGTCAGCGCCCGCTCCGCCTCCGTGCGGGCCGCCGCCCGCTCACGGTCCTCCTGGACCGCCGCCCAGGCGTTGCGCAGGGCCGTGCGACGGCCTCCCCGCAGCAGTCTCTCCTCGAGCAGACGCAGAGTGCGCATGGCCAGCCCCTCCCCAGGCGGTCGGTCACGTGTCCTTCTATTGTTATCGAACGGTGTTTCGGGCCCATGACCCGGGGGTGAAACTCAGGCGGCCCTGGTCTGACCCCGGCGCGCGATCGCCTGCTGGTAGAGGCGCCCGGCCCGGTACGACGAACGCACCATCGGCCCGGACATGACGCCGGCGAAGCCGATCTCCTCGGCCTCCTGCCGCAGCTCCACGAACTCCTCCGGCTTGACCCACCGCTCCACCGGGTGGTGCCGCGGCGTCGGCCGCAGGTACTGCGTGATGGTGATCAGCTCGCAGCCCGCCTCGTGCAGGTCGCGCAGGGCCTGGCTGATCTCGTCCCGCGTCTCGCCCATGCCCAGGATCAGGTTGGACTTGGTGACCAGACCGTCCTCGCGGGCCAGCGTCAGCACCCGCAGCGACCGCTCGTAGCGGAACGCCGGCCGGATCCGCTTGAAGATGCGCGGCACCGTCTCGACGTTGTGCGCCAGCACCTCGGGCCGGGACCCGAACACCTCGGCCAGCTGCTCGGGGACCGCGTTGAAGTCCGGGATCAGCACCTCGACGCCCGTGCCCGGCACCAGGGCGTGGATCTGCCGCACCGTCTCGGCGTAGATCCACGCGCCGCCGTCCGGCAGGTCGTCCCTGGCGACGCCCGTGACGGTCGCGTACTTCAGCTCCATCTGCCGCACCGACTCCGCGACCCGGCGCGGCTCGTCGCGGTCCACCTCGGTCGGCTTGCCCGTGTCGATCAGGCAGAAGTCGCACCGCCTGGTGCACTGCTCGCCGCCGACCAGGAACGTCGCCTCCCGGTCCTCCCAGCACTCGAAGATGTTCGGGCAGCCGGCCTCCTGGCAGACGGTGTGCAGCCCCTCGCGCTTCACCAGACCGTGCAGCGCCTGGTACTCAGGACCGAGACGAGCGCGGGTCTTGATCCACTCCGGCTTGCGCTCGATGGGGGTCTGGCTGTTCCGGACCTCGAGGCGCAGCATCTTGCGCCCGTCGGGTGCGACAGCGGACACGTCCGGCTCCCTACCACTTTCGAATCTACGGCGTATCACAGCGTACGCCTTGGCTTGTACGGGTGACGCGGCCAGGTGGGGAGGAGCGCGTCACACCGCGCGCGGCAGCGGCACGGCCGTCTCCAGCACCTCGCCCAGGTGCTTCTCCAGCACCGGCAGGACCTCGGAGACCGGCACCCGGCGGCCCAGCTCGGCGGAGAGCGAGGTCGTGCCGGCGTCCCTGATGCCGCAGGGCACGATGCGGTCGAACGACGTGATGTCCGGATCGCAGTTGAGCGCGAAGCCGTGCATGGTGACGCCCTTGGCGACCCGGATCCCGATCGAACACAGCTTGCGGTCCTCGCCGCGCTGACCCGCGTTGGACGGCGCGTACTCCGGGCCGTGCAGCCGCGGGTCGAACTCCTCGTCGTGCAGCCGGGGATCGAAGTCCAACGAGAGCCCGCCGAGCCGCGCCGCGCCGTCCGCGCCGCGCTGCGCCTCGCCCAGCACCCACACCCCGCTGCGGCCCTCCACCCGGGAGGTCTCCACGCCGAAGTCGGCGCAGACCCGGATCACCGCCTCCTCGAGCCGCCGCACGTGCGCGATCACGTCAACCGGGCGCGGCAACTTCAGGATCGGATAGCCGACCAGCTGCCCGGGACCGTGCCAGGTGATCTTCCCGCCCCGGTCGACGTCGACCACGGGCGTGCCGTCCAGCGGCCGCTCGCTGTCCGCCGTGCGCCGGCCGGCCGTGTAGACCGCCTGGTGCTCGAGCAACAGGCACGTGTCGGGGATCTCGTCCGAGAACCGCGCGGTGTGCACCCGCCGCTGCTCCTGCCAGGCCGCGTGATACTCCACGGCCTCCGATCCGAAGCCCAGATGGACAAAGCGCAGCTCGCTCACGGCGGCTTTCCCTTCGCACATTCGTACAAGGCGCCATTGGGCGCTTGGACCCCACTGTAAGCCCGGGCTCCGACCATGCCCGGGCCGGCCCATGGCTCACACATATGGATGAATCCTCGGCGCAGAAGCCGATGAAACCAGGAAGGACCGTTACATTCGCGCCGTTCCAGCCGCACAGCCGTAAGGCAGGAGACCGCACCGCCGATGTCCACGGAACGACCCGGAGGCCCGCCCTCCTCGCAGTCCACGCCACCGCGCACGCCGAACCGCCAGCTCGCCGCCCTGATCGCCGAGGCCGGGTTCTCCCATGCCGGGTTGGCCCGCCGGGTCGACCAGCTCGGCCTCGAACACGGCCTCGATCTCCGCTACGACAAGACGTCCGTGACCCGCTGGCTGCGCGGTCAGCGGCCGCGCGGCACCACCCCGGCGCTGATCGCCGAGGTGTTCACCCGCCGGCTCGGCCGCCGCCTCTCCGCTCAGGACCTGGGCCTGGAGGCGTGCGCCCCGGTCTACGCCGGCCTCGAGTTCGCCGCCAGCCCGGCCGAGGCCGTCGACATCGTGGCCGGCCTCTGGCGCAAGGACTCGGGCAGCTACGCCGAGCTCCGCAAGATCGCCTTCACCCCGGCCGGCCTCGTGGTGCCGAGCCGGGACTGGCTCATCGGCCGCCCCGACGAGCGGGTCGCGCGCGGCGAGCCGGCCACCGCCGAGCCGCCCGCAGGAGCGCCCCCCGCGGGACCGCTGGTGCGCGTCCCGGAGCAGGGCCGGGGCGCCGTCCGCCCCTCCGGGCCGCCGGGGCCGCAGCGCCCCGACCGGCTGCCCGGCGCCCACCCGCCGCACGCCCCCCACGGCCCGATCCACCCCCGCGCCCAGGGCCTCGTCCGCCCGCCGGCCCGCGTCGAACGGCAGGGCCCGCTGGACCGCGTCGAGCGCGGCCCCGGACAGCGGGTCACCGCCGGCGACATCGCGGCGCTCCGCTCCGTGGGCAACCTGTTCCGCGAGCTCGACCAGACCTACGGCGGCGGCCACGCCAGGCAGGCCCTGGTCCGCTACCTGGAGCACGAGCTCGAACCGATGCTGCGCGGCAGCTACGGCGAACAGACCGGCCGCCGGCTGTTCTCGGCCGCCGCCGACCTCACCCGGCTCGCCGGCTGGACCGCGTACGACATCGCCGCCCACGGCCTGGCCCAGCGCTACTTCGTGCAGGCCCTGCGCCTCGCCCAGGCCGCCGGCGACCGCAGCTACGGCAGCTATGTGCTGGTCTCCATGAGCCGGCAGGCCGTCTACCTCGGCCACGGCCGGGAGGCCGTCCAGCTCGCCAGGGTCGCCCAGCAGGGCATGGCCAGCTCGGTCGCCCCGGTCGTCCAGGCCCTGCTGCACGCCGTCGAGGCGCGCGGCCACGGGCTGCTCGGCGAGGTGCGCAGCTGCACCGCCGCGCTGGCGCGCGCCGAGCGCGCGCTGGAGTCGGCGCGGCCGGGGGAGGACGCCCCGGGCTGGGCCCGCTTCTTCGACGAGGCGCAGCTGGCCGACGAGTTCGGCCACTGCCACCGGGACCTCCAGCAGTACCGCGCCGCCGCGCGGCACGCCGAGCGGTCCCTCCAGCTGCGGCCGGCCAACTTCGCGCGCAGCCGGCTCTTCTGCCGCGTGGTGCTCGCCTGCGCCCGGCTCGGCCTCGGCGACGTGGAGCAGGCCTGCGGGCTCGCCGCCGAGGCGGCGCAGCAGGCGATGGAGATGCGGTCGGCGCGGGCGCACGAGTACATCCAGGACTTCGACCGCCGCCTCGAACCCTTCAGGGACGCGGCACCGGTCCGAAGCTACCGGGAGAAGGTCGCCGCGCTGGCCTAACGGCGCGGGCGCGGGGCGCCTGCGGCGCGGCTGGGGCGGGGGCGGGCGCGGCCCGCCCGCCGGCGGCGGGGTTGGCGCTTGCCGCCCGCCCTTGTCGGGCACGGTGCGCCTGCGGCGCGGGCGGGGTCAGCCGCAGGCGCGGGCGGCCTGGGCCGGCGGCGCGGTTGGCGCCCGCCCACCCGCCCCTGTCCGGCACTGCGTGCCGTGCGCCGTGCGCCTGCGGCGCGGGCGGTGGTGCCGCGTACGCAGGTGCCACGCGCGGCCTGCCGGGTCCGCGTCCGCGGCCTGGCGTGCGGCGCGTTGCGCCCGTCCGTCCCTGCCCGGCACCGCGTGTCGGGCACCGTGCGCTGGGGGCGCGGGCGGTGGTGCCACTGCGACCTGCGCGGCCGGCGGCCCAGGCCGCCGTGGGCGCGCGCAGCGCCCGCCGCCTCGCCGGTGGCGCGGCTGGCGCCGGTCCGGTAGCGCGCGTCTGCGGCGCGGCGGGTGGTGCCACGTGCGGCCGTCCGGCCATCGGCGTCGCCCGCGCCCGCGGCGCGGCGCGTGCCGGCCCGCCCAGCGCGAAGCGCTCCGCGCCGCGCGTGCGG
>NZ_JAVREM010000046.1:0-51563 GCF_031845425.1 Streptomyces millisiae
GTCCTGAGCCAGGATCAAACTCTCCGTGAATGCTTCAAAGAAGATCATCCACGAGAACAATTTGATTCTCGCATTGATCAATCAAAAATCTGGCATTGACTTCTTGGCACACTGTTGAGTTCTCAAGAAACGGACGCTACCTTCGGTTCCCTTTCGGGCCCCTCCGGGCTTCCCTCCGGTGTTCACCACTTTAGAACCATCTCCCGCCGGATTCCAAATCCGGCCCCGGAGAAGCTGTTTCAGGCAAGCAGAAACAGACCCTCGCGGGCAGAGCGTTCAGACGCAGTGATTGCCACACGTGGTGGCGGGATTGCTTCCACGCGCGCCCCGGAGTGACCGGCGGCTTTGTGGCAGCTCGGAGAACATTACGCCTCGGAAGGACCGACGTCAAGCCACGACGGCGGTCACGCGGCGACCGGGGCCTCCGCGGTCCGGTCGGCCGCCGCCAGGTCGCCCGTCTCGCCGGCGGCTGCGGCCCGCCGGCCGAGGACGAAGACATAGGCGAGGAAGGCGAGTTCGGCCACCACGCCGATGGCGATGCGGGCCCAGGTGGGCAGCCCGGAGGGGGTGACGAAGCCCTCGATCAGGCCCGACACCAGTAGTACGGCGGCGAGTCCGATGGCCATGCCGATGGCCGCCCGGCCCTCCTGGGCCAGGGCGGAGCCACGGGTGCGCGGCCCCGGGTCGATCACCGTCCAGCCGAGGCGCAGCCCCACGCCGGCGGCGACGAAGACGGCGGTCAGCTCCAGCAGCCCGTGCGGGAGGATCAGCCCGAGGAAGACGTCGAGACGGTCGGCGGCCGCCATCAGCCCGACGCCGGCGGCCACGTTGACCACGTTCTGCAGCATGACGTAGAGCACGGGCAGCCCGAGCAGCGCGCCGAAGGCCAGGCAGAGCCCGGCGACCTGTGCGTTGTTCGTCCACACCTGGGCGGAGAAGGCGGCGGCCGGGCTGCTGGAGTAGTAGGTCTCGTAGGAGCCGCCGGGGCGGGTCATCTCGCGCAGCTCCGCGGGGGCGGCCATCGCGAGGCGCACCTCCGGGTTGGTGGCGATCCACCAGCCGAAGGCCGCCACCAGCAGCGTGGACACCAGGGCGGTGGGCACCCACCAGTGGCGGGTGCGGTAGCAGGCGGCGGGGAAGCCCGCGGTGAAGAAGTGCAGGGCGTCGCGCCAGGTGGCCTTCCTGCTGCCGACCACGGCGCTGCGGGCCCTGGCCACCAGGGTGGTGAGGCGGCTGACCAGCGCGGGGTCGGGTGCGGAGGAGCGGAGCTGGGAGAGGTGGGTGGCCGTGCGTTGGTAGAGCGTGACCAGCTCGTCCACCTCGGCGCCGCTGAGCCGGGCGCGCCGGCGACGCAGCAGGGCTTCGAGCCGGTCCCACTCGGCGCGGTGGGCCGCGGTGAACACGTCGAGGTCCATGCCCTGAAGCTTGTCAGACGCCGATGTCAGACTGTCCAGTGGAAGGGGGAATGCCGGATGAGCCAGCTGGTGACGGGCGACGCGGTGGTGCTGGGGCTGCAGCCCGCGCGGCTGCCGAGTCGGACGATGGCGCTCGTGATCGACCTGGTGGTGGTCGTCGGCGGCTATCTGCTGGTGTCGGTGGTGTTGCTGAGCACGGTGCTCTCGCTCGGCACGGCCACGGCGGACGCGGTCGGCGTGGCGCTGCTGCTGCTGGTGCTGGTGGGGGTGCCCATCGCGGTGGAGACGCTGAGCAGGGGCCGGTCGCTCGGGAAGCTGGTGTTCGGGCTGCGGGTGGTGCGGGCGGACGGCGGGCCGATCCGGTTCCGGCACGCGCTGGTGCGGGGGGCCGTGGGCTTCGTCGAGATCCTGCTGACGGCGGGCTCGGTGGCGTGCGTCGCCTCGCTGGTGTCCGCCGAGGGGCGGCGGCTCGGCGACGTGTTCGGGGGGACGCTGGTGGTCAGGGAGCGGATGCCGGTCACGGCCTCGGCGCCGTTGCCTCCGCCGCCGCCGTGGATCGCCGGGGAGTTCGCGCAGCTCGACCTGTCCCGGGTGCCCGACCGGCTGTGGTTGGCGGCGCGGCAGTTGCTCGGTCGGTTGGAGCAGTTGGACCAGGGGGTGGCCTGGTCGATGTCCGCGCGGTTGGCGAACGACGTGATGGCTTCGGTCGGGGTCCCGGCGCCGCAGGGGATGCCGCCGGCGGCCTATCTGGCGGCGCTGGTGGCCGAGCGGCAGCGGCGGGAGGCGGCGCGGGTCTTCGGGGGGCCGCCGGTTCAGCCGGCGCCGCCCCCGGTCCAGGCCCCGTGGCCGCCGGTTCAGGCGGCGCCGGTCGAGGCGGTTCCGCCGCGGGAGATACCCGAGCGGCCCGGGGAGGCGCCCCGGGCGGGTGGGTTCACTCCCCCGGCGTAGCGGCGATGGTGGGGGACGGCGGGGAGTCCAGGTCGGCGAGCTCGATGCCGGGGGCGGCGAGCACGACGTCGCCGGCCAGGTGGACGGTGTGGCGTTCGCCGGTCTCCTGGTCGTCGACCTGGTAGGCGCGCACGGTCAGCGGGCCGCTGTCGGTGGGGTGGGTCTCGGTGCCCAGCAGGGTCCAGCTCTCGTCGTGGGTGCGCGGGGCGAGCACGGGCGGTGTGAGGGCGACCAGGCGGATCAGGGCGCTCGGCTCCTCGGGGGTGAGGCGCAGCAGGTGGGCGGTGGCGACGGCGAAGGCCGGTGAGGCCCCGGTGAAGGCGCGGGCCGCAGCGTTGCCCTCGGTGGCCTGCTCGCCGGTGGTGGCCATCCGCACCCAGGTCACGCCGTCGAGGGCGGCGCCGCGCACCTGCCAGTCGCCGGAGCGGAGGTCGAGGCGGATGGGGCGGCCGAGGTGGTCAAGGGTGAGGTCGACGGCGCCCGTGGGTCGGCCGGCGGGGTCGTCGAGGCGGGAGACGTAGCGCCAGCCGGTGGGCCCGGGGGCGCACTGGAAGTGCTCCTCGCCGAGGGGGGTGCCGTCAGCGGGATCGTGCAGCAGGTAGCGGCCGCGTGGCATGGGGAGGTGGTGGGGCGTGGCGCCCGGCCGGTGGTGGGCCGGGCGCCTGCCTTCCGGGTCGGAGGTGGCTCAGTACCGGTAGTGGTCGGGCTTGTAGGGGCCCTCGACCGGGACGCCGATGTACTCGGCCTGCTCGGGGCGCAGCTCGGTGAGCCGGGCGCCGAGGGCGTCCAGGTGGAGGCGGGCCACCTTCTCGTCGAGCAGCTTGGGCAGCGTGTAGACGCCCGTCGGGTACTCGCTGGTCTTGGTGAAGAGCTCGATCTGGGCGATCGTCTGGTTGGCGAAGCTGTTGGACATGACGAACGACGGGTGGCCGGTCGCGTTGCCCAGGTTCAGCAGGCGGCCCTCGGAGAGCACGATGATGTTGTGCCCGTCGGGGAAGGTCCAGGTGTGGACCTGGGGCTTGATCTCGTCCTTGACGATGCCCGGGATCTTGGCGAGGCCGGCCATGTCGATCTCGTTGTCGAAGTGGCCGATGTTGCCGACGATCGCCTGGTGCTTCATCCGGGCCATGTCGGAGGCGAGGATGATGTCCTTGTTGCCGGTGGTGGTGATGAAGATGTCGGCGGTCTCCACCACGTCCTCGAGGCGGACGACCTGGTAGCCGTCCATGGCGGCCTGGAGGGCACAGATCGGGTCGATCTCGGTGACCACGACGCGGGCGCCCTGGCCGCGGAGGGACTCGGCGCAGCCCTTGCCGACGTCGCCGTAGCCGCAGACGACGGCGGTCTTGCCGCCGATGAGGACGTCGGTGCCGCGGTTGATGCCGTCGACCAGCGAGTGGCGGACCCCGTACTTGTTGTCGAACTTCGACTTCGTCACGGCGTCGTTGACGTTGATGGCCGGGAAGAGCAGGGTGCCTTCCTTGAACATCGCGTAGAGCCGGTGCACGCCGGTGGTGGTCTCCTCGGTGACGCCGCGGATGTCGGCGGCGGCCTGGGTCCACTTCTGCGGGTTCTCGGCCAGGGTCCTGGTGAGCAGTTCGAGGATGACGCGGTGCTCGTCGTTGGAGGCCTCGGTGGCCGGGTCCGGGACCCTGCCGGCCTTCTCGTACTCGACGCCGTCGTGCACGAGCAGGGTGGCGTCGCCGCCGTCGTCCAGGATCATGTTGGGGCCGCCGGAGGGGGCGTCGTCCCAGGTGAGCGCCTGCTCGGTGCACCACCAGTACTCTTCGAGCGTCTCGCCCTTCCAGGCGAAGACGGGGATGCCGGCGGCGGCGATGGCGGCGGCCGCGTGGTCCTGGGTGGAGAAGATGTTGCAGGAGGCCCAGCGCACGCGGGCGCCGAGGGCCACCAGGGTCTCGATGAGGACGGCGGTCTGCACGGTCATGTGCAGGGAGCCGGTGATCCGGGCGCCGGCGAGCGGCTGGGCGGCGGCGTACTCCTCGCGGATCGCCATCAGGCCCGGCATCTCGTGCTCGGCGAGGGTGATCTCCTTGCGCCCGAACGCGGCCAGCGAGAGGTCGGCGACCTTGAAGTCCTTGGCGTCCAGGGGGGTCTGAGCGTCGTTGGCGCTCGTCGTCATGACGGCTTGCTCCTCACAGCGGTGAGTGTTCACGGACAGGGTGCGGCGGCGGACGGGCACACGTGTGCGCTCGCCCGGGCTTCACGGTCCGTCGGAGGGCCTTCTTTCCCCTCGGCCGGGCGGCCCGCTCGGGGCGCCCGACTGCCATCAGCAGCGACGTAATGACTCTGCCGAATCTACACCGGATGGCGGCGGCGCCCCAGCGGCACCGGAAGATCCCGGCCGTGTCAGGCGGCCGCCGGGGTGGGGGCGGTGGTGGCGCGGAAGAGGGTGCCCTCGCCTCCGACGTCGACGGTCTCGGTGGCCGACACGTACGCCGACTCCCCGGCGGCCAGGTCGAGTCGGGCGCCGTCGCGGTCGCGCAGCGCGATCCGGCCGGCGGTGCACAGCAGGATGCCGGGGGTGCCGGCGGGCAGGGTGCGGGTGGGCGCGCGCCCGTCCAGGACGTGCCGGCTGAGCCGGAACTCGCCGATGGGCGTGGGGTACTCCTGGTCGGGGTCGCCGCCGGCCCGCAGCACGCCTGGCTCGGTGGCCTCGAAGCGGACGACGCGCAGCAGTTCGGGGACGTCGACGTGCTTGGGGGTGAGGCCGCAGCGCAGCACGTTGTCGGAGTTGGCCATGATCTCGACGCCGAAGCCGCTGAGGTAGGCGTGCGGGACGCCGGCGCCGAGGTAGAGGGCCTCGCCCGGCTGGAGCCGGACGCGGTTCAGCAGCAGGGCGGCGATGACGCCGGGGTCGCCCGGGTAGTGGCGGGCCGCCTCGGCGTAGGCGGCGTGGTCGGGTCCGGTGCCGGCGGCGAGCGCCTCGGTGGTCTTGTGGACGGTGTCCGCCATGGCGACCGGGTCGGCGGTGAGGACGGCCGTGAGGACCTCGCGCAGCGCGTCGCCCTCGGGCCGGGCCCGCAGCAGGTCGGCGTAGGGCTTGAGCTCGTCGACGCCGAGGCCGTCGAGGAGTTCGGCGGTCTCGGCGGCCGGGCGGAAGCCGCAGAGGCCGTCGAAGGGGGTGAGGGCGCAGATGAGCTCGGGCTTGTGGTTGGCGTCCTTGTAGTTGCGGTGCGGGGCGTCGACGGGGACGCCGCGCGCCTCCTCGTCGGCGAAGCCGGCCGCGGCCTGGGCCAGGTCGGGGTGGACCTGGAGGGAGAGCGGCGTCTCGGCGGCGAGCAGCTTGAGCAGGAACGGCAGCCGGGGGCCGTAGGCGGTCAGGGTGGCGTCGCCGAGCTCGCCGGCCGGGTCGGCGGCGATCACGTCGGCGAGCGAGACGGGACCGGCGCCCCGGTCGAGGCGGGAGGGGGCGCCGGGGTGGGCGCCCATCCACAGTTCGGCCTGTGGTTCCCCGGTGGGCTCGACGCCGAGCAGTCGCGGTATGGCGGTGGGCGAACCCCAGGCGTAGGGGCGGACGGTGTTGGTGAGGCGGTCCATCGGGGGTGGTTCCTTCTGCTTGGTCCGGGGCGGCCCGGGTCAGGTGCGGGGGCCGGCGGCGAGGGCCAGGTAGACGGCGGCGAAGTCGAGTTGGGCGATCAGTTCGGCGGCGACGACCAGCGGCTTGGGCGCGGGGTCGCGGCCGGCGGTGGCCGAGGTCTCCAACTCACCGAAGGCCGTGCCCTGTTCGAACGCGAGTTGGCGGGCGGCCGCGGCGGCGCCCGCGGTCTCCCCCTCGGTCTCGGGGAGCGGGGCGCGCAGCAGCAGCACCCGGGCGTGCAGCGGGGCCGGCTCGTCGACGCGGTCGCGGAAGAAGTCGTCCGGGTCGCCGGCGCCCGGGGCCAGGTCGCCGCCGAGCAGCGCGCCGTGCGCGGTGAGCGCCTCGGGGAGCGGGGCGGTGAGGGTGGGGCGGCCGGCGAGCCCGGTGAGGGTGGCGGCGGCGTGCCGGGCGGCGGCGCGGGCGACCGGGCCCTCGCTCCACAGCAGCGGCAGCGCGACGGCGAACTCGGCGGCCAGGGTCTTGGCCGGGTTGCCGTGGGTGCGGCTGGTGGGGCCGCAGCGCTCGGCGACGGCGTCCAGGGCGTCGGCCATGGCGAGCAGCGCCTCGCGGTCCGCCTCGAAGAGGTCGAGCCGGTCGCCGAGCAGCAGGAGCGGGGCGACGAGCGCCCAGCCCGGGCCCGGGGCGCCGGGGTGCGCGGCCGGCTCGTGGTGGGGCGAGGGGCTGTGCGGGATGACGAGGTTGCGGCGGTTGCGCGTGGCGTCGGCGAGCGGGGAGCCGGCCGGGGTGACGGTGACGATGGCGCAGCCGCGCCGGTGGGCGGCCTCGACGAGCAGCGAGAGCCCGGGCTCGGTGCCCTCGGCCGACGTGATGAGCAGCAGGTCGAGGGGGCCGGCCCAGCGGGGCAGCGGCCAGGTGAGCGCGCCGGGCGCGGCGAGGGCTCCGGTCGGGCGGAGCCGGGAGACGCGCAGGCCGTCCTCGGCGAGGGCGTCGTACAGGTCGGCCACGAGCCGGGCTTCGGGGCCCGAGCCGGCGACCAGCACGGTGCCGGGGCGGCCCTCGGGGCGGAGCCCGGACAGCTCGGACTCCTCGGCGCCGCGGACCGCGGTGCGGACGTGGGCGCCGGCCGCGGCGACCGCGCGCAGCAGGCCGCGCGGGTCGGCGCGCAGCAGCTCCTCGGTGGCGTCGAGCAGCGATTCGTCGATCATGCGGGGCTCTCCGATGCGTGCGCTGCGTGCTCGAGGGGCGCCGGCCGCGGGCCGCGGGCCGGGCTCAGTCCGCCCTGCGGGCCTCGTCCTCCAGGAGGACCGGGATGCCGTCCTCCACGGGGTACGCCAGACCGCAGCCGTCGCCGGTGCAGACCAGCTCCTGGTCCGCCTCGCGCAGCGGCGCGTGGCAGACCGGGCAGGCGAGGATGTCGAGCAGGGCGGCTTCGACGAGTGACATGGCGTCCTCCTGCGGTTCTTCTCCGCTGATCACCCTACCCGCAGGCGTGCCGCCCCGGCACCGGGAACCGGGCCGTCGGGGGGCGGCACGCCAAGGTGGGTGCGGCGGCTCAGGCGCGGACGATGGCCAGGACCTCGTCGCGGACCTTGCCGACGGTGGCGGCGTCGCGGGCCTCGATGTTCAGCCGGAGCAGCGGCTCGGTGTTGGAGGGCCGGAGGTTGAACCACCAGTCGGCGGCGGTGACGGTGAGGCCGTCGAGCTCGTCGAGGGTGACGTCGGAGCGGTCGGCGTAGGCGGCGCGGACGGCGGCGGCGCGGCCGGCCTGGTCGTCGACGGTGCTGTTGATCTCGCCGGACGCCGGGTAGCGGTCGTAGGCGGCGACGAGCTCGGACAGCGGCCGGTCCTGCTCGCCGAGCGCGGCCAGCACGTGGAGGGCGGCGAGCATGCCGGTGTCGGCGTTCCAGAAGTCGCGGAAGTAGTAGTGGGCGGAGTGCTCGCCGCCGAAGATGGCGCCGGTGCGGGCCATCTCGGCCTTGATGAACGAGTGGCCGACGCGGGTGCGGACCGGGGTGCCGCCGTTCTCGCGCACCACCTCGGGCACCGACCAGGAGGTGATCAGGTTGTGGATCACGGTGCCGCCCGGGGACTTGGCCAGCTCGCGCGCCGCGACGAGGGCGGTGATGGCGGAGGGCGAGACGGGCTCGCCGCGCTCGTCGACCACGAAGCAGCGGTCGGCGTCGCCGTCGAAGGCGAGGCCGATGTCGGCGCCGGTCTCCCTGACCCGGGCCTGGAGGTCGACGATGTTGGCCGGGTCGAGCGGGTTGGCCTCGTGGTTGGGGAAGGTGCCGTCGAGCTCGAAGTAGAGCGGGTCGACCTCCAGGGGCAGCCCGCCGAGGACGGTGGGGACGGTGTGGCCGCCCATGCCGTTGCCCGCGTCGACGACCACCTTCAGGGTGCGGATGCCGGTGAGGTCGACCAGGGAGCGCAGGTGGGCGGCGTAGTCGGCGAGCACGTTCCGCTGCTCGACGGTGCCCGGCTCGGCGACGGACTCGGGCGCGCCCTCCTCGGCCCACCGCTCGACGAGGGCCCTGATGTCGGCGAGACCGCTGTCCTGGCCGACGGGCGCGGCGCCGGCGCGGCACATCTTGATGCCGTTGTAGCGGGCGGGGTTGTGGCTCGCGGTGAACATGGCACCGGGCCGGTCGAGGGCGCCGCTCGCGTAGTAGAGCTGGTCGGTCGAGCACAGGCCGATCTCGGTGACGTTCGCGCCGCGGGCGGCGGCGCCGCGGCCGAAGGCGGCGGCGAGGCCGGGGGACGAGGGCCGCATGTCGTGGCCGACGACGATGGCGTCGGCCCCGGTGATCTCGACGAACGCGGCGCCGAACAGGTTTGCGAGGCGCTCGTCCCACTGGTCGGGAACCACGCCGCGGACGTCGTACGCCTTGACGATCTGGGACAGGTCCGGCACAGCTGACCCCTTGTCTGAGTCGAGGAGGTGGCGATGGTGGCTGGTGTGGGTTGAGCGCTCCATCGCCAATGTACCGGGCGGCTGTTACGAGTCAGGGGACCGGAGGATGCGCAGGTGGCCGCGGCGGGCCACCTCCATCGGGTCGGCGCCCCGCGGCGGCGGTCCCGGCGGCGGGGGGCTCGGGCGCGACGGGGTGCGGGCGGCCTCGCGGACCGCGTCGGCCAGCGCCTCGAGGTCGTCCCCGCTGGGCCGGGCGGCGGCGGAGTCGATGGCGAGCCTGACGACCTCCCAGCCGCGGGGGGCGGTCAGCCGCTCCGAGTGCTCGGCGCACAGGTCGTAACAGTGGGGCTCGGCGTAGGTCGCGAGGGGGCCGAGGACGGCGGTGGAGTCCGCGTAGACATATGTCAGCGTCGCCACGGCGGGGCGGGCGCACGCGGTGCGCGAACAGCGACGGACGGGGCTCACGATGTTGGACCGTACCGCACTCCTGAGCGGGCCGCGACGACTCGGGGCGGCGTCACCCCGCCGTGTCGTCCCTGGGGCGTCCGCGCTGTGGGGATTCGCCTGGGAGGTCCCGCGTTGTCCCGTGCGGCCGGGTGCCGCGCGTTCTGACCTCCGGGCGTTCCGTCCTCTATGGTCGATGGTTGATGGACAAATCCAGCAGCGTCCCCCCGGCTCCTTCAGGACCGGCCGGCCACCGGCACCGGGACCGGCACGGCCGTGGCATGCGCGGTCCCGTGGCGCCTCCGCAGGTGCCGCTCGCGGCCAGCCGCGCCGAGACCTTCGACTCCCTCGTGCACGACTCGGCCGAGCGGCTGCGGCGGCGGCTGCCGCAGCTCGCCTCGGTGGACTTCGCGGTGCAGGAGGTGCCCTGGTTGGGCGGTGACTCGGTGCCGGACCCGGTCGACGCGGTGCCGCTCGGCAGGGTGGTGCGGGGCCGGCGCGGCCGCCCGGACCGGATCGTGGTCTATCGCAGGCCGGTGGAGCTGCGCAGCCGGGACCGCGAGGAGCGGGCGCAGCTGGTGCACGAGGTGTGTGTGGAGCAGGCGGCCGACCTGCTCGGGCTCGCGCCCGAGTCGGTCGACCCCCGGTATGGACAGGAGTGAGGCCGCGGCGGGTCAGTCGAGCATGATCGACAGGTCCTGGTCGGTGTCGGGGACCTCGACGGCGGAGCGGTCGTCGGGAAGGGTCTGGACGGTGAAGACGCGGGCGTCCGAGTCGCCCATGGTGAGGGTCCGCGCCGCGTACAGCGGGGCGCCGCTCGGCTGCACGGTGATCGCGTAGCTGCCCTGGGTGCCGTCGGGGATCTCCGGGCTGACGGTGAGGGTGGTCGCGCCGTCGACGGTGTAGGTCTCGGTGACCGGCTCGCCGCCCTCGGTGCCGGCGGAGATGGTGACGGAGACCTCGACCGCGTCGCCCGGGGCGACCAGCGCCAGCGTGGTGCCGGAGCCGGTGTTGCCGGAGACGGTGGCCCGCTCCTCGACGGGCGAGGTGGCGGGGATGAACGCCATCTCGGCGGCGTTCTCCTCGCCGCCGACGACCTGGAGGGCGGCGACCACGCGGCCGGAGTCCGAACCGCCGGCGGGCGTCAGCACCAGCGAACTGGCCTCGCCCTGGGTGAGGTTGCCGAGGTCGAGGGCGGTGAGCTCGCCCGAGCGCAGTGACACGGTCTCGAAGCCGGCCGGGGTGATGGTGCCGCCGGGGCCCGCCAGGCCCACCTCCAGGGTGACGTCCTCGTCGCCCGGCGCGAACGCGACCAGCCGGACGCCGGTGGCCTCGGCCGGGATGCCGGGCAGCACGACGGGGCCGCCGGCCGGCGCGGTGGCGGGCGGCAGCCAGTCGGCGCCGCGCTGGTCGTCGACGGCCTCGATCTGGGCGCCGATCCGGCCGGTGCGGGCGGTGACGTGCACGGCCAGGTCGCCGAGCGGCTCGTCGGTCAGGGTGGAGAGCCGGACCGGGACGGTGGTACCGCCGGGGACGGTGAAGCCCTCGGCGGTGTCCGTCTCGACGCGGCCCTCGGGGCCGTGCAGCTCGATGTCGACGACGGTGGCGGCGGCGTCCGGGTTGGTGATGTGGACGTAGTCGTGGCGGCTCTCCGCGGTGCTGGCGCCGGCGAACCAGAACTCCGTGTCGGGGGTCTGGCAGGCGGTGCCGAGCAGGCCGCGCCCGGTGCCGGCGTCGACCCGGGTGGTCTGCTGGACGGTCCAGCCGGGGGCCAGGCCGGCCTCGGCGGTGCCGGTGAGCGCGGGGGCGCCCGCGTCGGAGACGGTGACGGTGACCGGCGCGCCCGGCTCGGCGAGCGGCGCCACGGGCTCGGCCTCGGTCCCCTCGCCGTTCTCCCCGGACTCGGCGTTCTCGCCGTTCTCGTCCTCGTCGGCGGAGCCGGGCGAGTACTCGGGGGCGGGCAGCAGCTCGGCGCTGCCTCCCTCCTCCGGGGTGGACTCGGGGGCCGACGCGGGCGGGGTGAACGCGGTGTACCAGGTGGTGGCGAACTCGGAGGAGCTGGGCCGCGGGCAGGTGAGCGCGCTGCGCTCGACCGGGCGGGGCAGCCGCGCCTCCAGGGTCCGCGGCTCGGTGCCGTCGGCCGGGCGCAGCGCGGCCACGCCGGTGATGGCGGCCAGCGCCGCGACGCCGGCCAGCAGGGACATGGTCGCGCGGTTCACCGCTGGTCGCTCCCGTCGCCGTGGTCGCCCGGATAGTCATACGGCGCGACATACCTCTGGTCGTAGCCCTGGTCGCCCCAGCCGTCGTGGCCCGGCTGCCGTGGGATCGGCTGGCCGGTCTGGGGGTAGGCCGCCGGGTCCTGGTACTCGGGCTGGTAGCCGGGCTGGTACGGGGCCTGCTGGTACTGGCCCTGGTAGCCGGCGTGGTCCTGGTAGCCGGTGTCGGCCCACTGGTCCTGGGCCTGGGCCGCCTGCTGCGGGACGTAGGCGGGTTCGGGCTCCGGCTGGCGCGGCTCCTCGGCCGGCGGGGCGGCGGCCGCCTCGGCCTCGGCCTCGGCGGCCGCGATGCGGCGGGCCCGGCGGCCCTGGGGGGCCTCGGCGGGCGGCGCCTCCTCCTCCGGCAGGTCGTCGTCGAGCTCGCGGCGCCGGCCGGGCAGCGCGAGCACGGTCAGCACCAGCAGCGCGAAGCCCTGGGTCCACACCCACAGGGTGTGCCCGGTGGGTGTCTCGTGGACGATGTCGAGCCGGCCGCCGCCCTCCGGCAGCTCGAAGCCCTGCGCCCAGCCCAGGGTGACGGGGGTCAGCGGCGTGCCGTCCAGCGTGGCCCGCCAGTCGGGCGAGGCGGCGTCGGCCAGCCGCAGGACCCGGCCGGCCGGTCCTTCCGGCAGGTCGGCGTGCACCTCGACGGCGTCGGCCGGGATCGGCACGGGCTCGGCGTCGGCGCCCTCGCCCTCCTCGGGCGGGAGCACGGTGACGCGGGAGACCTCGCTGTCGACCCGCCACAGGGCGCTGCCGTCCTCCTGGCTGAGGCGCTGGAGGCCGGGGGTGGTGTCGAGCACGCGCTGCAGGCCGCGCGGCGAGCCGTCCTTGACCAGCACGTAGCGGATGGCGTACTCGGCGAGCACGGCGGTCTGGTCGGCGCCCGAGCCGGCGACGAGGTTGCCCACCGCGATGCCCAGGTCCGTGTCGTCGCCCACGAGTTCGGCGAGCTCCGCGTCGCCGAGGCGGGCGCCGGAGCCGCGGGTCAGGGTGTAGTCGACGCGGCCCGGCGCGCCGCCGTCCGCGCCGGAGCCGCCGGCCAGCACCAGGGTGCGGGCCTGGTCGCGGCTCGAGCTCTCCTCGGCGACGAACGCCGGCACCTGCACGGGGTTGGCGCGCTCCAGCGGCCCGGCGGCGCCGGAGAGGATCCAGCCGGCGGCGACCAGCAGCGGGCCGGCGGCCGAGGCGCCGGCGATGGCGACGGCGACCGGCTGGCGCCAGCCGAAGCTCTGCGCGGCGACCCGGTAGCGGGCGCCGTCGGCGCCGAGCACCGCGGCGGCCAGCAGCGCGAGGCCGTAGACCAGGGTGGCGGGGCCCGCCCAGCCCTCGCCGTCCGACCAGACGGCGAAGACGAGGCCGACCAGGGCGAAGGTCCAGGCGCTGAGGATGGCGAGCCGCCGCTCGGCGCGCAGCAGGGCCGCGAGCGCGGCGAGCACCAGGCCGGCGAGCAGCCAGGTGCCTGGGGTGCCGGGGCCGCCGGGGTTGATGTTGAGCAGTTGGAAGGCGCCGGCCTGGGAGGTGGTGAACGGCAGCCCGACCTCGCGCAGGAAGTCGGACGGGCTCAGCAGCACCGACCAGGACCAGGGGCCGAGCAGCACGGCGGGGGTGAGCAGCGCGGCGGCGAGACGTGGGGCGCGGGCGCGGCGCAGCCCCGGCTCCTGACGGAGCGGCAGGGCGAGGGCGAGCACGGCGAGCAGCACGGCCATCGGCCACACGACGGGGGTGAAGGCGGTGGCGAAGGTCAGCAGCAGGGCGCAGGCCCAGGCGGCCCGCCAGGAGCCGCGGCCGGTGGGGCTGGCGAGCCCGGCGGCGGCGACGGCGGTGCGGGCGAGCGGCGGCAGCAGCACGGCGAGCACGGCGGTGCCGACCCGGCCGGCGGCCAGGGCGCCGGTGACGGCGGGCAGGAAGGCGTAGGCGACGCTGGCCCAGGCGCGCAGCAGCCGGGACATCACCAGCGGCGTCGAGCTGAGGTAGGCGCTGAGGCCGGCGAGCGGCACGGAGGCGACCAGCAGCAGCGACATGGCGAGCCCGGGGCTGCCGAACAGCAGGCTGGAGAGGAGCGCGAGCAGGCCGAGGTAGGGCGGGGCCGAGGCGTCGCCGCCGGTGCCGACGGGCTGCCAGGTCTCCAGGTAGCGGTCCCACAGGGCGCCGGCCTCGCCGGGCGCGGGCAGCAGGGCGCCGCCGGTGAGGGCGCCGGAGCCGAGCAGTTCGCGGCAGGCGAGCAGCGAGGCGAGGAAGAGGACCAGGAAGAGCATGGGTCCTGGGCGGCGGGCGAGCCGCTTGACCCGGGCGAACTGCTCGATCTCCAGGGAGTCCGCCTCGTCGTCGGTCGGCCCGGACTCGACGACGCCGTGCCGCCCGCCGGAGGAGGCGGCGGGCTCCGAGCGGCCAGAGAAGTTGCTGACGACCTGTTCGACGGTGGCGCGGACGGTGGCGCCGGCCGGCGGGAAGTAGGGGCGGAGCTCCTTGGGGTCGCTGCCCGGGTCGACGATGCCGCGACGGCGGCGCCGGGCGCCGAGGACGCGTCCCGGCACCAGCAGGGTGGAGAGCAGCCCGGCGGCCTCGTCCAGGGCGCGCCCCGGGAGCTTGCCGACGAGGTAGCCGAGGACCCGCAGCAGGGTGCCGAGGACGAGCCTGAAGAGGACCCAGGGCAGCACGGCGGTACGGGCGTTGACGAGCAGCGTGTAGGTGGCGGCGGCCTTGTCGACGCGGTGCGGGCTGCCGCCGAGCCGGCCGCCGCAGTCGATGGTGCGGCGCTCGCGGGAGGCGGCCTCGGCGTGCCGCAGGACGGCGCCGGGCGCGATCAGCACCCGGTGCCCCGCGGCCTGGGCGCGCCAGCAGAGGTCGACGTCGTCGCGCATCAGCGGCAGGCGCTTGTCGAAGCCGCCGAGCCGGTCGAAGACGTCGCGCCTGATGAGCATGCCGGCGGTGGAGACCGAGAGGACCGGCCTGACCTGGTCGTGTTGGCCCTGGTCCTGCTCGCGGCGGTCGAGTCCGGTCCAGCGGCGGCCGCTGTTGGCGATGGAGACGCCGATCTCGAGCAGCTGCCTGCGGTCGTACCAGCCGCGGAGCTTGGCGCCGATCACGGCGGCGGACGGGCTGGCGTCGGCCTGGCGCAGCAGTTCGAGGAGCGCGTCGGGCGCGGGGGCCGCGTCGTCGTGGAGCAGCCACAGCCAGTGCACCGGTTCCCCGTGCGGGAGTTCGGGCAGGTCGTAGACGTCGTTGTTCCACGTCCGGGTGATGGGGTCCCAGGCGTTCGGCCGCTTCAGGTAGGGCAGGTCGTCCGGGGTGAGCACGGGTGCCGTGCGCGCCGCCTCGGCGACGGCGGCACCGAAGCCGGTGCGGCGGGCGAGGTGGAGCACGCGCTCGGGGCCGAAGGCATCGCTGACCAGGGTGGCCGAGGAGTCGGCGCTGCCGGTGTCGGCGGCGATGACGTCCTGGACCGGGCGGTCCTGGCCGAGCAGGCCCGCAAGCACCTCGGGGAGCCAGCGTTCGCCGTCGTGCGAGACGAGCACCGCCGTGACGACGTGCTGGGGGAATTCAGGATGACTTTGCACGGACATCGAGGTGCGGACCCCGGTTCGCTGGACGGTGGTGGACGTCGCACCACACTAGCGGCTGGGAGTGTCCGGGCCCCTCGGTCCGCCGGAGGCTCGTCGAACGGTCGTCAAACGGCCGTCAGACGGCGGCCTTCTTCAGGCGGCGGCGTTCACGCTCGGACAATCCGCCCCAGATTCCGAAGCGTTCGTCGTTGGCCAGGGCGTATTCGAGACATTCGGAGCGGACCTCGCAGGCGAGGCAGACCTTCTTGGCCTCGCGTGTGGATCCGCCCTTCTCGGGGAAGAAGGACTCCGGGTCGGTCTGGGCGCACAGCGCGCGCTCCTGCCAGCCGAGTTCTTCGTCCGCCTCGTCGACCAGCAGTTGCTGGAACAGCTCGGTCATATGCGCGCCCCTCGTCTTCTTTGCGTCCCCGTGATGCCGTCGTTATCGATACCGCTCGAACGACATGAGTGAAATTACAAGCGCGAGCTCCGCGTGGACAAGCCACGATCTGCCATTCACCCGATGATTCACCCTGTGGCACCACAGCCATACGGAAAGTGTTCAAATCGCCACAAATTATGCGCGTTCACCCGCCCGCACCGGCCGTATCCCTCGTTCTCCCTCCGCCGCGCCTCGCGTGTACGGGGTAGGACGAACGAGCCACCGGATTTGTTGCGACCGGCGGACGCCAGCGACGGAGATCACAGTGGGATCACGGATGGGCAACGCGGCACCTGTCCGGGCGACCCCGTCCATAAACCATTCCGCGTCCTCGGCGACCGGAAGTGATGAAACAATGGCCCCGGTCGCGCGTTCAGTTGACGTCGGCGCGGCCGGACCGTTCCAGTAGGGCATCCTTCGAGTCCGACTTCGACCAACCGAGCTCTCCGAGGCACATCCCAGACCCCATGGACAACGACAACGCAATCGCCGGCGATCCGCTGGCGATCCCGCATCTGCTGCCGCCCGCCCCCGAGCACCCCGCCACCGTGGCGGAGTTCGCCGCCCTGGCCACCGCGCTGGCCGGGGACCGGGAGTGTTGGGCGCCCCTGGTGCGGTACGACCCGAGCAGCCGCTGGTACCACCGGCTGCGCACCGGTCCCGGGTACGAGGTGTGGCTGCTGAGCTGGGTGCCGGGGCAGGGCAGTGGGCGACACGACCACGGCGGGTCGAGCGGCGTCTACGGCGTGCTGGCCGGCGCGTTGACCGAGACGACGGAGGGGCCCGCCGGGTCCACCGGCCGGGTGCTCACCCCCGGCTCGCTGCGGGTGCTCGCGCCCGGCTTCGTGCACGAGGTCGTCAACGCCTCGCTCGAACCGGCCGTCAGCCTGCACGTCTACTTCCCGGGGCTCACCCAGATGCGGATGCACCCGCGGGCCCGTTCCGCACCCGTGCCGCGCGACGTCCTGGCCTGCTGACAGACTGGCGGGCATGCGACGCATCGTGGTTCTGTCCGGCGGCATCGGCGGCGCCCGCTTCCTGCGCGGGCTGAAGCGGGCCGCCCCCGACGCGGACATCACCGTCATCGGCAACACCGGAGACGACATCCACCTGTTCGGCCTCAAGGTCTGCCCCGACCTCGACACCGTGATGTACACGCTGGGCGGCGGCATCCACGAGGGGCAGGGCTGGGGCCGCGCGGACGAGACGTTCACGGTCAAGGAGGAGCTGGCCGCCTACGGCGTCGGGCCCGAGTGGTTCGGCCTGGGCGACCGGGACTTCGCGACCCACATCGTGCGCACCCAGATGATGGAGGCCGGCTACCCGCTCAGCGCGGTCACCGAGGCGCTGTGCCAGCGGTGGCGGCCGGGCGTCCGGCTGCTGCCGATGACGGACGACCGGGTCGAGACCCACGTGCTGATCGACGACGGGGTCGGCGGCCGCAAGGCGGTGCACTTCCAGGAGTACTGGGTGCGCCTGCGGGCCGCCGTCCCCGCGCACGCGGTGGTGCCGGTCGGGGCCGAGCAGGCCAAACCGGCGCCCGGCGTGCTGCGGTCCATCGAGGCCGCGGACGTCATCCTCTTCCCGCCGTCCAACCCGGTGGTCAGCGTGGGCACCATCCTGGCCGTGCCCGGCATGCGGGAGGGCATCGCGGAGGCCGGGGTGCCCGTCGTCGGCCTCTCGCCGATCGTCGGCGACGCGCCGGTTCGGGGCATGGCGGACAAGGTGCTCGCGGCCGTCGGCGTCGAGGCCACCGCGGCGGCGGTCGCCCGGCACTACGGCTCGGGGCTGCTCGACGGCTGGCTGGTGGACACCGTGGACGCGCACGTGGTCAAGGCGGTGGAGGACGACGGCATCCGCTGCCGGGCGGTGCCGCTGATGATGACGGACGTCGACGCGGCGGCGGCCATGGCCACCGCGGCGCTCGACCTCGCCGAGGAGGTCAGGGCGGCGTGAGCACCGGTGCCGAACTCCCCTCGTTCCACGTGTGGGCGCTGCCGGGCATGCCCGAGGTGGCCACGGGCGACGACCTGGCCAAGCTGATCGCCACGGCCGCGTCGACGGCCGGCGCGTCCGGGCTGCTGGACGGCGACGTGGTCGTCGTCACCTCCAAGATCGTCAGCAAGGCCGAGGGCCGGGTCCGCCGGGCGGACGACCGGGAGGCGGCCATCGACGAGGAGGCCGTCCGGGTGGTGGCCAGGCGCGGTGGCACCAGGATCGTCGAGTCGCGGCACGGCTTCGTGATGGCGGCGGCCGGCGTGGACGCCTCCAACACCCCGGCCGGCACGGTGCTGTTGCTGCCCAAGGACCCGGACGCCTCGGCGGCCGGGATCAGGCGCGGGCTGCGGGAGCTGCTCGGCGTCGACGTCGGGGTGCTGGTCACGGACACCTTCGGCCGGCCGTGGCGCGAGGGGCAGACCGACGTGGCCATCGGCGCGGCGGGGCTCGCCGTCCTGGAGGACCTGCGGGGCACGGTCGACCCGCACGGCAACGCGCTGGGCGCCACGGTCACCGCGGTCGGGGACGAGCTGGCCGCCGCGGCCGAGCTGGTGAAGGGCAAGACGGCCGGGCTGCCGGTGGCCGTCGTCCGCGGCCTCGGCCGGCTGGTGGGCGAGGGGCCGGCCACGGCGCGGGACCTGCTGCGCGACGCGGCCTCCGACATGTTCCGGCTCGGCACGTCCGAGGCGGTGCGGGAGGCGGTGACGCTGCGGCGCACGGTGCGGGAGTTCACGGCGGAGCCCGTGGACCCGGCGGCGGTGCGGCGGGCCGTGGCGGCGGCGGTGACGGCACCGGCCCCGCACCACACCACGCCCTGGCGGTTCGTGCTGCTGGAGTCAGCGGAGAGCCGGACCCGGCTGCTCGACGCGATGCGCGAGGCGTGGATCGCCGACCTGCGGCGGGACGGCAGGTCCGAGGAGTCGATCGCGCGCCGGGTGCGGCGCGGCGAGGTGCTGCGGGGCGCGCCCTACCTGGTGGTGCCGTGCCTGGTGATGGACGGCTCCCACGACTACCCGGACGAGCGGCGCTCCACGGCCGAGCGCGAGATGTTCGTGGTGGCGACGGGCGCCGGCGTGCAGAACCTGCTGGTCGCGCTGGCCGGCGAGGGGCTCGGCTCGGCGTGGGTCTCCTCCACGATGTTCTGCCGCGACGTGGTCCGCGCCGAGCTGTCCCTGCCGGACGACTGGGACCCGATGGGCGCCGTCGCCGTCGGCCACGCGGCGGCTCCGCCGCGGGCCCGGCAACCGCGGGATGCCGACGCGTTCATCGAGGTTCGATAGGCCGGCGCGGCCGGGGCCCGCCGCACCCGGCTGACGCGGGTAGGTCCGCGGAGCCGGCCCGATCGCCGTGCCGGCGGGCTGCCGGCGCACGGCGCCGCGCCTGCGGCATCGCCGCTGACCAGCGGACGTGAAGTCAGCAGTCCGCCTGGGACCGGCTCGGGGCCGGGGCGGCCCCGGCGGGGCCGGCGTCGGTGAGGGCCGGCACCGGTTCGTCGAGTCGCAGCGCGCCGAAGAGGCGGTCGGACTCGGGGCGGTCCCAGATGACCGTGGAGCCGAGCCCCTCGACCTCGCGGGCGTCGTCGGCGAGCGGCACCGAGCCGAACTCGACGTTGGCCGGGTCGAACTCCCGCATCAGGCTGGCCAGTTCCAGCATCTCCTCGGCCCCGAACCCCGGGTCGGCGGCGACCGAGTCGACGAGCGCGTCGACGGTGCCGCCGAGCCGGGCCGGGTTGAACAGCACCCGGTCGTTGATGGCCCGGTCGAGGAAGGCGGCGAGGAACTCCTGCTGCCGCTCCATCCGGTGGACGTCGGAGCCGCCGTCCAGATGGCGGGCGCGGACGTAGGAGAGCGCGCCGACTCCGTCGAGCATGGTGCGTCCCGCGGGGATGTCGAGGCCCGAGTGCTCGTCCTTCAGCGGCTCGGCGCTGCACACCTCGACGCCGCCGACCTCGTCCACCGCCCGCACGAAGCTGCCGAAGTCGACCTCCAGGTAGTGGTCGACGCGCAGCCCGGTCAGCGACTCCACAGTGCGCACCATCAGCGGCGGGCCGCCGTGCGAGAGGGCGGCGTTGAGCTTGTCGGCGTGCCCCTCGTGGTGGCCCTCGGAGAGCACCAGGTCGTGGGCGGGCAGCTTGGCGTAGGTGTCGCGGGGCAGGCTGACCACGGTCATCCGGTCGCGGGACTCGGAGAGGTGGAGCAGCATGACGGCGTCGGCGCAGTGGCAGCCCACGTCGCCGACGTGGTAGCGGCGGCGCTGCTCCTCGGTCAGTCCCTCCCGGGAGTCCGTCCCGATCAGCAGGATGTTGAGGCCGCGCCCGGCGTCCGGGCGGTCCCTGAGGCCCTGGAACGGGTCGACCCGCCGCACGGCGCCGGCCACGGAGTCGACCATCGCGTGGCCGACGCCGCTGGTCAGGAGCACCATGGCGGCGAGTGCGGCCGCGAGTCGCAGGACCCAGCGGCTGACGAATCCTCGGTGGCGTGCGGGGCGTGGCGTGGTCGCGGGCATCCTGGGCACCTCCCGAGCTCACCGTATGTCCATACGATCTTCGACCTGGGCCCGGCGCGCTCCGGGGTCCCCCGTTCGCGGTAACGTGAGCCGGTGACCAGCATTCCGACCCCCGCCGTGTCCGTGATCATGCCGGTGCTCAACGAGGAGCGGCACCTGCGCAGTTCGGTCCGGCACATTCTCGAGCAGGAGTACCCGGGCGAGATCGAGGTCGTGATCGCGCTCGGCCCGTCGACCGACCGGACGGACGAGATCGCCGCCGAGCTGGTCGCGCAGGACGACCGGGTGCGCACCGTCCCCAACCCGACGGGACGGACGCCCGCCGGCCTCAACGCCGCGATCCGGGCGTCCTCGCACCCGGTGGTGGTCAGGGTGGACGGGCACGGCATGCTCTCGCCCGGCTACATCGCCACCGCCGTGCGGCTGCTGCACGAGACGGGCGCGGCCAACGTCGGCGGCATCATGCACGCCGAGGGCGAGAACGACTGGGAGCGCGCGGTGGCCGCCGCGATGACCTCGAAGATCGGCGTCGGCAACGCGGCCTTCCACACGGGCGGCGCGGCCGGCGAGGCCGAGACCGTCTACCTGGGCGTGTTCCGGCGCGAGGTGCTGGAGCGGCAGGGCGGCTACAACGAGGAGTTCATCAGGGCCCAGGACTGGGAGCTCAACTACCGCATCCGGCAGGCCGGCGGGCTGATCTGGTTCTCGCCCGAGCTGCTGGTCTCCTACCGGCCCCGGCCCTCGGTCGCGGCGCTCGCCAAGCAGTACCGCAACTACGGCCGCTGGCGGCACGTGGTCGCCCGCTACCACGCCGGGTCGATCAACCCGCGCTACCTGGCGCCGCCGGTGGCGCTGGTGGCGATCGCGGCCGGCCTGGTGGCCGGCGCGGTGCTGACCCCGTGGGCGCTGCTGGTCCCCGGCGGCTACCTGGCGGCGATCACGCTGGGCTCGGTGCCGGCGGGCAGGGGCCTCGGCCTCGGCGCGCGGATCAGGATCCCGCTGGCGCTCGCCACCATGCACCTCTCCTGGGGCTGGGGCTTCCTCACCAGCCCCAGGAAGCTGGCCCGGCACGTCATCGCCTCGCGCCGCGAGCCGGTTGCCGCGGAGTCCTGACGGCGGGCCCGGCTACCAGGTGTACTGCGGGAGCGGGTTGACCTCCATGCAGTCCTCCTGGTCGCCGAAGAGGATGGCCTCGTCGTCGACGGCCTGCTCCTCGCCACCGGCGTCCGAGCCCGAGTCCGAGCCGCCCTCCGCGCTCTCGTCGGGCGTCGGCTCCTGGTAGCCGGTGCCCTCCCGCCAGTCGTTGCCGACGATCAGGGTGATCCCGTCGGCGCTCGGGGAGATCCGGACCACCGAGTGGGGCAGGCCGAGCGCCTCGGCGAGGGCCTCCGCGTTGGCCCGGTCGGCCTCCTCCTGGTACAGCAGCTGCGAGCTCGCCTGCGGCTCGGGGACGGGGTCGGTGGTGGCGCCGGTGTACCCCTGGGCCACCAGTGCCTCCGTGATGTCGCTGGCCCTGCCGTCCACGGGCGGCTCGCCCGTGGCGACGTCCCCGGTACCGTTGCGCACCGTGACGGGGACCTCCGCCGGCGGGTCCGCGGTGGCCTCGGGCGAGGCGGACTCGCCCTCGTCCTCCTCGGCGGGCGCGGCGTCCTGGTCGTCCAGCGCGATGTCGTCCCTGACCAGGGCGAACAGTTCCTCGGACTCGGCCGGGTCGGGGACCACCGTGACGTCCGGGTTCGCCGGGTCGGGCAGCCACGGCATGGTGATGGAGTTGATCCGGTCGCCGGGCACCGAGCGGAGGTCCTCGCCCAGGCCGTAGAGGTCCTGGACGCTGGCCAGGCCGTTGTCCACGGTGAGCGCGTTGGTGGCGGCCTCGGCCAGGTCCATCAGCTCGGTCGGGTTGGTCAGCGAGGTGCTGTTCTGCAGCTCGTCGGCCATGTTGCTCAGGTACATCTGCTGGGCCCTGGTGCGGCCGACGTCGCTGCCGTCGCCGAAGGCGTGCCGGGTGCGGAGCCACCTGAGGGCGTCCTCGCCCTCCACGATGTTCTCGCCGGCCGGCAGCCGCAGGTGCGACTCGGGGTCCTGGATGTTCTGCTGCACGCAGACCGGCACGCCGCCCACCGCGTCGGCCATGCTGACGACGCCCTGGAAGTCCAGCATCATGAAGTGGTCGATCGGGATGCCGGTCATCTCCTCCCAGGTGGCGACCACGCAGCCGGGCCCGCCGTGGCCGAGCGAGGAGTTGATCCGATCCCTGGTCTCCGGGTAGACCTCGCCGGTCTCCGGGTCGGTGCACTCGGGGATGTCGACCACGGTGTCGCGCGGCACGCTGATCAGCGTGATGTTGCTGCGGTCGGCCGAGGCGTGCATCAGCAGCTGCACGTCGGCGCGCTCGCCGCCCTCGCTGCCGCCGCCGAGCTCCTGGTTGGCGCCCTCCCGGGAGTCCGAGCCGAGCAGCAGGATGTTCAGCGGGACCTGGCCGTCGGCGTTGGGCTGGGAGCGTTCGAGCCGGTTGTTGCCGAGGTTCAGCTCGTCGGACTCGATGTTGCCGTTGAGGTGCTCGATGTAGAAGTAGACGGCGGCCGCGGCCGCCAGCACCAGGAAGGCGAGCGACCCCGAGGTCCACAGCAGGACGCGGCGCCAGCGCGGCTTGGCCTTCTTGCGGGCGCGGCGCGTCTCGGCGCGCCCGCCGCCGGCCGGTGAACCCGGCTTGGCCTCGGCCTCGGCCTCGGTCGTCGCGGCCGGCTCGGCGCGCGGCAGCGGGACCGTGCCCTCGTCACGGCCGCCCTCCGCGGCCGGACCGCCACCCCCGTCGCGTATCCCACTCCTCCGCACGGGATCCCCCACTTCCACTGTCATCGGCTCCACCCGGCCGGGCGGAGGTCAGGCCGCCCAGGCCGGTTGGCCCGGTTCAACTGGCGCAGACGCTCTCGTCGTCCGCCGTGATGCTGTCGACATCCTCCGGCAGCTCCGCCGGAACCTCGATGGGCTGGCCCGCGCCACGGAAGTCGTTCCCTAGGACGAGCACCATGGGCTCATCGCCCCGGTCCTCGTCGACCTGCTGGAGCGCCGAGTCCGGGAGGCCCATGACCTCGGCGAGCGTGGCGGCCTGGTCGGCCTGGTCGGCACCGTACTCCAGAGTCGTCGTCTCCTGCGACTCCGGGGCGTTGCTCTTGTTGGTGGTCAGCGGCATGCCCTGGACGTTCTGCAGCCACTCCAGGGTCTGTTGGGCCGCGCCCAGCACGTCGCCGCCGTTGTAGACGTCGACCCGGACCTCGGCGGCCGGCGCCGGCTCGACGGCCTCGGCCTGCTCCTCCTCGGCCGCGGCGTCCTCCTCGGCCTGGTTCGGGTCGATGTCCTCCTGGATCATCCGGAAGATCGGCGCGGCGCGGGCCTCGTCGAGGACGACGGTGGCGCGGGCGTCCTCCGGCTCGTCCGGGTTGTCGACGACGGGCACGGTCACGAAGTTCATGTCGGACATCGAGACCCGGCCCAGGTCCTGGGCGAGCAGCCGCAGGTCGTTGACGTTCTCGATCTCGTCGTCGACGGTGAGCGCGCTGGTGGCGACCTCGGCCAGTTCGAGCAGCCGGGTCGGGCTGGAGAGGATCCCGCCGTCGGTGATCTGCCGGGCCATCGAGGCGACGAACTGCTGCTGGAGCTTGATCCGGTCCAGGTCGCCGCCGTTGCCGACGCCGTAGCGGGTGCGGACGAAGGACAGCGCGTCCTCGCCCTCCACGACGTGCTCGCCCTCGGGCAGGCTCAGGCCCGACTTGGGGTCGTCGATGGGCTCCTCAAGGCAGATCGGCACCCCGCCCACCGCCGTCGAGATGTCCTTGACGGCGTTGAAGTCGGCCATGATCAGGTGGTTGATCGTGACGCCGGTCATCTCCTGGACGGAGTTCACCACGCAGCTCGGGTCGCGGCCCATGGCGCCCATCGACTGGTTGAACCGCACGCCCTCGGAGGCGGGGATGGTCTCCGTGGTGCCGTCCTCGTGGGTGACCTCGCACTCCGGGATGTCGGTGATCATGTCGCGCGGGATGCTCAGCCCGGTCGCGTGCTCGCGGTCGGCCGAGAAGTGCATCAGGATCGTGGTGTCGTTGCCCTCGCTGGCCTCGCCGCCGTACGAGTCGTTGCCCTCGCCTGAGCGGCTGTCGGTGCCGATGAAGAGGATGTTGACCGGGTCGCCGTCGCCGTAGTCGGCGCTGACGCCCGCGTCGACGCGCGTCAGGTTGCCGTTGAGCCGCTCCCACCAGTACCAGGCGCCGAGCGCCGCGACCAGCACGACCATGGCGAGCGCGCCGCCCGCCCAGGTCAGGATCCGCCGGCCGCGGCTGCGCTTCTTCTTGGTCCCCTTGCCCTTGCGGCGGTTGACGGGCGCGCGGCGGTCCCGCTGACCGGGCACCGGCTTGTCGCCGGTCCCGGGCCGGGCCCGGTCGCCGGGCGCGGACGGGGCGCGACGCTGTCGTGGCGGAGCGTTACGCGGGGGGCGCGTTCCGCTGTCGGCCGCCGACCCGGCGCTCCCCCGGGCCTGCCCGGGCTGCCGGGCGCCCGGGAGACGCAACTCGTAGTTGCCGGTCTCCGGGTTGAGTACCCACTGATCCGCGGGGTCGATATCGCCCGCTCCCCCACGTCCCTGCGCGTCCACGTTTCCGTGCGCCCTCCGTGTGCCTGCTCAAGGATCAGACGGCACACACTAGCCCCCAGGTTCCGTGGGTAGCGATGACGGTGACGCATTCCACCCGCGCCAGCGACGCCAAACCTCCTGCTACTCCCCCTTTCTGCGGTTTTATCGCCTTGCTCTTTACTCGCACATGGTGTTCGCCGCGGCGTCGCCCGAGGTCACAAGCGGCGGTCCGCCGTCCTCCTTCGACACCGGCCGGTCCTCGCGCAGCCGCGCGAACAGGGCGTCGGCCTCGGCCTCGGCGAGGGTCGAGGGATCGCTCGTTTCCGTGGGAACGGTGAGGAAGCGCAGCTCGTCGCGGGGGACGGCGCGGACCTCGCGCATCAGGTCGTAGAGCTCGCGGAGGGAGTTGAGCTCCGTGTCGGATGTGATGGATGAGGTGAGGTCGTCAAGCAGTGGCAAAAGTTTGGCGGGGTTGAGCAGCAGCCCGCTGCTGGCGATCTTTCTGGCCAGCGCGTCCAGGGTGCAGGGCTCGACTCCGCCGACGGCGTCGGCGAGCTGGCCGAGCACCACGTAGTCGACGATCAGGTGGTGGTCGACCCGGATGCCGGAGACCCCCTCCAGGGTGCGGATGAGGCAGGCGGCGCCGCCGGAGGCGTAGGCGGCGTCGAGGGTGGCGCGGCGGGCGGCCAGGCCGGTGCCGTCGACGCCGGTGCAGCGCGGCACGTCGACGGCGAGCGCGCGGGGCAGGGCGACGGCGGTGGCGCTGCGCCGGTCGCCGGCCAGATGGAAGAGGAGGACGGTGTCCGGGCTGCGTTCGCCGACGCCGATCACCAGGATGTTCTTCGCCTCGCCCGGGGTGCGGGCCGGGCGCTCGGCGCGGTGCCGCTCCAGTTCGTCGGCGGTGGTGACGTCGGTGACGATGTTGCCGTCCAGGCCGCGCAGGTAGCACCAGCCGGCGGTGGCCGAGCCGAGCACCACCAGCGCCAGCGCCGCGGCGACCCAGCGCAACCTGACGCGGCGCCAGGACCGGCGCCACCACCGGCGGCGCCGACCGGCGGGCGGCACCCGGGAGGCGGACTCGGGCTCCGCGGCGCGGTCCGGCGCGTGGTAGGCGGGCTGTCTCGGCACCCTCATGGTGTCGATCCTGGGGGCGCCGGAGCGCCCCGGCCACCGTCAGTCGGCGAAGTGGGTGACGCGCTCACTCTCCCGGCGCGCGGCGAGCGCCCCGGCGTCGAGCCGGTCGGCGTTCCGGCACAGCACCACGGAGCCGCCGGCGGCGAGCGGCGCGTAGAGGCCGGCCGAGAGCCCGGCCCAGCTGTCGTAGCCGGCCAGCGACATCAGCCGGGCGCCGGGCCCGAGGCCGCGCTCGGCCGCGTCGGCGCGGGCGGCGGCGAGCAGCTCGCCGCCGGTGAGGGCGCGGCCGGCCACCACGAGGGCGGGGTCGTCGGGCCCCGGCGGGTCGTAGGCGGCGAAGGTGTCGGGGTGGGCCGGGACCTCGACGGCGTAGTCGGCGAAGCCGGCCGGCGGCTGTGGGAAGCGGCCGCCGAGCGGGCGCAGCGCCAGCGCGATCCGCTCGCCCGTGCAGGCGCGGGCCTCCTCCAGCCGGTCGGGGCCGGCGACCACCAGGTCGGCCTCGGCCGGGTCGCCGTCCATCTCGACGACGACGCCGGTGGCGGCGGCGGCCAGCAGCCAGACGGCGGTCTGCCAGTGGGCGGGCAGCAGCAGGGCGAGCCGCTCGCCGCGCGCCATGCCGAGCTGGTCCTGGAGCAGGCCGCCGGTCTTGGCCACCCAGTTGGCGAGGGTGGCGGCCGACAGCTCGACGCGCTCCCCCGTGGCGTCGTCGTAGTAGGTGAGCAGCGGCCGGCCCGGGTCGGCGGCGAGGGCGGAACGCAGCAGGTCGGCGGGGGTGCGGTCGGCAGTGTTCACGCCGCCAGGGTAGCCCCGGGGCGGGGCGCCGCGGCGGGCGGTGGCGGCGGTCGCGAGGGGTGGGCGCGGGCACGCTTCGCGCTCATCCGATTACTCCATGAATGGACAGATCTGTCGGGGTATGCCCAAGATCGTTGCCATGCGTGCACTGCTTGCCTCCATCATCGGAACCGCCTGCTCGGCCGCCCTGCTCACCGCGCCCGCCCTCGCCACCGGACAGCCGTCCACCGCCCCGGCGCCGCCGCCGGCCGGCGGCCGCCAGTCGCTCGCCCTGGAGCCGCTGGCCGCGATCGGCCCCGCCCGGCCGCCGGAGGCCCGCCCGAAACCCGAGGGCGGCGGCGTCGAGCGGCCCGAGCGGCCCGAGCGGCCTGAGCAACCTGAGCAGCCGCCCATCCAGGGCCTGCCGGCCACCGGCACCGAACCGTTCTCGCTGCTCGGCGTGGTCTGGACGGACCCCACGGCCCCGCTGAACGGCGAGGTGCGGGTGCGCACCAGGGACGCCGACACCGGCGACTGGTCCGAGTGGCGGCGGCTCGCCGTCGGACCGGACCACGCCCCCGACCCCGACTCGGCCGAGGCGACCGGCGGCACGCTGCGGGGCGGCACCGCGCCGCTGTGGGTCGGCCCGTCGGACGGCGTCCAGGTCCGGGTCCTGCCGGCCGCCGCCGGCGACGACGAGGCGCCGGCCGACGAGCTGCCCGCCGGGCTGCGCCTCGAACTGGTCGACCCGGGCACCGACGATGCCTCGGGCGCCGACGACGCCGAGGACGTCCCCGGCTCCGGGGCCAGGCTCAGGGCCGAGGACCTGACGCCGCGCGCCGCCACCGCCGCCGGCGCCCACGAGGCGGCGCGACCGCCGATCGTGACGCGCGCCGGCTGGGGCGCCGACGAGAGCCTGCGGGAGAGCGGCTACGTCTACACGGACACCGTCACGACCGTCTTCGTGCACCACACGGGCGGCGGCAACGACTACTCCTGCTCCGAGGCCCCCTCCCTCATCCGGGGCATCTACCGCTATCACGTGGAGAGTCAGGGCTGGCGGGACGTCGGCTACAACTTCTTCGTCGACAAGTGCGGCACCGTCTACGAGGGCCGCGCCGGCGGCGTCGCCGAGCCCGTGCAGGGCGCCCACACCCTCGGCTTCAACCACAACAGCACGGGCGTGGCCGTCCTCGGCACCTACAGCGACACCGGGGTGAGCGCCGAGGCCCGCGACGCGCTCTCCCGGCTGGTCGCCTGGAAGCTCGGCCTGCACGACGGCGACCCGAGCGGCGCCAGCAACCGCACGAGCAGCGGCGGCCAGTGGCCGTCCGGAACCACCGTCAAGCTCGACAACGTGTCGGGGCACCAGGACGCCTACGCCACGGACTGCCCCGGCGCCAAGCTCTACGACCAGCTCCCCACCATCCGCTCGGCGGCCGCGGAACTCCAGGGTCGGTAGCCGGACGGCGGGCCGGCGGGGCACGTCGCGTAGCCTGCCGGTCGTGCCGCACCGTGACTGGACCCCGCAGGGCCCGTACGACCCGCGCCGCAGTCTGATGGTGCTGCGGCGCGGTCCCTACGACCCGGCGTTCCAAGCCGCCGCCGACGGCACGCTGTGGCGCGCCAGCCGCACCCCGCTCGGCCCGGCCACCCTGCGGCTGGCCCAGGGGGCGGGCGGCGCCCTCGCCGCCACCGCCTGGGGCCCCGGCGCCGACTGGGCGCTCGACACGCTGCCCGCGCTGCTCGGCGCGGACGACGACCCCGCCGCGTTCGTCGCCCACCACCCGCTGGTCGCGGAGTCGCTGCGCCGCCACCGCGGGCTGCGGCTCGTTCGCACCGGCCTGGTGCTGGAGTCGTTGATCCCCTCGATCCTCGAACAGCGGGTCACCACCGAGGAGGCCTACCGCGCCTGGCGGCTGCTGCTGCGCCGCTTCGGCGAGCCGGCCCCCGGCCCTGGCGGCGAGCTGGGCCTCTGTGTGCCGCCCGAGCCGCGGACCTGGGTGCTGCTGCCGTCCTGGGAGTGGCACCTGGCCGGGGTGGACGGCAAGCGCTCGGCGGCCGTGGTGCGCGCCGCGCGGGTGGCGCGCCGGATGGAGGAGGCGGCCGCGATGCCGCTGCCCGAGGCGCTGGCCCGGCTCCAGGCCGTGCCCGGCATCGGCCCGTGGACGGCGGCGGAGACGCTGCAGCGCAGCAACGGCGCCCCGGACGCCGTCACCGTCGGCGACCTGCACCTGCCCGGCGTCGTCGGCCACGCGCTGGCCGGCGAGCGGGACGCGGACGACGAGCGGATGCTGGAGCTGCTCGCCCCCTACGCGGGCCAGCGGTACCGCGCCACCCGCCTGATCCTGCTCGCCGGCGTCGTCCCGCCGCGCCGCGCCCCGCGCCAGCGGCACGCCCGCATCGCCCGACTCTGACCGGCTCTGACCGGCGGCCAGGGCCCTTCTCCTACGGCCGCTCCCGCGCCCGGTCGCGGAGCTCCTGGATCTCCCGGCGCCGCGCCAGCCGGTGGGTGCGGCGGATCTGCGCCTCCTGGTAGCGGCCGCGGTCGCGGTCGTTCTCCGGGATCACCGGCGGCACCGGGCGCGGCTTGCCGTTCTCGTCGACGGCCGTGAACACCAGGTAGGCGGTGGCGACCCGGCTCGCGGGCCGCGACTCGTTCCACCGCTCGGCGAGCACCTTCACGCCGATCTCCATCGAGGTGCGTCCTGTCCAGTTGACCTGGGCGTGCACGTGGACCAGGTCGCCCACCCTGACCGGTTCGAGGAAGACCATCTCGTCCATCGAGGCCGTGACGGCGGGCCCGCCCGAGTGCCGCCCCGCGACGGCGCCGGCGGCGTCGTCCACCAGCTTCATGATCACGCCGCCGTGCACGGTGCCGAGCAGGTTGACGTCGTTCGGCGACATGATGTGGGAGAGCGTGGTGCGCGAGGCCGCGGTGGGCTTCCCGGGGAGATCGGTCATCTTCTCAGACTAGACAGCACCGGCGCGGACACCCAGGGCGACCATTTGTGTCAGGTCAGCCACAGTCCGCACCCCACCTCCCGCGGGTCGTCTTCACCCAGGCACACTGCTGTGTTATGAGCGACTGGCCCGACGGATGGACCGACGACGACCAGAACCGGAACCGGCGCCCCACGCCCGAGGGCGCGCGGGTCATGCCGCACGTCCAGAGACCCCCGCGCCAGCGCTCACCCGAACACGACGCGTACCAGCCGGCGGGCCCCGGGCCCGCCCAGGGCCCCGGCTACGCCGGCGGGCACGACCCGGGCTACGACTCGGGATACAACGAGGGCCAGATCTACCGGGGCGCCGGCCGTCAGGGCCCCCCGCCCCCGCCGCCGGGCGACGACTACGGTTCGCGCCCGCCGGGCCGCCCCCGCTGGGGCCGCCGCATCGGCTACACGGCGCTCGCCCTGGTGCTGGCGCTGGTGACGGTCGCCACCGCCACCTACTTCTGGGCGGACGGCAAGCTCCGCCGCGAGGTCGACCTCTCGGTGGTCGAGGACCGCCCGGCCGCCGGCGAGGGCACCAACTACCTGATCGTCGGCTCCGACAGCCGCGAGGGGCTCTCCGAGGAGCAGCAGCAGGACCTGCACACCGGCAGCGTGGAGGGCAAGCGCACCGACACGATGATGCTGCTGCACGTCGGCAGCAACGGCAGCACCATGGTCAGCCTGCCCCGTGACTCCTGGGTGACCATCCCCGAGTTCACCGGCTCCGAGTCCGGCAACCGCATCCCCGAGCAGCAGCAGAAGCTCAACGCCTCCTACGCCATCGAGGGGCCCTGGCTGCTGACCCGCACCATCGAGTACAACCTGGACATCCGCATCGACCACTACGTCGAGATCGGCTTCGCCGGCTTCGCCAACGTGGTGGACGCCCTCGGCGGCGTCGAGATGTGCCTGGACGAGGCGATACAGGACGAGAACTCCGGCGCGAACTTCGAGGCCGGCTGCCAGCAGATGAACGGCGCCGAGGCCCTGGCCTTCAACCGCCAGCGGTACCAGGAGGCCGAGGGCGACCTGGGCCGCACCCAGAACCAGCAGGAGTTCCTCGGCACCCTCGCCGACCAGGCCGCCTCGCCGGCCACGCTGCTCAACCCGTTCCGCCTCTTCCCGGTGGCCAACGCGTCGCTCGACTCGCTGATCGTCGACGAGGACATGTCGCTGTGGGACCTGCGCTCCATGTTCTGGGGCATGCGCGGCGCCAACCGGATGAACATCCCGATCGCCAACCCCGGGTTCCAGACCCCCGACGGGCAGTCGGCGGTGCAGTGGGACATGGAGCAGACCGAGGCGCTGATGAACCAGCTGCGCAACGACGAGGAGGTCACGGTCGGCCAGGAGTGACCGGCCGGCTCACCCCTTCTCCTTCTCCTTCTCCTTCTTCCCACTGCTTTCCACGCTGTTCGGCCCGGGCCGCGCGGCGGGCGATGACCTGGTCCCGCAGGGACCCCATCTCCCGCAGCGCGGCCTTCCGCTCGCGGGCCGCGAGCCGGTCCACGTAGAGCCGCCCGTTCAGGTGGTCGGTCTCGTGCTGGAGGCAGCGCGCGAAGTAGCCGCGGCCCTCGATCACCAGCGGCCGGCCCGCGATGTCGACGCCGCGCACGACGGCGTGGTCGGGGCGGGCCAGCGGCACATAGGGCCCGGGCACCGAGAGGCACCCCTCGGGCTCCTCGAGCAGGGTGCGCCGCTCGGCCGGGACCTCGTCCAGCACCGGGTTGGCGAGGTGCCCGACGTGCCGCACCCCCCACTCGTCCGTCATGTCCCAGACGAAGAGCCGCAGGTCGACGCCCACCTGGTTGGCGGCGAGCCCGGCGCCCTCGGCGACGTCGAGGGTGGCGAACATGTCGTCCACCAGCGTGGCCAGCTCGGGTGAGCCGAACTCCGTGACCTCGCGGCAGGGCCGGTGCAGCACCTCCTCGCCGATCACCGTGATCCGCCGCAGTGACCCGCGCGCCGCCTCGGGCGAGGGCGTGGGGTACGTGTCGACGGGCTGCCCCTGGACCAGCACGGCGGCCATGGCGACAACTCCTTCCTGGGCTCCGGGACTTGGCCCGGGACTTGACCCTGCGCTTTGCAAAGTACCAGACTTTGCAAAGTGACCGAAGAAGACGAGTCCCCCGCGGGCCCGGCCGACGCCTCCCTCGCGGCGCACCCCGTGCGGCGGGCGCTGCTCGACCTGCTGGCCGAGCTCGGCACCGTCACCTCGACCGAGGCGGCGCGCCGGCTCGGCCACAGCTCGGGCCTCTGCTCCTTCCACCTGCGGCAGCTCGCCAGGCACGGCCTGATCGAGGAGGCCCCGCACCCCGGCGGCGGCCGGGTCCGCCCATGGCGGCTGCGCGCCCCGGCGGAGCCGGCTGACGAGGACTTCGCGGTGCTGGCCAGGGGCCTGGAGGACGAGAGCTACCAGCGCTGGCTCGCCCACCGGGAGGCGGCGCCCGAGGAGTGGCGGCGGGACGAGGCGTTCTCCGCCGTGGTCCACCTCACGCCGGACGAGCTCGCCCGGCTCGGCGAGCAGATCCGCGCCCTCCTCGCGCCCTACGCCGACCGGCGCGGCCGGCCGGCGGCGGCCGCGCCGGTCGCCGCGATCGCCCGGCTCTTCCCGCTGGTCGCCCCGAAGGACGAGTGATAGACCGGTGCCCATGGAAGCGGTGGACCTGGAACTACCCGGCGTGGACGAGCCGTCGGCCGTGGCCGGCGAGGGCGGCCGGCCCCGCGTCACCTGCCGGCTCTGCGGCCGGCCGCTGCACGGCCGCGAGGCGCGGCTGTGGGGGCTCGGCCCGGACTGCCGCGCCAAGCTCGCCCTCCGCCAGGCGCCGCGCCCGCCGGAGCGCCCCGTCGAGCAGGACCCGCTGCCGGGGGTGTGAGCCGGTTCTCCTCCACCGACCGGCTGGCGCTGCCCTCGTCAGCCGCCGAAGCGGCGGCGGGCCTCGTCGATGTGGCCGAGGTAGCGGTGGGTCCAGTCGCACATCGCGTCGACCGTCTTCCGCAGCCCCCGGCCCGCCTCCGTCAGCCGGTAGTCGACCCGCGGCGGCACGGTGGGATACACGGTCCGCTCCACCAACCCGTTGCGCTCCAGCATGCGGAGGTTCTGGGTGAGCATCTTGTGGCTGACGCCCTCGACCTCGTTCCGCAGCTCGCTGAAGCGCAGCGTCCGCTCGCCGAGGGCCTCGATGATCAGCAGCGCCCACTTGTTGGCGACGTCCGAGAAGATCTCGCGCGCCAGCGAGTCGGCGCGCCGCAGGTCGGCGTCGTCGGCCGAGCCCGTGTACTGCTTGGTCACCATGCGGTTCCCCAGTCACCGAAAAGTGCGTTCTTCCATGTCAGCGGTCACTCTCCTACGGTTTCCCAGTAACCACAAGAGAGTGAAGGAAGAGGAGCGCGCCATGGCCATCACGCTGGTGAACCCGAAGGGACTGCCGGAGATCGACGTCTACCGGCAGGTGTCGATCGCGCGCGGATCGAGGCTGGTCTTCATCGCCGGGCAGGTGTCCTGGGACGCCGACGCGACGACCGTCGGCGAGGGCGACCTCGCCGCCCAGGTCGAGCGGTGCTACCTCAACGTGGGCACCGCCCTGGCCGGGATCGGGGCCTCCTTCGACGACGTGGCGAAGCTGACCGTGTACGTCGTCGACTGGACCCCGGACAAGATGCCGCTCTTCCTGGAGGGCCGGGCGCGGGCGGTCGCGAAGCTGGGTGTCGACCCGGTGCCGCCCGCCTCCCTCTTCGGGGTCGCGGCGCTGGACGTGCCCGAGCACCTGGTGGAGATCGAGGCCACCGCGGTCCTCGACTGAAAGGGCTACGCCTGGAAGGCCCGGGCGACGGCCAGGCTGTCCTCGTAGACGTGGTAGCGGGTGACCAGGCCGTCCTCGACGGTGAGGTGGAGGGCGAACCGGGAGCGGTAGGGGCGGCCCGTGGGCTTGGCCGTCAACCGGATCTCCCCGGTGACGACGGCGTCCGCGCCGTCCACCAGGATCCGCTCGATCACCGTGCCGGCCTCGCCCGGCACGTGGTGCTCGCCGAGCTGGCGGAAGTGGTCGGCGACCTCGGCCCGGGTGGAGCGGTCGCGGATCCACGGGGTGGCGGCCCGGCCGTGCTCCTCCGCCGGCCAGTCGAGCTTCCAGTCGACCGGCTCCGCGAACAGCTCGGCGATCCGCGCCGGGTCGCCCTCCCCCATCCGCCCCAGCAGTGCCCGCACGGTCTCGCGGGTGGCCTCACTCGTACTCCCGTTCGCGCTCATGGCGATCAGGCTACGCGGGGCGCCTGGTCTGCCCCAGCAGATAACCCGTGAACACCGCGGCGGCGGGCGCCAGGGCCACGAAGAGCCAGGTCAGCCCGTGCGCGTCGGTGGTCCAGCCGTCCCAGCAGTCGCCGAAGTCCTCGAAGAAGAACTCGAAGGCGCTCTTGGCCCCGTCCGTGCTCTCGGAGGCGAGGACGGCGGTGGCGAAGGTCTCCCCCACCAGCACCGCGCCCAGCGCGGCCACCCCGGCGAGCCAGTAGAACCCCTGCTGGCCCGGCGCGAACCTGCCGGCCGGCAGCCCGATCACGCCGCCGAGCAGCGCGGCGAGCCAGGTGAGTTGGGCGACGTCGGGGTCGGTGCCCTCGCGCATCGCCTCCTCGATCAGCGCGTCGAAGTCGACGACGGCGCCGGTGACGAAGCCGTAGACGAGGATCAACGCCAGGGTGGCGCCGAGCGTCAGGAAGACCGCGAGCCCCGGGTTGCCGCTGCGCGGCGCCGGCACCGGCCAGCCGCCCGGCGTGCCGGGCGCCGGGGCCGGCTGCGGGTAGCCGTAGCCGGGCTGGGGCCCCGGCTGGGGCGGTTGCGGGTAGCCGTAGCCCGGCTGCGGCGGTTGCGGCTGGGGCGGTTGCACCGGCTGCATCGCCGGCTGGGTCGGCTGGTACGGGTTGGGCTGCGGCCCCTGGTACGGATTGCTCACTGGATCTCCCCCGAACTCAGCGGTAGACCACGGCGCACAGCAGCACCGAGTCGTTGTCGAGCGTCCACCACCAGAAGTTGTCACCGGACGCCGAACGGCACTCCTCGCCATTGGTGTTGGCCGGCGCGGAGTAGACGGCGGTGACGTTGTAGAGCTGGCTGTAGGGCGGCACGATCTCCCCCTCGCAGTCCACCCAGCTCAGCAGGTTGGCGCTGCCGTCCGACATGCCGAGGAAGCACTGGCCTACGTCGAACTGGCGCGTCACGCAGAGGTAGATGTTCTGCACCTCGGTGCCGTAGGACGTGTAGCTGAAGTAGGACTGACCGGCCCCCGCCGGGCAGTCGACGGCGAACTCGCTGGTCCCCGAGACGTACAGCGCGGCGGACTCGTCGTCGCAGCTCACCACCTCGGGCACGTCGGAGGTCCAAGTGGTCTCGTCGGTCATCCAGTTGGCGAGGCAGTCGCCCTGGCTCACCGCGAGGAAGGCGTCGAGCGTCGGGTCGCTCGGCTGCTCGGGCGTGGGCTCCGTGGTGTCCAGACCACCGCCGCCGCTGCCGCTGTCGAGGCCGCCGCCGCTCGTGTCGTCCCCGAGGCCGGTGTCGTCCGGCATCTCGAAGTCCTCCAGGTCCTCGAGCCCGTCCGTGCCGCCCGCGCCGTCGAACGTCGGCAGGTCCGAAGGCCCCGCGGCGCTCGCCCCACCGCCACGGGCGTCCGCGCCGGTCGCGGCGGCCAGCCCGAACGAGGCGAGCACGGTCAGCACGATGACGCCGGCCCATATCCCGAACCGCTTACCGCTGTTGTCGACGGTGTTGCCCGGCCCACCACCAGGACCGGGCGCCGGGGGGTAACCCGCGCCCGGCCAGCCCTGCATGCCACTCATGTCGTTCCCCCGTGTGTCCTGAACAGGACAGCAGGCTAGCAACCCCCGCCGGACCGGAGTTCGAACCAGACCGTCTTCGCCTCCGGGCGCGGAGCGCCGTGGTAGGTCACGCCCCACGCGGCGGCGAGCATGTCGAGAAGGGCCAGGCCACGGCCGCTTTCGGCGTCGGGCTCAAGGCCGTTGACAGCCGGCCAACGGCGCGGCGCGGCGTCCTTCACGGCCACCCGAACCCGCGCCGAACCGATGTCGGTACGGATCGAGAGCCGCGCGACGGCGGTGTGTTGGTACACGTTCGTTACCGCCTCACTGACAAGTAGTCGCGCCGTCTCCACGAGCTCTCCGTGCCCGGCGAGGGTGAGCAGCTCGGCGACGTGGTTCCGCGCGAGCCGCGGGGTGTCCACGACGTTCGGCGCGGTGAGGTGGTAGGAGCGGGCGACGGCGGTGGTCATGGTTACGGATCCCTCCCAACGCGGTTGGGCGCGGAGCGGGTTCGCCCACTTACCCAACGTGAGACGGCGACGACCATACGTCACAGCGGAAGACATTTGCTACTCCGCCGGGAGCAGCTTTGAAAGATGCGGCCGGCATGGAAGAGTACGCAGCGCAAGCGCCTGGACACAGGGAGGGGAAACCGGATGCCACCCAGGTCAGCACCGACCGCACGACAGCGACGTCTCGGCGCGGAGCTGCGCAAGATGCGCGAACGCGCCGGCCTGAACGGCGGAGAGGCGGCGGCCTTACTGGACATGGACCGCACCCGCATCAGCAACACCGAGTCCGGTCGCTTCGGGGTGAGCGCGGAGCGCGTGCGGACCTTCGCGCGCGCCTACGCCTGTCCGGACAGGGAGTACGTGGACGCGCTGGCGACGATGGCCGACGAGCGCGTCAAGGGCTGGTGGGAGGAGTACCGCGGCACGCTCCCGCCCGGATGGCTCGACTTGGCGGAGCTCGAACACCATGCGAAGGCGCTGCGCTCCATGCAGGTCACCCACATCCCCGGGCTGTTGCAGACCGAGGAATATGCCAGGACCGTATTCGCCACGACCGTCCCCGAGTTGTCCCCGGTCGAACTTCGGCGCCGACTGTCGCATCGAATGAGACGCCGCGACATTCTGGACAGGGAAGACCCGCCGCACTGTACGTTCCTTGTCCACGAAGCGGCACTGAGGATGCAGTTCGGCGGCCGAAGGGTCACACAGGGGCAGCTCGAATACCTGGCGGACGCCTCGGAACGCGACAACGTCACCGTGCGTGTCGTGCCGTTTTCCGCAGGCGCATTCCCGATCTGGGGAATTTCCACCCTCTACGCGTCGGCCGCCGTATCGGCGCTGGACACGGTGCAACTCGACACCGGCTACGGCTCGGTGCTGCTGGACGCCGATGTCCACCTCAGGAATCATCGTGCCATCCTTGACCGTGTGCAAGAATTGTCGACCCAGCCCAAGGAGGCACGCGATCTCATTCTGCAGATCGCCCGCAGCATCTGAGAAGGCGGATATGTCCAAGACGCAATGGCAGAAGTCGTCTTATTCGACGGAACACGGGGATTGTGTCGAACTGGCCCGTAGCGACAACCTGTTCCGGATACGTGAAAGCGATGCGCCGCACGTGACGGTCGCGACGAATGGTTCACGACTCCGTGCGCTTCTCCACGAGATCAAGACGGGGCGGCTCGCCAGCCGCATCTGAAACCACCTCAGGATCTCCCCATCTCCGCCGCGACACACAGTTGCGACGCTCCGCTGCGCAGCAATACGGTTGCGCTCTGCCATCGCGCCGAGGTGGAGGGGAGCGCATCCATGAACGACACGCCAACAACCCCTGAGCCGGATGAAAGCACCGCCGATCGGCTGCGTGAACGGCTTCGTGAGGTCAACGCCCGGAGCGAGGCGAACCGTTTGAGCAGGAACGGCGGGGACCCCAAGTGACCCGCTCCGTCTACCGGTTCGAGGAGTGGATCGTCGCCCTCGACGACGAGCCCGACGCCGAGCCGACCGTCTTCGGCGCCCAGTGCGCCGTCTGCCTGAACGCCTCCGACGTCCTCGCCGACGAGGAACAGGTCGCGCACTGGGTGCGCGACCACGCCGGGCGGCACCCGTCCCACCACTCCTACCGGGAGCTGATCCAGCGGCCGTTGCGGGCGTGGATGCCCAACGCCGTGAATCCCTAGGCGCCTTCGGCCCACTTCCGGAGCAGCGCTTCGCGCTCCTCGCGGGGCGGGGTGTCGTCCGTCGCGTGGTCACGGCGCCACGCCAGCAGGTCACCGACGGTCGCGCCGCCGTCGACAAGTCGGCCGAGGAGGGTGCGGGAGAGTTCGTACTCGTCGGGCGTGTAGATCCCGCCGGTGATGGCCGAGACGACGCTCACCTCGACGGTGCCGTCGGCGGTCTCCACGTCCACCGTGTAGGCGAACGGGAGCTCGCCGTCGCCGGTCACCGCCGTGTACAGCGTGTCGAAGGCCATGGACACGAACCGGCGGGCGGCGGACCGCACCGGCACGTCACGGACCTCGATCCGCCGCACCTCGCCCCAGCTCCACGACGTGCCGTGGTCCTCGCCCAGGACTTCGACGCCATCCTCCGTCAGCCGAACCCCGGACGCCGTGCCGCCGGGCGCGGCGCCCAGGTACACGGAGTCCTCGGTGATCCAGAACAGGCCGACCACGGCCATGGGTGCCTCCAGCAACGGTGCCCGGTGGACGAACGACAGTACGTACGCCCGCGTGTCGGCAGGTGAGACGGCATGGGCGGCCGCGTGGTTGCCTGCCCCGCGCCCCCGGGGGCGGCAGTCCCCGGTGGTCAGTTGGTGTAGCGGCTCACGCTCTCCGGGTGGATGACGAGGCGCACCCAGTCGCCGGCCAGGATGTCGGTGAGTTCGGCGGCGCGGACCGGGTCGTCGAGGTCCCAGTAGCGGGCGGCCAGGCGGGTGCACAGCTCGTGTGCACCGTCGGATTCCACCGTCGTGCGGCCGGCGACCGCGATCCAGCGCTCGCGTTCGCCGACCGGGGCGGCGACGACGAGCGAGGCGCGGGGGTCGTGGCGCAGACGCCGGATCTTGGGCGAGTTCGGGGCCGTGAAGAGTTGGACGGTGCCCTCGGCGGTGGCCTCGAACCACACCGGTCGGGGCTGTGGCGGGGTCGGCCCCCCGGCCACGGAGAGGAACCCGTGCAGGGGGCGGCGGAGGAACTCGAGGTCCTGGGGGGTCAGCGAACCGGCGTCGGTGCTCATCAGGTCCTTCCGTCAGGCGAGGGGAATCGTTCCGAGAAGTCCGATGGAACACGGCCGCCTCGGACGAGGCCATAGGCGAGAGGCCGGATCACCTGTGTGTGCGTACGGGCCCGCGGCTCGTCGTTCAGCGGCTCGTCCCGGCCGACCGGCCGTCGGTGCGCAGGACGGCGAACAGTCCTCGGGCGCGTGGGCCGTCCGGTGTCCGCCAGGCGCCGGCGACATGGCCGGTGGCCCCCGACGGGGGCAGGACCCGGCCGTCCGGGGCGGGTCGCAGGGCGCGGTGCAGGCGGAGCGTCGTGTCGTGGGCCGCGCGCAGTTCGGTGCCGTCCCGGTCGTCGACGACGGCGGTGAACTCCGTGGGGACCGGGCCCGTGCCGGTGTGGGCCCGGGCGACCTCGCGGTCGGGGGTATCGCTGACGTTCTGGGCCTGCGCCTGGGCCCGCCCCTCGATCAGCGCCATCAACTGGCCGACGAGCACCGGGTCGTGGCAGCCGTCGTAGGCCCAGCGGCGGCCCAACACCCCGTGTTCCATGGTGCCGACGAGGGCGTCCTCCGCGCCGTCGAGCGGGGCACCGCGATAGCTGAGCGGCACCAGATACGCGGCCGAGGCGTCGGTGACCACCATGAACTCGATCCCGACCTCGCCCGCCGGGTCGTCCAGCCGAAAGCCGCCGGCCTTGGCCAACGTCGGTTCGCCCGCGCCGCCGTGGTACCAGGTGCGGGTGGGCAGCCAGGCGGCGAGGAGTTCCAGCTTGCTCGGCCTGAGTTCGGTGCGGTGGATGACGGCCATGCCGCACACCCTCTCATCTCGCCGACCGTAGGGTTGTGCCGTGTTCGACTCGTCCGACTTCGACCTGCGGCCGTACGCCGGTTTCGACATGGCGGGGGTCGTGCGGCGCACCTACTGCAGTTGGAGCGACGCGGGGTGGCGGTCGGTGCTGGTGCAGTGTTTCGCGCACGCGCCCGAGGCGGAGGCGTTGCCGCTGCCCGGGGTGGCCGATCTGCATCTCGTGCTCTGCACGGGCGGGGAGGCGGTGATGCGGACGACGCACGGCGGCGGCAGGGCGGCCAAGCGGCGTTGGGTGTCGGGGCGGTTGGAGCTCATGGTGCCGGGCCGGTCGAGCGTGCGGAGCTACCGCGCGGCGTCGGCGCTGCGCACCGTCCAGGTGCACGTGCCGCGGGCCGTGGTCGAGCGGACGGCGGCCGAACTGGGCGGACCGGGACCGGACTTCGAGGCGATGGCGGCGGGCCTCGGCGGCGGCGACGCGGTCGTCGAGCAGGTGGTGCGCGCGCTGCCGGGCGCCCGGGAGGCGGGAGACCTGTACGGGGAGTCCGCCGCGGCCTTCCTTGTGACGCACCTGTTGAGCCGGGGACGGGAGGGGCCCCGGCCCGGGGGCGAACACGCGGCGGTCCGCCGGGCCGTCGCGCTCATGCGGGAGCGGCTCGCCGACCCGCTGACGCTCGCCGAGCTCGCGGCCGAAGTCCGGTTGAGCGTCTACCACTTCATCCGCGTCTTCCGGGAGGCCACCGGCGAGACGCCGCACCGGTACCTGACCCGGCTGCGGATCGAGGAGGCACGGCGGCTGCTGGCCGGCACCGACCTCACCGTCCAGCGGGTCGCCGAGCGCTGCGGCTTCTCCACTCCCGGGAGCCTGTCCTCGGCGTTCCTGAAACACGTCGGCGTCCGGCCCTCGGCCTACCGCAAGATGTGACCGACAGGTCGGCAATCGGGCGCATGGCCGCGCCGGCGGCGGCGACCCTAGCGTGGCGGGATGCCACACAGCTACACCGTCACCGCACACTCCACCGCCGGCCGCGCCGTCGTGTTCGCCGCGCTCGTCCGCGCCGCGACCTGGCCGGTCTGGTCGCCGATCGACGCCGCCGAGATCGAGGGCGGCGGCGACCCGTCGGAGCCCCAACGGGGCGGCGACATCAGGGTGTTCCGTACCGGCCGGGCGATCTCCCGGGAGCCGGTCGTCGAACTGGTCGCCGACCGGCGGTTCGGCTACGAGAACAACGGCGGCCCGTTCCGGAGCTACCGGGGCACGGTCGAGCTGGCCGAGGCGTCGGACGGTGGCACCGACATCACCTGGTCGGCGGTCTTCGAGCCGAAGCTGCCGCTCTCCGGGCCGTTCTGGCGGTGGTACCTGACCCGCTTCATGCGGCGGATGGTCGAGGGCCTGGCCGCGTACGCCGGCGCGACGGCCGGTGACCAGGGCGGGACCTGACATTTCGGAGGGCTGTCGCGTCGTACCTGTGGACCGCCCCATCCCCCTGGAGCCCCACGACCTCACCATCGCGACCGGCGACGACGTCGCATTCGCGCACATACTGGCCGCCGCGCGCCCTCGGCGTCAGGCGATCGCGTACCTGGCCACGTACTCGGCGAAGGGTTCGATGCCGACCTCCGCACGCAGTTCGTCCACCCGCTCGGGCTCGGCGCAGGGCCACGGGACCGGCGCCCCGTCCCGCACGCCGGCGATCTGTGTGCCGTAGATCTGCTCGCGTCCCTCGTTGACCAGCGTGCGGTCCCGGAGGAACGCCAGGTCACGGGGGCTGGCCGAGCCCGCCGCGACCGCCTGCTCCAGCAGACGGAGGGCGCGGCGCTGGACGTCGAGTTGCCGGTCGGCGTGCTGGGCGATCAGCCAGGCAGCGCGGGCTGCCTCCTCACCGACCGTGTCTGCCGTCGGCCAGCCGTGCGCGTCCATGATCTCGCCGAGCCGGTCGCCGTGCCGCGCGGTCAGCCGGCGCCACGCCAACTGCTCGGCGGGGTCCTCGCTGTGCCCGCGGACCGCCAGCCGGTGATCGGCCGCGGCCATCTCCGTGAGTTCCGCGGCCAGTTCCGCGATGTCCTGTGCCACGCTCGACTCCTCCTCACCATGTGTGTCGGGTTCGACGTTCGCAACCCTAAACAGGCATAGAAGGGCAAGAAATCGTCCTGGCGAACGGTGACAGGGCGCTCCGGGCACTCGCATAATGGATCTACCCCGGAAACCGACGATCCGCGCAGCGCGTTGCCGGCCCACGCGGCCCCTCTGTAGCGTTCAAGCGCATTCTGGAACGGGGAACTTGGGGGAAACATGGCGCGCCCGTCCGACTGGTCACCGGTGGACATGGAGTCGGATCCGACACCTGGCGACCCGGACGAGGTGCGGACCCTCGCCGACTCACTGCAAACCTTCGCGGACGACGTCGGCGAGGCGCTCGGCCGCATCCGTGGCATGGCGGAGGACCGGGCGGTGATGGACTGGGCCGGTCTCTCGGCCGAGGCGTTCCGCAGCGAGTTCGACGGCGTGCCGGGCAATCTTCAGAAGCTCCAGACGTCGTACGACATGGCGGCCCAGGCCCTGCAGACGTACTGGCCGAAGCTGGAGACCGCGCAGGGCATGGCCGACCGTGCCCTGGACCGGGCGATCAGCGCACAGGCCGACCTCTCCACCGCCCAGGCCGCGTTGTCCGACGCGCAGGACTGGGTGTCCCGGGCCGGGGACGAGGCCGAGCGGATCGAGCGCGAGGGCGAGCGGGAGGGCGTCGAGCCGCCCTCGGAAGCGGAGGTCCGGGCCGCGACCCGGGACGCGAACGCCGCCCAGAGCGCGGCCAGTTCCGCCCAGTCCCGGGTCGACAGCGCCGAGGAGGCGCTGTCTGCGGCACGCCAACTTGCGCTGGACGCCAAGGAGATGCGGGAGGAGGCCGCCCGCACCTGTGCGTCCGAGATCGACGATGCGTCCGACGCCGGCATCCAGAACCGCTCCTGGTGGGAGGACGCGATCCACTGGGTGTCCGAGAACTGGGACACCATCGTCGAGATCTGCAAGGTCGTCGTCGCCGTCCTCGGCATCGTCGCCATGATCATCGGCGGGCCGATCGCCCTCGTGGTGCTGGCCGCCGCGCTCGTCGTCCTCGCCGACACCCTCTACGACTACGCCAACGGCCGCGCCTCCCTCTGGGACGTCGCCTTCGCCGCCCTCGACTGCATCCCCGGCATGAAGGGCCTCACCACCCTCGGCGGCCTCGCCCGAGGCGCACGCTCCCTCGGCTCCACCGGACTGCGCGGACTACGCCAGGGCGCGCTCGGCCTCGGCCGGCGCACCCGGGGCGAGGGCATCCCGTTGAACGGCCGGACCGCCTGCGGCGACCCGGTGGACGTCGCCACCGGCGAGCTGCTGATGTCCGCCGTCGACGTCGAACTCCCCGGCATACTGCCGCTGATCGTCGAGCGCCACCACATCTCCTCCTATCGGCACGGCGGTTGGTTCGGCACGTCGTGGGCCTCCACCCTCGACCAGCGCATCGTCCTCGACGAGTACGGCGCCCGGCTGCTGACCGCCGACGGCATGACGCTGCTCTACCCCAGGCCCATTCCGGGCCAGCCCGTCCTCCCCGTCGAGGGCCCTCGATGGACCCTGGAATGGGACGGCCAACCCGAAGCGCCCCTGAGCATCTGCCAGGGGGAGACAGGGGAGGTTCTCCACTTCGCCCCCACTCCGGGCCGTCCCGGCGGCGAGTTGCCCCTCATCGCGATCACCGACCGCAACGACAACCGCGTCCAACTCGCCTACGACGCGGAGGGTGCCCCCACCGACCTCCACCATTCCGGCGGCTACCACGTCGGAATCACCACCGAGAACGGCCGGATCACGGCACTGCGGCTGCTCAGCGACCCCGATCAGCCCACCCTCCTGTCGTACGGCTACGACGCCGCGGGCCTCCTTGCCGAGATCACCAACTCCTCCGGTCAACCCGTCAGGTTCTTCTACGACGACCAGTTCCGGATGTCTCGCTGGGAGGACCGAAACGGCTACTGGTACTCCTACGAGTACGACCCCGCGGGTCGCTGCGTCTTCACCACCGGCACCGACCGCGCCCTCGAGTACGGGTACGCCTACGACCCGGAGAACCATCGCACGGTCGTCACCGACTCCCTGGGGTCACGAGACGCTCTACCAGTTCAACGACAGCTTCCAACTGGTTTCCAGGACCGACCCGCTGGGCCACACCACCGGCCAGGAGTGGGACCGCTACGACCGCGCCCTGACCGTCACCGACGCACTCGGCCACACCACCCGCCACGTGTGGGACGAGGCCGGTGATCTCGGCCTGATCGTGCGTCCCGACGGCGGTGAGATCCGCGCCGAGTACAACGAACTGCACCTGCCGACCGAGGTGGTCAGGCCCGATGGCTCGGTGTGGCGCCAGGCCTATGACGCGGCCGGCAACCGGACGGTGCTGCTCGACCCGGCCGGTCAGCGCACCCACTACGTCTACGACGAACACGGCGCGGTCGTCGCACTGACCGACGCGCTGGGCCGGCGCACCGAGTTCCGCCGCAACGCGGCCGGCCTGCCGACCGCCGTGGTCGATCCGCTGGGCCAGGTCACCAGCTACGAGTACGACCCGATGGGCCGTGTCACGGCCGTCACGGACCCGTTGGGCGGCACGGTCCGGATGGAGTGGACGCGGGAGGGTCACCCGGCACGCAGCGTCGACGCGCTCGGGAACACCCGGAGTTGGGCCTGGGACGGTGAGGGCAACTGCCTCGCCCACACCGACGAGAACGGGAACACCACCCGCTTCGAGTACGGCCCCTTCGACCTGCCGAGCGCCCAGACGGATCCGGACGGCTCGCGTTTCGAACTCCACCGCGACACGGAACTCCGCCTGGTCACGGTGGTCAACGCGCTGGACAGGAGCTGGGACTACACCTACGACGCGGCCGGTCGGCTGGTCGGCGAGTCCGACTTCGACGGGCGCGTCGTCCACTACACGCTGGACGCCGTCGGACAGTTGGTCGGGCGCACCAACAGTCTGGGGCAGCGGGTCGGTTACGTGCGCGACCCGATGGGGCGCATCGTGGCCAAGACACTCGACGGCGCGGTCACCAGCTACGCCCACGACCCCGAGGGCCGGCTGACGCACGCGGCCGGCCCCGACAGCAGGCTCGAACGGCGGTGGGACGTCCTGGGCCGCCTGGTGTCGGAGACCATCGACGACCGCACCGTGACCCGGACCTTCGATCCCCTCGGGCGGGTGCTGACCCGCACCACCCCGTCAGGTCAGTCGAGCCGGTGGAGCTACGACGCCGCCGGCCGTCCCGAATCGCTGAGCAGCGGTGACCGGCTGCTGACCTTCCAACACGACGCCGTGGGGCGCGAGATCACGCGGCACGTCTCCGACTGTGTGACGCTGAGCCGCTCCTGGGACCTGGCCGGTCGGCTGACCGAACAGCGAACCGTCGGCCCCGACGCCACCGCCCACCACCGCACGACCTACCGGTACCGGCCCGACGCCTACCTGGTCGGTGCCCGCCGGGAGACGCGGGACGAGACCGCCGGGTTCTCCTACGCGCTGGACCCACTGGGCCGCATCACCGGCGTCGACGGCCCGGCCTGGTCCGAGCGGTACGCCTACGACGCGGCCGGCAACCAGGTCACGGGGACCTGGCCCGAGGAGGCCCCCTCCGACTCCCTCGGCGAGCGCGCCTACGACGGCTCCCGCGTCGCCCGGGCCGGACACACCCGCTACGAGTACGACGCCGCCGGCCGCGTGGTGCTGCGCCAACGCGCCAGGCTGTCGCGCAGGCCCGACACCTGGCGTTACGAGTGGGACGCCGAGGACCACCTGGTGGCGGTCACCACACCTGACGGTGCCCGCTGGGAGTACGCCTACGATCCGTTGGGTCGCCGGATCGAGAAGGAGCAGCGCCGCGAGGACGGGACGGTCTGTCAGCGGGTCGTCTTCTCCTGGCTCGAGGAGAGCCTCGTCGAACAGACGACCGCCGAGACGACGATGACGTGGGACTACCTGGGGCTCCACCCGGTCACCCAGACCGAGTCCCTCACCGACCACGAGGTCGATCGTCGTTTCTACGCCATCGTCACCGACCTCGTGGGCGGGCCGGTGGAGTTGGTCGGAGAGGGCGGTGTCACGGCGTGGCGGGCCAGGCGCACCGTCTGGGGTGTCGACGTGCCGGGCGGCGGGGGCGAGCGGCCGGCCACGCCGCTGCGTTTCCCCGGCCAGTACGCGGACGACGAGACCGGTTGGCACTACAGCCTGTTCCGGCACTACGACCCGCGCACCGCCCGGTTCACCTCCCCCGACCCCCTCGGCCTCGGTCCGGCGGCGAACCACTACACCTACCCGCACAACCCCCACACGTGGAGCGACCCCCTGGGCCTTGCTCCGCACGGACTCGACCCGTCCCTGATGGGGGAGTTCAACAAGCAGTCGAAGAAGTACGGGAAGGGCGGGTACCGGGAACTGGAGAACGGCCGCATCCGCTTCTACGGGCGGATCGCCGAGGCCCGCAACCCGGGTGAGATGGTGGGCCGCAGGATGGTCAGGGAGTGGGACCCGGCCACCGGAGCCAAACGGATCTGGCACGAGACCCTGGACCAACAGGGCAACGTGCGGATCGTCCGGCCGGATGTCAATGTCACGGGCGGGGAGAAGGTGCACTACACCTTCGACGTCGACGGAAACTTCACCGGCACGTTCTGAACACCGCGCGAAGGAACGGCCCGGGCTCGGGCGCTACCATCGACGGGTGACGGACCTGCGCGCCGAGATCGAACACCGACTGCGTCGACTGCTCACCGACCCCGAATCGGCGGGCGACACGGCCGACTGGGCGATGGCGACCATGGAGGGCGACGCCCCCGAGTTGGAGGACGAGACGGTCTGGAACGCACTGGACCGCCTGGGCGGCGCCGATCTCAAGACCGGAACCGGGACGTTCCTCCACGGTGAGGCGGACTTCAGGGCCTGGCTCACCGAGTTCCAGGACGGCGTCGCCCCTCGATAGCCGGCCGCCCGACGCCCCGCGCCTCCTCGTCGACGCCGGGTCGCGGCGTCACACCGCCAGCACGCGGGGGACCGGCCCGGGTCGTCGCCGCCGCCGTGGGCCCGCCAGGCCGTGGCCAGCCGGCGGACCGCCTCGGTCAGCACGTCGGTCGGGGCGGCGGGTGGCTGATCGCGCACGAGCACGTCTCGCTGCCGATCGCCCCGGGAACCCTGACGGCCTGGTTCCCGCCGGAGACGTGAGGCCGCCGCGCGCCCGGCCCGCTAGCGCGAGACGACGCGTTCGATCAGCGCCTGCCAGCTGTCGACGAGGGAGCGGCCGACCTCCGGTCCCGGGGGCGCGCTCAGCTCCGGCAGGTTCAGGTACAGCAGCGGCGGGCCCTCCAGGGCGGCGGTGAGCTGGAGCGCGAGGCCGTCCAGGCTGGGCGACTCGACGCGGGCCTCGCCGAGCAGCACGCGGAAGTGCAGCCGGGTCAAGCTCACCGCGTCGCTCGGGAAGCCCCCGTTCCTCGCCATCGCGGCCCGCGCGATGGCGAGGTGGTCCAGGAGGAAGGGCACGCGGGCGCGGCCGTAGGCGATCAGCCGCTGCGCCGGGTCGGCGCCGGGGCCGAGCGGCGGGGGGCCGGAGAGCACCTGTTCCTGGAAGCGCCGCTCGTCGTCGTCGAGCAGCGCCCGGAAGATCCCGGCCCGGGTGCCGAAGCGGCGGAAGACGGTGCCCTTGCCGAGGCCGGCGCGCTCGGCGAGGCCGTCCATCGTCACCTTCTCCACGCCGTGCTCCGCGATCATCGCGCGGGCCGTGCTCAGCAGGTGCTCGCGGTTGCGCGCGGCGTCGGCGCGCTCGCCGCGCGGCTTTCCCAGGGGCACGAGTGACCGGTCCACGAGGCTCAACCTACCCCCGGGAATGAAAGCGGGGTAAAGTCCGGTTATGCCGAACGTGCGGCCGTCCCGCGCCGCCACGGCCCCTTTCACCTGCGAGGAGACACCCGACCATGAACCTGTTCCGCCTCGACGCCAGCATCCTGCCCGGCACCTCCGCCAGCGCCGAGATCGCCGACGTCGCCGAGGCCGAGTGGCTCGCGGCGCACCCGGACGCCACGGTGACCCGCCGCCACCTCGGCGTCGACTCGCTGCCCGCCGACGCCTGGGCGGCCGCCACCGTCGGGGCCTTCGCCGCCGAGGCGGAGCGCACCCGGGAGCAGCGCGACGCCCTCGCCCTGGGCGGGACCCTGGCCCAGGAGCTCCAGGACGCGGACGCCGCGATCCTGGCCGTGCCGCTGTACAACTACGGCGTCTCGCAGCACTTCAAGACCTGGGTGGACCTCGTCATCGCGGGCGCCGGCGCCACCACCCCGGTGCTGAACGGCACCCCCACCGTGCTGGTCACCACCCTCGGCGGCGGCTACGGCCCCGGGACGCCGCGCGAGGGCTGGGACCACTCCACCCCGTACCTGGAGCGCGTGCTCGCCGACATCTGGCAGGCCGAGCTCACCGTCATCAAGCGGGAGCTCACCCTCGCCGCCGTCACCCCCGCCATGGCGGACCTGCGGGACCTCGCCGAGGAGGAGCGCGCCCGGGCGCTCGCCGCCGCCCGCGACGCCGGCCGGGCACTCGCCGGGAGCCTCACTCGAAACTGACGGGGCCACCGGGCCGCGTCACACGGCCAGCGCCCGCGGGGAGGGGGCGTCGTCCCCGTCGTCCCCGTCGCCGCCGTAGACCCGCCAGGCGGCGGCCAGCCGGCGGACCGCCTCGGTCAGCACGTCGGTCGGGGCGAAGGAGTGCAGGCGCAGCTGCCGCCGGCTGCCGCCGGAGGCGTCGAGGCCCGCGCCGGGGACCACGGCCACGCCGTGCCGCAGCGCCACCTGGGCGAAGGAGTCGCCGTCGCCGTGCGGCAACCGCACCCACAGCGTCTGGCCGCCGGTGGCGGGCGGGACCCGCCACCCGGGCAGCAGCCGCGCCAGCTCGGCCCGCAGATGGTCGTGCCGGTCGCGGCGCTCGGCGGCCAGCCGGGCGCAGTGCTCCTCGAGATCCGGCAGCAGTTCGGCGGCGGCGAGCTGCGCGGGCACGTTGCCGCCCAGGTCGTGGACGGCGCGGAGCCGGGCCAGTCGGTCGACGACCGGCCGGGCGGCGCGGATCCAGCCGATGCGCAGCCCGCCCCACACGCTCTTGCTCAGCGAGCCGACGGTGACGATCCCGGTCCCGGTCTCGGCGTAGGCGGCCAGCGGGGGTGGCGTCTCCTGGCCCGGGAAGGTCAGGTGGGCGAGGACCTCGTCGTCGACGAGCGGCACGTCGGCGGCGGCCGCGGCCCGCGCCAGTCGACGGCGGACGAGCGGCGGCAGGACCGCCCCGGTCGGGTTGTGGTGGGTGGACACCAGGTAGGCGAGGTCGGGCCGGCGGGCCGGGGCGGCGACCGCCGACTCGAAGCCGTCGAGGCCGATCGGCAGCGCCCGGACGTGCGCGGCCTGCTCACCGAACGCCTCCAGCGCGCCCGGGTAGGTGGGCGCCTCGACCAGCACCCGGCCACCCGGCTCCACGAAGGCGCGGGCCAGCAGCGAGAGCGCCTGCTGGCCGCCGTTGGTGATCACGATCTGCTCCGGCTCGGTCGGCAGGCCGCGCCGCGCGTAGTACTCGGCGACGGCACGCCGCAGCCGCGGGTGGCCGGTCGGGCGGTAGCCGATGTCGTCGGTGACGGTGGCCAGGTGGGGCAGCGCCCGCTGGTAGGCGGCCAGCAGCACCGGCGGGGGCGCGACGGGCGCGGCGCAGGCCAGCTGGATCACGTCGTCGTCGGGTTCGAGCAGGTGGAGGAAGACCGGCGCGCCGGTGGTCTCGCGCGGCCCGGGCCTGGCGGGCCCCGCCACCCGGGTGCCGCTGCCCTGACGGCGGACGATGCGGCCCTCGACGCGCAGGTGCTCGTAGGCGGCGACGACGGTGCCGCGCCCGACCGCGAGCGCGGCGGCCAGGGCACGGTCGGGCGGCAGGGCGGCGCCCGGCGGCAGCTCGCCCTCGTCGACGAGGCGCCGCAGCCGCGCGGCGAGCAGCAGGTGGAGCGGGCCGCGCCCCGAGGACCAGCGGCCCAGGCGGTCGGCCAGCTCGGCCGGGGTCAGGGGCATGGTCCGGATCCTCCGCGACGCTCGAATTGGCTCGGTTGACGAACCAATTCTGCGGCATTGGCCCTGGGCGGCGCTCCCGACGCGGGTGAGGATCGGGGTCATGACGACAGACATCACTCCCACCGGCACCGCCGCGCGCTCCGTGCCCGAGGCGATCGCCGCGCTCCCCGGCCCCTTCCAGCAGCACGAGCTGGCCCGGGTGAACGACACCACCGTGGTACGGCTGGCCCGGGTCGAGGGCGCGTTCCCCTGGCACCACCACGACGAGGACGAGATGTTCCTGTGCTGGGACGGCAGCCTCCGCATCGAGCTGGAGGGCCAGGACCCGGTCCCGCTGCGGGCCGGCGAACTGTTCGTCGTGCGGCGCGGCGTGCGGCACCGGCCGGTGGCGGAGGAGTACGCCCACGTCCTGCTGGTCGAGCACCCGGACACCAAGCAGTACGGAAGCTGACCCGGGGAACCGCCACGGCGGCCGGCCCGGCGCTCAGCCGATGCGCATGTCGCCGCCGGCCTGGTAGACGCGGGCGTTGCCGGAGGCGGTGGCGTGCTGGGTGATGGTCGGGGCGGCGGGCGGCCGCCCCGGCTCCTCGGTCAACTCCGCCAGCAGCGCCCGCAGTTCGCTCTCGAGTTCCGGGTGCGCGACCAGCAGCCGCCGGACCCGGCCGCGCCACTGGGCCACCAGCTCGCGCTCGGTCTCGGTGTCCTCGGGCCCCGCCGTGGCCAACTCGTCGCGGGTGGTCGACAGTTCGTCCCCCACGGCGTCGGCCCCCGTGGGGCGCGCCCGGCGCCAGAGGGCGACGAGGCCGTCCCTGGCCCGCTCCCACGCGTCGGTGGCCGCCAACGTCACGATCGTCGTCCCCGCCGAGCCGGCCAACGCGGCGATCTCCGGATCCACAGGCCCTCCCCCTTCGTGTGCGTCCTCTCAACTCCCTGCCACCGAACGGGGCTCGGGACACCTCACCACGCGTGCGGCAGCGGGGTGGGCCCCAGGTACGTAGCGGACCGCTGGCCCGGCTCCCCCGGCGCCCGTGGTCAGAGCCCGAAGAGCGGCCGGCACGGTTCGAGGCCGGTGACGGTGACGGGCGGCCGCTCGGCGGCGTCGGCCGTCCACTCGTCGCGGGTGAGGCGGTAGCGGTGCTCGGTGACGGCGACGTCCCGGACCACGTGGCGGGCGATGCCGTCCGGCCGGTAGCCGACCTTGCGGGAGACGGCCTGCGAGGTGGTGTTGTGGCTGAGCGCGCCGGAGACGACGTCGGTGGCGTCCAGGCCGGCGAAGGCCAGGTGGACGACGGCCTGCCGCATCTCGGTGCCGATGCCCTTGCCCTGGTGGGCCCGGCCGAGCCAGGAGCCGCTCTCGACCTGGCGGAGCGTGGCGTAGTTCTTCGCGGCGATGGACTGGACGCCGACCGGTCGGCCCTCGTGGAGGACGGCGAGTTCCAGCGCCCAGTTCTCCGGGACCCACTGGCCCGCCATCCGCCAGTGGTACTGGATGACGGAGCGGCCGCGCTCGGGCGGCGGCAGGTCGGTCCAGGGGAAGAGGAACGGCATCTCCTCGGGCGGGTGGACGCCCTCGCCGGCGAGTTCGGCCAGCTGGACCAGCTCGTCCGTGGTGGGCAGCCGCAGTTCGAGCCGGGGCGTGGTGACGCGGAGGCCGGCGAGCGGCCAGTAGTCGGTGAGGGCGGTGTGCATGCCACCGCATTGTGGGGTGGCGGAGGCGGCGTCGGCATCCGATTTCCGCGCCACGCGGTCGGCGCGCCCCGCGCGCGTCGCGGCCCCGCCCGCCCGGTGCGGGCTCGCCCGGGCGGCCCGGCCGGCGGCACCGGGGGACGCACGACCGGGCCCTTCCCGCGGCCTGCTGCGGGCTGGCGCCGCCGACCACAGCGCCTCGCCGCGGCGCGGTGCGGTGCGGCTCCGCGATGCCCGCCAAGCCCTAGATGAGTAAGTCCTAACGGCTGGTGGGGTGCATGAACGAGGTGAGGGTGTTCAAGATCCGGTTGTGTCGACCGACCTGAACACCCTCATCACGGCACTGTACGTGAAGATCGATGACGATCTG
>NZ_JAVREM010000047.1:0-51369 GCF_031845425.1 Streptomyces millisiae
GGTGGGGGAGAACCCCCCGTCCGGACATCAGGCGCGGCGGACCGCCAGGACGGCGGTATCGTCGGCCAGCGTCCCGCCCGTGTGCCTCCGCACCGCCCGTTCCACGAGCGCCACCAGGCGGTCCGGCGATGCCGCCGCCTCGGTGATCCGCGCCGCCAGGTGGTCCGCCAGCGGCAGGAACTCGCCGGACCGGTCGCGGGCCTCCGTCACCCCGTCCGTGACCAGCAACAACGTCTCGCCCCGCTCGAACGGCACCCGCAGCACCGGCGGCAGCCCGACCGACGGCGCCTCCGCGCCGCCCGTGTCGGCGAGCGCGGTCAGGCCGAGCGGCGCGCCACTACCCTCGGGCAGCTGCCGGACGCCGTCCCCGCCGATGGCCAGCGGCCCGGCGTGGCCGAAGTTCACCAGTTCCACCCAGCCCGTGTCGACCGCGGGGAACCCCACGAGCACCGCCGTGGCGAACCGGTCCTCCCGCTGGCCGAACCCCGCCGCGTACGCGTTCTCCCGCCGCATCCGGTCCTCAAGCCGTTCCGCCACCGTGGCCAGCAGCCGCTCCTGGTACCCGGCCTCCCGGAACGTGCCGAGCAGCGCGGCCGCCGCGTCCACCGCCGAGGTGCCCTTGCCCTGCACGTCGCCCAGCAGCACCCGGGCGCCGTAGGGCGACGGCTGGACGTCGAAGAAGTCGCCGCCGACCTGGGCGGCGCTGTCGGCCGCGAGGTAGGCGCTGGCCGTCCGCAGCCCGCCGGCCGTCGGCGGGATCGGCCGCAGCACCGCGAGCCGCGTCGCCTCGGCCGCGTTCTCCACGCTCGTCAGGTGCCGGTAGGCGCGGCCGCGCAGCCAGCGGGAGCCCACGCCGAGCGCGCCACCCGCCACCACCAGCGCGAAGTCGCCCGGGCCCATCTGGTTCTGGTGCTCCCAGGACAGGTCGAGCAGCACATAGGCCGTCGGGGCGAGCACCGCGAAGATCACCGTGGTCGTCATCCCGCCGGTGGCCGACGCCACGATCGGCACGATCGCGAGCCAGGACACCACCCGGAAGTCGCCGGAGGCGTTCCAGTCGGCGGCCGCGATGATCACCAGCAGCGCCGCGGGCAGCAGCCAGGACACGTCCCAGCGCCCGATCCGCAACGCCGGTTCGTCGGTGAACAGGGACCGGCCGCGCCACCGGGAGGGGGAGCCGGGCCCGTCGGGTTTCACAGCTCCCACGATCCGGGAAGCCGGGCGCCCCCGCACGGCGGCGGCGCCCGGCCGGTGGGCCAGAATGGCGGCATGAGCCTGTTCCGCGACGACGGCATCGTGCTGCGCACCCAGAAGCTGGGCGAGGCGGACCGGATCATCACCCTGCTCACCCGGGGGCAGGGCCGGGTGCGCGCGGTCGCGCGGGGCGTGCGCCGTACCAAGTCGAAGTTCGGCGCGCGCCTGGAGCCCTTCTCGCACGTCGACGTGCAGTTCTACGCGCGGGGTAGCGCGCTGGTCGGCCGCTCGCTGCCGCTGTGCACCCAGGCCGAGACCATCGCCCCCTACGGCCGGCACATCGTGTCCGACTACGCCCGCTACACGGCGGGCACGGCGATGCTGGAGACGGCGGAGCGGTTCACCGACCACGAGGGCGAGCCCAACGTCCAGCAGTACCTGCTGCTGGTCGGCGGCCTGCGTACGCTGGCCGCCGGGGCGCACGCCCCCGGGCTCGTGCTCGACGCCTTCCTGCTCCGCTCGCTGGCGGTCGGCGGCTACGCGCCGAGCTTCGAGGACTGCGCCAAGTGCGGCCTCCCCGGGCCGAATCGGTTCTTCTCGCTCGCCGCCGGGGGCGCGGTGTGCGGCGACTGCCGGGTGCCGGGCAGCGTGGTGCCCTCGCCCGAGGCGCTGCGGCTGCTCGGGGCGCTGCTCACCGGGGACTGGGAGACGGCCGACCGCGCCGAGGCCCGCCACGTGCGGGAGGGCAGCGGGCTCGTCTCGGCCTATCTGCACTGGCATCTGGAGCGGGGACTGCGCTCGCTGAGATTCGTGGAGAAGGGCTGAGCGGCGATACCCTCGGCTGCCAGGAACGCACCGACGTTACGGAGTCCCCTATGGCTGCCCGCGGAATCCTGTCGTCCAGGCGGCGTCGCGAGTACCGCGCCCCCGACCCGCACCCGTCCGGCGCCCAGCCGCCCAAGCTGCCGGGCGAGCTGATCCCGCGGCACGTGGCCGTGGTGATGGACGGGAACGGCCGTTGGGCCAAGCAGCGCGGTCTGCCTCGTACCGAGGGGCACAAGCGGGGCGAGGCGGTCGTCCTCGACGTGGTCAAGGGCTGCCTGGAGCTGGGCGTCCGCAACCTGTCGCTGTACGCCTTCTCCACGGAGAACTGGAAGCGCTCCCCGGAGGAGGTGCGGTTCCTGATGGGCTTCAACCGGGACGTCATCGACCGCCGCACCGAGGAGCTCGACGCGCTCGGCGTGCGCATCAGGTGGGCGGGGCGCGAGCCGCGGCTGTGGAAGTCGGTGGTCCGTAAGCTCCAGGACGCCGAGGAGCGCACCAGGGACAATGACGCGATGACGCTCTACATGTGCGTCAACTACGGCGGGCGCGCCGAGATCGCGGACGCGGCCGCCCGGCTCGCGGAGGACGTGCGGGCCGGCCGGATATCGCCGGAGAAGGTCAACGAGCGCACGCTCGGCCAGTACCTGTACTTCCCCGACATGCCGGACGTGGACCTGTTCCTGCGGCCGTCGGGCGAGCAGCGCACGTCGAACTACCTGATCTGGCAGAGCGCCTACGCGGAGATGGTCTACCAGGACGTGCTCTGGCCGGACTTCGACCGGCGCAACCTGTGGGACGCGTGCGTGGAGTACGCCTCGCGGGACCGGCGGTTCGGTGGCGCCCTGCCCAACGAGGTTCCCGCCCAGGCGCGGTGACACCGGGCCCGGTGGGCCTTCTGTTTCTATTGTGTACATGTCACGCTGAGGTCGTCCTTACTCGACGATGCCTTCGAGAGGCGAGCCTTGACGCGACGATGGTTACGAAGACGAGGGCTGCGCGGCGCGGGGGCCGTGCTGACCGCGACCCTGATCCTGCCGCTCGGCGTGCTCCTCACGGGCCCGGCGCCCGCCGCCGCGGCGCCCGCCCACGAGCCCGCGCCCGGCGGCGAGCGATGGCAGACCCAGGAGCCGCTGGCCGAGGCCGGCACTCTCGGCCCACGCCAACGTGAGCTGGCCGCGCAGGCCTTCCCCGGCGCGGGCGCCCCGGCGCCCGCCGGCGAGTTCACGCTCACCGCGGGCAGCGACCTCAGCGGGCGCATAGCCGACCTGACCGCCTCGCTGCCCCGGCAGGGCGTGCAGAACCTGCTGGCCCAGGCCAACCGCGACCTCGGCGGTGGCGGTGAGTGCGCCGACCCGTTCGGCGGCGGAGACGCGACCTCGCCGAGCGACCCGACCCCCAAGCCGCCGCTGGAGCCGGACACCGTCCGCTGCTTCGACGAGGACGACTCACTCGGCCAGGAGTGGATACCCCAGGGGCTGACCGGGGTCTCCGACGCCCAGCAGGACGAGGCGTGGGGAACCGCCACCGGGACGCTCCTGACCGGCTGGTACGACAGCTACAACCCCGGGCGCGACGCGGCGGGCAACTGCTCGGCCTCGACCTCCGGGCTCTGCTTCGAGAAGGGCGTCCGGGTCACCTTCGCGGACCCCGCCGCCGGCACCTACCGGCACGTCCTGCTGGTGTGGCCGTACTACGACTCCGGCGGGAACATCACCTACGAGCCCATCCACTCCAGCGGCGGCCAGACCGGCATCCACGCCGGCGGCATCGTCTGGTACGGCAACTACCTCTATGTCGCCGACACCTACAACGGCATCCGCGTCTTCGACATGCGGTACGTCTTCGACCTCAACCCCGACCAGGACGCCGCCACCGACGACCCCACCCCGGACGGCCTCAGCAGCGATGTGGGGGACGGCCGGCGGGTCGGGCGGCAGAACAACGTCTGGTACGGCCACGGCTACCGCTACGTGATGCCGCAGGTGGCCACCTGGCGGTACACCGCCACCCAGTACAACGACGGCTCGGCCTGCTACGACGTCGGCGCCCCCAAGGCGTCGTACCTCTCCCTCGACCGCAGCGGCGTCGACCACCTGGTGGTGGGGGAGTACTGCTCGACCACCACCGCGCAGCCGTCGACCGGGCGCGTCGGCGCCTGGCCGATCGCCGAACTCGAACGCCGCTCGGGCACCGTGCCGGCCACGGCCGGCTCGACCTGGTTCCTGCCCGTGCACCAGGCGCAGGGCGTGGCACGGTACGAGGGCCGGTACTACGTCAACCAGAGCCACCGCTACAGCAACGGCAGCCTGTGGCGGGCCACCGTCACCGGCGGCCGGCTCGGCCTACAGGGTGGCGAGATCCGCACCGCCGTCGGCCCGGAGGACCTCTACCTCGAACACGGCGCGACCACCGGGAACCCGCCCCGCCTGTGGTCGGTCTCCGAGCACCGCGCCGACATCGACGACCCCTCGTGCCGCAACAGCACTCCCTGCGGGCGCGTGCTCTACGCGCATCGACTCGACGCCGTCGGGGCCCAGCCCTGACGGCTCCCGGCCGGGCTCGCTACCCGCGAGCCGCCTGGGAGGCGCCGCCGCGCGACCGCGCGGCGGCGCAGTCGCCGCAGGTGCCGAAGATCTCCACGGTGTGGCGGACGTCGACGAAGCCGTGCTCCTGCGCGACGGTGTCCGCCCACTTCTCCACCGCCGGGCCCTCCACCTCCACGGCCTTGCCGCAGGACCTGCACACCAGATGGTGGTGGTGGTCGTCGGTGCTGCACCGGCGGTAGACGGACTCGCCGTCGCTGGTGCGCAGGACGTCGACCTCGCCCGCGTCGGCGAGCGACTGGAGGGTGCGGTAGACGGTGGTGAGACCGACGGAGGCGCCCCGGTGCTTGAGCATGTCGTGCAGCTCCTGGGCGCTGCGGAACTCGTCGACCTCCGCGAGCGCGGCGGCGACGGCCGCCCGCTGACGCGTCGAACGGCCACGCACCGGCGGTCCTGACGTCTCCACGAGTCCTCCCTGGGTCGGCGTGCTGCTGCCCTCACCGGTCCTGCGTGGCCAGGGTAGCCGCTTTGCCGGGGCTCACGGACGGGCGGCCGGCACGGTCGCCGGCGCCGGCGCCTGCGCGGGGAGTGCGCGCCGGGCGCGCCTCCTGGCCAGCGGCAACGCGAGCAGCGAGGCCAGCGCGAACAGGCCGAGCGCGATCAGCACGATGGTGGCGCCGGGCGGCACGTCGGCGTAGTACGAGGTGACCGTGCCGGACACCGACACCAGCACGCCGAAGCCGATCGCCGCCCCGAGCGTCACCGCGAAGCCCCTGGTGGCCTGCTGGGCGGCCACCACCGGGATCACCATCAGCGCGCTGACCAGCAGCAGCCCCACCACCCGCATGGCCACCGTCACGGTGGCGGCCGCGGTCACGGCCAGCAGCAGGTTGAGCGCCCGCACCGGCAGCCCGGTCACCCGCGCGAACTCCTCGTCCTGGCAGACCGCGAACAGCTGGCGGCGCAGCCCCAGCGAGATCAGCAGCACGAAGGCCGAGAGCCACAGGATGGCGGTGATGTCCTCGGGCGAGACGGTGGTGACCGAGCCCCACAGGTAGGAGGTGAGGTTGGCGGTCGAGCCGCCAGGCGCCAGGTTGATGATCATCACGCCGCCGGCCATGCCGCCGTAGAAGAGCATGGCGAGCGCGATGTCCCCGCGCGCCCGCCCCGACGAGCGCAGCAGCTCCATGCCGACCGCGCCGACGGCCGAGACGGCCACCGCCATCCACACCGGGTTGGTGTTGAACAGGAAGCCGAGCGCCACACCGGTCAGCGCCACGTGCCCGATGCCGTCGCCCATCAGCGCCTGCCGGCGCTGCACCAGGTAGATCCCGACGGCGGGCGCGGCCGCGCCGATCAGCAGGGCGGCGAGCAGCGCCCGCTGCATGAAGGGGTAGTCGAGGACTTCGAACATCACAGGATCCCGGTCTGGAGCGCGGACGTCCCGCGCGCGTCGATGGCGTCGTGGGTGTGGCAGGCCGGCTCCTCGGGCAGCGCCCCGTCCGCCCCGCTGCCACCGGGTCGGTCCACCGTGCGCTCGACCCGGCCGTGCGCCAGCACCACCGCCCGGTCGATCAGCGGCCGCAGCGGTCCGAGCTCGTGCAGCACCAGCAGCACCGCGGCCCCGCCGGCCAGCTGGCCGCGCAGCGTCTCGGCCAGCACCGCCTGGCTGGCCAGGTCGACGCCGGCCAGCGGCTCGTCCATCACCAGCAGCTCGGGCTCGCCGGCCAGCGCGCGGGCGATGAGGACCCGCTGGTGCTGGCCCCCGGAGAGCGCGTCCACCGAGTCCCCGGCGTGGTCGGCGAGCCCCACCAGGTCGATGGCCCGGTCGACGGCGGCCCGGTCGGCCCGGCCGAGCGGGCGCAGCCCGCGCCTGGCGAGCCGGCCGGACGAGACGACCTCCCGCACGGTGGCGGGCACCCCGCCGGCGGCCGTGGAGCGCTGCGGCACGTAGCCGAGGCGCCGCCAGTCGCGGAAGCGGTGCACGGGGGTGCCGAACAGGGTCAGCTCGCCGCCGGTGACCGGCACCTGCCCCACGGTGGCCCGCACGGCGGTGGACTTGCCCGAGCCGTTGGCGCCGAGCAGCGCCACCACCTCGCCGGGCCGCACGGTCAGGTCGACGCCGCGCAGCACGGGCCGACCGCCGAGCTCGGCGGTCACGCCGGTCAGGGATATGACGGGCTCCATGGCCTTCACGACTCCTAGCGCGCGCCCAGTGCCTGTTGGAGGGCCGCGAGGTTGGCGCGCATCACCTCGAGGTAGTCAGCGCCGGGGGAGTCGTCGGTGATTCCCTCGACCGGATCCAGCACGGCCGTTTCGAGCCCGAGGTCGTCGGCGAGGGTGCGTGCCGTCTCGTCGCTGACCAGCGTCTCGAAGAACACCGTGGTCACCCCGTCCTCGCGGGCGATCTCCTGGAGGTCGCGCATCCGGGCGGCGCTGGGCTCGGACTCGGGGTCGATCCCCGTGATGGCCTCCTCGTGCAGCTCGTAGCGCTCGGCGAGGTAGCCGAAGGCGGCGTGCGTGGTGATGAAGGTCCGGGACGGGGCGTCCTGCAGACCGGCGGCGAACTCCTCGTCCAGGGCCTGGAGTTCCCCGACGAGCTGCTCGGTGTTCCGGGCGTAGTCGGCGGCGTGGTCCGGGTCGGCCTCGGCCAGCGCGTCGCCGACGCCCTCGGCCACCTCGGCGTAGCGCACCGGGTCGAGCCAGATGTGCGGGTCGCCGCCCTCGTGCTCGTGGTCGTGCCCGTCGCCCTCCTCGGCGTGCCCCTCCTCCTCGTGCCCCTCGTCGGCGTGGTCCTCGCCGTCCACCTCGTCCCCGTGGGTCTCGAGCGTGGTGAAGGAGGTGGCCTCGGCGACGTGCTCGACGCCCGACTGCTCGACGGCCTCGTCGACGGCCGGCTGGAGGCCCTGGAGGTAGACCACCAGGTCGGCCTCGCTGAGCCGCGCGGTCTCCCGGGGGCTCAGGTCGAGATCGTGCGGCTCGACGCCCGGCTCGGTGAGGGTGGAGACGGAGACGTGCTCGCCGCCGATGCGCTCGGCCAGGAACTCCATGGGATAGAACGACGCGACCACGTCGAGGCCGCCGCCCTCACCGCCCCCGCCCCCGCCGTCGTCACCCGAGCCGCAGGCGGACAACGCCAGCAGACCCAGGGCCGCGACGCCGGCCAGCGGCATTCGGGATATTCGGGAACGGGAACGGCGGGCGCGAGGACTTACGGTCATGACAGCCATTTTCAAGTTTTATGGAAACCATTGTCAACTGAAGATGCCGGGATGTGACCGTCGCCTCGCCCGCACCGCCGGGCCCGAGCCGCCCTTCTTCCCCAGCCCCTTACCGATTTGCTGCCGCCCCCTCGACGGCCGGTAACCTGAGGCAATTCCATCTCGTCCTTCGTCCCGAAGAGAGCACCGTGGCCGCCGACAAGATCGACACCATCGTCAGCCTCAGCAAGCGCCGTGGCTTCGTCTATCCCTGCAGCGAGATCTACGGCGGTCAGCGCGCCGCCTGGGACTACGGACCCCTGGGCGTCGAACTGAAGGAGAACGTCAAGCGGCAGTGGTGGCGGGCCATGGTCACCTCGCGCGACGACGTCGTGGGCATCGACTCCTCGGTCATCCTCGCCACCGAGGTCTGGGAGGCGTCGGGCCACGTCGCCACCTTCACCGACCCGCTGACCGAGTGCACCTCCTGCCACAAGCGCTTCCGCGCCGACCACCTGGAAGAGGCGTACGAGGAGAAGCACGGGCACGTTCCGGCCAACGGCCTAGCCGACATCAACTGCCCCAACTGCGGCAACAAGGGCGGCTTCACCGAGCCCAAGCAGTTCTCCGGGCTGCTCGCCACCCACCTCGGCCCCACCCAGGACACCGGCTCGGTCGCCTACCTGCGCCCCGAGACCGCCCAGGGCATCTTCACCAACTTCGCCCAGGTGCAGCAGACCTCGCGCCGCAAGCCGCCCTTCGGCATCGCGCAGATGGGCAAGTCCTTCCGGAACGAGATCACCCCCGGCAACTTCATCTTCCGCACGCGCGAGTTCGAGCAGATGGAGATGGAGTTCTTCGTCAAGCCCGGCGAGGACGAGCACTGGCACGGCTACTGGATGGAGCAGCGCTGGAACTGGTACCGCGACCTCGGCCTCTCCGAGGAGAACATGCGCTGGTACGAGCACCCCAAGGAGAAGCTCTCCCACTACTCCAAGCGCACCGCCGACATCGAGTACCGCTTCCAGTTCGGCGGCTCCGAGTGGGGTGAGCTGGAGGGCGTCGCCAACCGCACCGACTACGACCTCACCTCCCACTCCAAGGCATCCGGTCAGGACCTGAGCTACTTCGACCAGGAGGCCGGCGAGCGCTGGACCCCCTACGTCATCGAGCCGGCCGCCGGCGTCGGCCGCACCATGCTGGCCTTCATGCTCGACGCCTACCGCGAGGACGAGGCCCCCAACGCCAAGGGCAAGATGGAGAAGCGGGTCGTCATGGCCCTCGACCCCCGCCTCGCCCCCGTCAAGGTCGCGGTCCTCCCGCTCTCCCGCAACCCGCAGCTCTCCCCGAAGGCCAAGGACCTGGCCACGGCGCTGCGCAGGCACTGGAACATCGAGTTCGACGACGCCGGCGCGATCGGCCGCCGCTACCGCCGCCAGGACGAGATCGGCACCCCCTTCTGCGTCACCGTCGACTTCGACACCCTCGAGGACAACGCCGTCACGGTGCGGGAGCGTGACTCCATGAAGCAGGAGCGCGTCTCCCTCGACCAGGTCGAGTCCTACCTGGCCGGCCGCCTCATCGGCTGCTGACGTTCGCTCTGCCGTGCTGGTGGCGCGGGCCCTGGCCCGCGCCACCCGTGGTTATGGCTTGGCCTTCCAGTCGGATGTGTCCAACTCGCAGTCGAACGGAGCCGGAACGTGGATCGTTTCGCCGAACTTGATCTCGTCCTGCGCCTTGTACCCGTTCGCGGTGGGTGAGGAGAACACCACCACCTTGGCCAGCAGCATGTCGACCAGGATGTATACCGGGATCCCGGCCATTCCGTAGCGCTCCACCTTGTCCCGGCGGTCATTGTCCGCGGTGGCTCGGGAGGTCAGCTCGGCGACCAACGACAGCGCGTCGCCGGGTAGGCGTGAGCTGGCAAGCTCGACGGCCTCCCGATCGGCTACGTGAACGTCAGGGCCGAACGCTCGTGACTGATGGGGGAACTCATAGAGGCAGGGCGCTTGGCTGACCCGGTGGCCCTTTGGGGCGTGCGGGGCGAGCTGGTCGGCCAGGGAATCCATGATGTTGAGATAGAAGCCCTGAGACCACGGCGACAAGACGATCCCACCCCTGATGATTTCCGCCCGGAAGCCGACGGGCACGTCCATCGTTTCCAGTGTCTGGCACAGCTCCTCGAAACCTGGTTCACCAGTGGGCTGTATGGGTTGGGGTCGCTCCATCATCATCGTCATGATGCGCCTCCTTCGGCGGCTTATCCAGTAGTACGCACAGTGTATGGGCGACTACTGACAGCCCCGGACGACGAGGTCGCGGAGGGCCGTGAAGTCCGCCTCGGCGGTCGGGCGGGCCCAGTCGGCGGCGTAGGAGGGCTTGTGAAAGGGGTACGTGGCCTGGAAGACGGCGCGGGCCAGCGTACGGGCGTCCGGCGGGCCCGGCGCGAAGACGCCCTCGGCCCTGCCGTCCTCGACGATCCGCGTGAGCTGGCCGACCAGCTCCGCCACGTGCTCGGCCACCACCCCGCTCACCTCGGCGACCAGCACCTGGTAGGTGGCGAACAGCTCCGGATCGTCGAACGCCTTCCGCCGCTTGGCGTGGAACAGCACGGTGAGCCAGTCGGCCATCCGCCGCGCCGCCGGCCCGGGGCCAGCGGCCAGCGGCTCCAACAGGGTCGTGGTGTGGTCGAGCCAGCGCTTGGTGACCGCCTCGCGCAGCGCCGTCTTGGTGCGGAAGTGCCGGTAGACCGAGCCATGGCTGACGCCGAGGGCCCGCGCCACGTCCACCACGGTGGCCTTCGCCGGCCCGTAGCGCCGCAGCACGTCCTCGGTCGCCGCCAGGATGCGCTCGGGGGTCAGCGCCTCGGTCATCCCGTCGTCCCCCGCATCCGCATGGCCCTCGCCCGCTACTTCTCGCTGTCCAACATGGCCATCTGCGCCGCGTCGTACCGCTCGCCGCGGGCGGCGTCCGCCGGCACGGCCCGCTCGATCGCGGCCAGATCGTCCGCGTCGAGGGTAACGGCAGGCGCCCCCAGCGCCTCACCGAGCCGCTCCCTGGTGCGGGCCCCGACCAGCGGCACGATGTCCTCGCCGCGGGCCAGCACCCAGGCGATGGCCAACTGGGCGACGCTCACCCCGTGGTCGTTCGCGATCTCCCGCAGCGTCTCCACCAGCCCCAGGTTGTGCTTCAGGTTCTCGCCGCTGAAGCGCGGGCTGCGGCTGCGGAAGTCGTTGGCGGCCGTGCCACGGTCCGCCGTCCAGTGCCCGCTGATCAGCCCACGGGACAGCACGCCGTAGGCGGTGACGCCGATGCCGAGCTCCCGGAGCGTCGGCAGGATCTCGCGCTCGATGCCGCGCGAGATCAGCGAGTACTCGATCTGCAGGTCCGCGATGGGCGCCGTGGCGGCGGCCCGGCGGACGGTGTCGGCGCCGGCCTCCGACAGGCCGATGTACCGCACGTGCCCCGCGTCCACCAGCTCGCTGATCGCGCCCACCGTCTCCTCGATGGGCACGGCCGGGTCGACGCGGGCGATCCGGTAGACGTCGATGTGGTCGAGGCCGAGCCGCTGGAGCGAGTAGGCGGCGAAGTTCTTCACCGCCGCCGGCCGGCCGTCGTAGCCGAGGAAGTCGCCCTCGACCGCGCGCAGCGCGCCGAACTTCACGCTGGTCAGCGCCCGCTCGCGGGCCGCGGCCGGCGCGGTGCGCAGCGCCTCGCCGATCAGCAGCTCGTTGTGGCCCATGCCGTAGAAGTCGCCGGTGTCGAGCAGGGTGATGCCGGCGTCGAGGGCGGCGTGGATGGTGGCGATCGACTCGTCCCGGTCGGCGGGCCCGTAGAGCGCGGACATGCCCATGCAGCCGAGGCCGAGCGCGGAGACCTCCGGGCCCGCCGTCCCGAGACGGCGGACCGGAAGCGTCGAAGCGGAGGGGGAGGGAGGAGGTGTCATAGGACGAGGATGACCTATCGGGTGACAGATTTCAATATCTGTCACCCGTTCGGCAGTCGCGTGCTGAGCGCGAGCACCGCCAGCGCCGCCGCCAACTGGGCGCCCAGCGTCATGGCCAGCGCGTCCCCCATCCCCGCCGAGTCCACCAGCGCCAGGAACAGCGCGCCGAGCAGCGCCACGCCGAGCGCGCCCCCGGACTGCGAGGCCGTCGTCAGCACCCCGCCCGCGACGCCCGCCCGCTCGGCCGGCACATCGGTCAGCACGAGCCGCATCAGCGTGGGCATCTGCAGCCCCTGCCCGAAGCCGGACACCAGCAGCCCGGGCGCCAGCGCGAGGAATCCGAGCTCCGGCCAGCCGGCCCACACGGTCAGCGCCAGCGCGCCGATGCCCACCGCCTGGACCGCGGCCCCCGTCGCCACCAGGCGCCGGCCGCCGTGCCGCCCCGCCAGCCGCGGCCCCAGCAGCGAGGCCACCAGGAACGCCGTCGCGTACGGCGCCAGCGTCAGGCCCGCACGCACCGGGCTGAAGGCGAGACCGTCCTGGAAGGCCACCGCCGTCGCGAACAGGAAGCCGCAGAAGCCGCCCACGCACAGCGCGAGCGGCGGCAGCGCGCGCCGCATCCCCACCAGGCGCAGCAGGCTCGGCGGCAGCAGGGGCACCCTGGTCCCCGACCGCTCGGCCCGCCGCTCCACCACGTAGAACGCCACCGCCGCGGCCGGCGCCACCGCCAGTGACACCCAGGTCCACAGCGGCCACCCGGTGGCCCGCCCCTCGGTCAACGGCAGCAGCAGCGCCAGCAGCGCCGCGGCGAGCAGCAGCGTGCCCGGCACGTCCACCGACGCCGGTCGCGGTGACCTGGTCTCCGGCAGCCGCCGCGCGAGCCAGAGACCGACCACCACCACCGGCACGTTGACCAGGAAGACCAGCCGCCAGCCGGTGCCGGCCAGGTCGGCCCAGACCAGAAGACCGCCCAGGATCTGGCCGGACACCATGGCGAGCCCGGCCGCGGCGCCGAAGACGCTCAGCGCCCGCGCCCGCCGCTCGCCCGTCATGGTGGCCTGGATGGTGGCCAGCGTCTGCGGAGCCATCAGCGCCGCCGTCGCCGCCTGCGCGACCCGCGCCGCCACCAGGGACCAGGCGTTGGGCGCCAGCCCGCAGGCCAGCGAGGTCAGGCCGAAACCGGCCAGCCCGACCACGAAGAGCCGGCGCCGGCCGAAGGTGTCCCCGAGCCGGCCGCCGAGCACCAGCAGCACGGCGTACCCGACGCCATAGCCGGCCACCACCAGCTCAAGCAGCGCCGGGCCCGCGTCCAGGTCGCGGTCGATCGTCGGCAGGGCGACGTTGACGATGAAGAAGTCGAGCTGCGGCAGGGCGGTGCCGAGCAGCACGGTGAGGAGGCCGAGGGTGCTGAGCGAGCCCGCCCGCGCCGCCGTCGGGGTCGCCGCGGGGCGTGCCGGGGGTCGTCGTGTTGTCGTGGGTTGCGTCACGCCACCCAGGCTGCGCCCGCCCCCAGGCAGGTACCAGAGCCTCCTTATCCTGGTATCGGCACTAACTGGAAACGGTCTCGGCCGGTGGCATCCTGGGACCATGGCCACCGCCCAGGACACCACGCAGGCCCCCGTCCCCTCGGCGCCGGCGAACGACTCCAGCGTCCGCCGCCGCGAGCTCGCCGCCTTCCTGCGCAGCCGCCGCGAGCGGATCGCCCCCGAGCGGGTCGGACTCTCCCGGGGCAGGCGCCGCCGCACGCCCGGGCTGCGCCGCGAGGAGGTCGCCCAGCTCTCCAGCGTCGGCGTCACCTGGTACACGTGGTTGGAACAGGCCCGCGACATCCAGGTCTCGGCCAGCGTGCTGGACGCCATCGCCCGCACCCTGCTGCTGGACGCCAACGAGCGCGCCCACCTCTACACCCTCGCCGGCGTCCCCGACCCCATGCCGGGCACCGAGCCCGACACCGTCCCGCCCGCGCTCCGCGAGATGCTGCGCCAACTCGAACCCATCCCGGCCTGCGTGCAGAACGGCCGCTACGACCTCCTCGCCTACAACCGCGTCTACGGGCGGCTGCTGTGCGACCTGGACGCCCTCCCGCCGGAGGACCACAACTGCATGTGGCTGGCGTTCACCAACCCCGGCTGGTACTCGACGCTGGTCGACCGGGACGAGACGATCCGGCTGATGGCCGCCAACTTCCGGGCCGCCATGGCCGAGCACATCGCGGAACCCGCCTGGAAGGCCATGCTCAAGCGGCTCCAGCGCGAGTCGCCCGAGTTCCGCGAGCTGTGGGAGCGGCATGAGGTGCTGCAGGGCGTGAGCCCCAAGGTCAAGCGGTTCCGCAACGACCACGTCGGGCTGCTCCACCTGGACGGCACCCGGCTGTGGCTGGCACCGCAGAGCGGCGCCCGGCTCGTCGCCTACGTCCCCGCCGACGAGGAGTCCCGCGAGCGCCTGCACCGCCTCCACGCCCTGGTCACCGGCGAGGGGGCGGTCCGCTGATGCGGGAGAATGGCGGGATGACGCTCCAGATCGGCCCGCACACGGTGGACCCGCCCGTGGTGCTCGCGCCCATGGCCGGGATCACCAACGCGCCCTTCCGTTCGCTGTGCCGCGAGTTCGCCGGCGGGCGCGGGCTTTTCGTCAGCGAGATGATCACCAGCCGGGCGCTGGTGGAGCGCAACGACAAGACCATGCGGCTCATCCACTTCGACGACTCGGAGAAGCCGCGCTCTATCCAGCTCTACGGCGTCGACCCCGAGACGGTCGGCCGGGCGGTCCGCATGATCGCCGACGAGGACCTGGCCGACCACGTCGACCTCAACTTCGGCTGCCCCGTCCCCAAGGTCACCCGGCGCGGCGGCGGTTCCGCGCTGCCGTACAAGCGCCCGCTGCTGCGGGCCATCCTGCGCGCCGCGGTCGGCAACGCGGGCGGCCTCCCGGTCACGATGAAGATGCGCAAGGGCATCGACGACGAGCACCTCACCTACCTGGACGCGGGCCGGATCGCGGTCGAGGAGGGCGTGACCGCCATCGCCCTGCACGGTAGGACGGCCGCCCAGCACTACGGCGGCACGGCCGACTGGTCGGCGATCGCCAGGCTCAAGGAGGCGGTGCCGGAGATCCCGGTGCTGGGCAACGGCGACATCTGGTCGGCGGACGACGCGGTGCGGATGATGCGCGAGACCGGCTGCGACGGCGTGGTCGTCGGCCGCGGCTGCCTGGGCCGGCCGTGGCTCTTCGCCGACCTCGTCGGCGCGCTCGCGGCCGACGGCACGGGCGGCCCGCCGGCCCGTCCCACGCTCCGCGAGGTCGCCGACGTGATGCTGCGGCACGCGCGGCTGCTGGGCGAGTGGTTGGGCGACGAGTCGCGTGGCGTCATCGACTTCCGCAAGCACGTCGCCTGGTACACCAAGGGCTTCTCCGTCGGCGCGACCCTGCGCAACCGGCTGGCCGTCACGGCCTCGCTCGCCGAACTCTCCGACCTGCTGGGTGAGTTGGACCTCGACCAGCCGTGGCCCGCCGGCGCGGACGGCCCACGCGGCCGCACCTCGGCGAAGAACCGCGTCGCACTGCCGGACGGCTGGCTCGCCGACCCGTGGGACGCGTCGGCCGTGAGCTGCGAGGCGGAATCCGCGACCTCGGGCGGTTGAGGTTCCGCTGCGCGCTCGGCGTTGGCCGTGCCGTGCCCACCTGCCCCTGGGCAGGTGGCCTCGCGCGGCAGGGTCGCGTGGCCCGGCGGCGCAGCCGCCGCGGGACCCGGCCCCGCCGTACCGCTCACCGCGCGCAGCGCGGTTCGGCCCGCCCCGCGCGGAGCGGCCACCCCGCCCCACCCCGCGCGCAGCGTGGGAAAGGGCGGGTGGGTGGGGCAAAACCCGGCGCGCAGCGCCACGGCGGCACCCGGCGGCCGGGCCGCCGCAGGCCGCGCGCCGCACGGCGCGCCCCCGCACCCCACCCCGCGCGGAGCGCGAGGGGCGCGCCGCGTGGGTTACGGGACCTTCGGACCGCTCAGGCCGGCAGGCCGCAGCGCTGAGGTCAGCGCGAACGGCGTCGCCGCCGCCCACGCCTGTGGCGTGCACGCGTGGGGGTAGGGGATCGGCGCCGGATGCCGGTCGCGCGGGTAGCCGGCGACCGCCTCCGGGAGGCGGAAGGACGTGGCCGCGGCCAGGTCGAGTATGCCGCGGGCGACCGTCTCCGCCTCCACCCGCAGTCCGTACCGTGCGAGGCCGAGCGCCGCGATCGCGCTGTCGTGGGGCCAGACGCAGCCCCGGTGGTACGAGAGCGGGTGGTAGGCCGCCTGGTCGGCGGCGAGCGTGCGGATGCCCCAGCCGGTGAAGAAGTCAGGGGCCAGCAGGCGGCGGCCCACGGCGCGGCCGCGTTCCCGGTCGAGGATGCCGGTCCAGAGCAGGTGGCCGGCGTCCGAGGCGAGCGCGTCGACGCGTCGGCCGGCGCCGTCCAGTGCCAGGGCGGGGAAGTCCCGGTCCGGCAGCCAGAAGTCGCGGGCGAAGCGGGCCCGCAGCCCCTCGGCCGCGTCGTCGAGCAGGTCGGCGTAGGGCGCGTCGTCCCAGGCGGTGCGGGCGAGCCCGGCCGTCCCGCGGAGCGCCGCGTAGGCGTAGCCCTGGGCGACGGCGGCCGTGATCTCGCCCTTGACCGGGGTGCCGTCCGCGTGGCAGATGGAGCCCGGCGAGTCCTTCCAGCTCTGGTTGGCGAGCCCGCCCTGGTCGGCGTGGTAGACGAGGTAGCCGCCGTCGGCGAGCCCGCCGTGCTGGAACATCCACTCGACGGCGGCCCTGGCATGCCGTTCGAGGCGGCGGGCCAGTTTCTCCTCGCCCGTGGTCTCCGCGTGCGCGCCGAGCAGCATGAGGAACAGCGGTGTCGAGTCGACCGCGCCGAAGTAGCGGCCGTACGGCACCTGTTCGAAGTGGGCGAGCTCCCCGTGGCGCAGTTCGTGGACGATCTTGCCGGGCTCGGCGATCCGTTCCGGGTCCGCGTCGGTCGCCTGGGTGGCGGCCAGCACCAGCAGGGTGGCGGCGGCCAGTTCCGGCCTGGCGTGCAGGGTGAACAGCGAGGTGACGAGCGCGTGCCGGCCGAGCAGGGTCAGGAACCACGGCACGCCGGCCGCCGGCACCCGCAGCGCCTCGCCGTCCGGGCCGGTGGCCGGGACGAGGAGGCAGGCGAGGTCGGCGAGGCCCTGCTCGCAGGCGGTCGCCAACTCGGGCCAGTCTTCGGGGATCGGCACGCCGGCGGTGCCGCCGGTGCCCAACTCCCCGGCCGGTGTGGGGAGGACGGGGTCGGGCTCGGGCGCGCCGTGCGGGTGGGCGTCCACCCGGAGCGCCAACTCGGTGCTGCCGTGGGCCGGCAGCTCGATCCGCCAGCGTAACCGCCGGGCTCCGCTGCCGGTTTCCTCCACCGCGTCGGGCGCGGGCGACGCGGTGACGACGGTGCGGGCGTGCCACTCGCGCCGCCGGTAGCCGAACTCGACGCCGTCCGGGCGGAGTTCCCTGGTGCGCACGGCGTGTGGCTTCTCGTACCAGCGGTGGTCGGAGCGCAGCTCGAACTGGTCGGCGAAGTCGGCGTCGACGGTCAGCGCCAGCACGGCGGTCGTGGGCTCGCCGCGGTTGCTGCCGATCCTGATCCGCTCGCTGAGCCCGCCGGCCCGCACCGTCTGCTCGCGGAAGACCGTCAGCGCGGGCGTGTCGGCCCGGCCGCCGGGCGGCGTCGAGACGGAGCTGGCCGTGGCGCCCCGGCCGGCGGTCGCGGGCACCAGGACGGTCGGGGTGCCGCCGTCGACGGTGAGCTGCCAGCGGCTCAGGTGGCGTGCGTCGCGGGCGAAGAGGCCGTCCGGCCAGGCGCCGCGTTCGCCGGTGATGTCCCCGGACGGCCCGACCGCGGCGAAGGTGCCGTCCCGGACGAGCAGGCAGTGGTGCGTTGTGAGCACTGCGATCCCCTGAGGTCTGTGGGATGTCTTCGGTGTCCCCGGGCGGGAGGGACGTCACCCATGCGACGACGCCTCCTGGGCCACGAGCGGTTCGGTGAGCGGTTCGGCGAGCGGTTCGATGAGCAGATCGACGGTGAGGGCGGCCGTCCAGCTGAAGTCCTGGCTGCCGCGCGCCTCGCCGGTGAACGGGTCGACGTACTCGGCGAAGCCGGTGGCGGTGGCGGCGCTCAGGGCCTCGGCCCGCAACGCGTCGGCCCGCTCCGTCGCGCCGTGCTGGCGCAGACCGCGCTCCAGCAGCCAGTTGATGTTGAACCAGGCGGGGCCGCGCCAGTAGCGCGCGGGGTCGAACGACGCGCCCGTCAGGTCGTAGCTGGGGGCGAGGCGGCAGGCGCCGCCGAGGCCGAAGTGCTCGCCGACGGCGGTGCGCACCAGCGTGTCGGCGACGTCCTCCGGCAGCTCGGGGACGATCAGCGGGATGAGGCCGCTGACGCCGCGCTCGGGGATGGGCTCGCCGGCGATCACGTCGTGGCAGAGGAACATGCCGGCGTCCGGGTTCCACAGGCGCTTCAGCATGCTGGTGGTGAGCTCCTCGGCGCGGACCAGGTGGTCGGCCGGGTCGGCGCCGACGGCGGTGGCGATCCGGGCCAGCGCGTGCTCGGAGACGATCAGCAGGGCGTTGAGCGCGGGGTCCTCGACGGCGAAGGGGTGCGTGTCGGCGTCGTCCGCGTAGCCACGGTCGCGGTAGGTCTCGGCGAGCCGCACGTAGCGGCCGTAGTCGAGGTCGGTGGGGCGGTCGGCGGGGCAGCCGTGGTCGAGGTCGGCGCGGTGGAACGTGTCGGCGGCGACGGGCGCGATCCTGGCGAGCGGCGGGTCCCAACACGGACTGTTGTCCATGCCGGACTCCCAGGGGTGCAGGATTGACGCGAGGCCGCGGCCGCCGAGGTCGCGGCGGTCGGTGAGGTACCGCTGCCAGGCGACGAGCCGGGGGTAGACGCGGTGCAGGAAACCCCGCCGCGCGGACGCGGCGGGATCGGCCTGGTGGACCAGCCAGGCGGCGAGGGCGTGGACGGGCGGCTGCACGATGCCGGAGGTCTCGACGGCCGCGGGCGCCCCCGCCTTGTCCCCGGCGGTGGAGGAGCGCCAGAAGTCGGGACTGGGGAAGTAGGCCGTGAGGGGGACGGCCGGGTTGAACACGATGTGCGGGACGCGGCCGTCGGCCCACTGCGCGGACAGCAGCGTCTCGAGCTCGCGCTGGGCGCGGGTGGGGGAGAGGTGCCGCAGTCCGATGGCGATGAACGCCGAGTCCCAGCTCCACTGGTGCGGGTAGAGCGCTCGCGAGGGCACCGTGGACGAGCCGGTCCAGTTGCGGGAGAGAACGCCGCGCGCGCCGTTGTATGCGATCGAGGGGAGGCCGGGGGGCAGATCAGCGCGTTCCACGTGGGCTCCGAAGGGCTCTGGCTTTTGCTGCCGCAGCGCGGCCGCACCACTTGTTTTGTCGAAGGTACCGCAGAGTTACGTCTACTTAACACGCAAAAGTACCGCTGTAATATCTACTTCACAAGCTAAAGGGGGGTGAGAAATCAGTCACGGGGAAGGCAGAGCGGTGTGACGAACCAGGCGAGCGCCGGGCACCTGCTGGGGTTGATCCGCGGTGGGCAGGCGACCACGCGCGGCGAGCTCCAGCGGATCACCGGCCTTTCCCGATCGACGGTCGGCCATCGGCTCGACCAGCTCTTCGGCGCCGGCTGGATCAGGGAGACCGCCGGCGATCCGGTGGAGGCCCCGACCGGTGGGCGCCCCGCGGTGCGCATCGAGTTCGACGCCTCGCACGCGGTGGTGCTCTGCGCCGACCTGGAGACGCGGCACGCGCGGGTCGCCGTGCTGGACCTGGCGGGCGGGCTGCTCGCCGAGCACTCGGGTTCGCTGCTGATCAACCAGGGTCCCGACGAGGTGCTCGACCGGCTCGGCCACTGGTTCGCGACGCTGCTGGAGAAGACGGCGGTGCCGGCCTCGTCGGTGTGCGGCATCGGCCTGTCGGTGCCGGGCCCGGTCGACGCGGCCGCCGGCCTCGTCGTCCAGCCGCCGATCATGCCGGGCTGGGACCGCTACCCGATCCGGGAGCGGATGCGGCGCGCGTTCGCCGAGCACTGCGGTGGCGACGCCGGGATACCCGTGCTGATGGAGAACGACGCCAACCTCATGGCCTACGCCGAGCAGCGCCACGGCTATCCGGACTGCGCGGCGTTCCTGTTGGTCAAGGTCTCCACGGGCATCGGCGCCGGGGTGGTGGCCGGCGGCGAGATGTACCGGGGGATAGACGGCGCCGCGGGTGACATAGGCCACATCAGGCTCAGCGAGTACGCGCACGCGCTGTGCCGCTGCGGCTCCTACGGCTGCCTGGCCGCCGTGGCCAGCGGTCGCGCCCTGGCGGAGCAGTTGACGGCGGCCGGCATACCCACGGCCTCCGGGTCCGGCGTCCGCGACCAGCTCTCCATCGGCCAGCCGGACGCGGTACGGCTGGCCCGCGAGGCGGGCCGGCTGGTCGGCGAGGTGCTGGCCACGGTGGTGACGCTGCTCAACCCGGGAGTCCTGATGATCGCGGGCGACCTGGCCGGCCCGCCGTTCCTGACCGGCGTCCGCGAGCTCCTCTACCAACGCGCGATGCCGCGCACCACCGCCGACCTGCGGGTGGTGACCTCCCGGCTCGGCGACCGCGCGGGGCTGGTGGGCGCGGCGGCCATGGTCGTCGAGTCGCTGTACGCGCCGGCCGAGGCCGACCGCCGGCTGGCGGCCGCCTGCTGATCCGGGGCCGCGGCCCTCTCCCCTTCCCCCGCTCGGGGCGCTGACGCTTCCCCGCGCCCCGGCGCGTTGGGCGGCTTAGGGTGGAAATAGCCCGTTCGTGCGCGTGATGCCTGCCACGAATGATGAATGGAACGCTCAGATGAGCGGTTGGCGGGGTAACCTCCCGCTGTCAGGGCAGCCGTTCACGAGGAGTCGAGTCCCGTGCCGGATACGCGAACCCCATCCCTCATCAACCCTCCCCCCATAGCCCCCGCCACCACGGCGAAGTACGTCTACGACTTCACCGAGGGCAACAAGGACCTCAAGGACCTGCTCGGCGGCAAGGGCGCCAACCTCGCCGAGATGACCAGGCTCGGCCTCCCGGTACCACCCGGCTTCACCATCACCACCGACGCCTGCCGGGCCTACCTCCTCACCGGCAGCGAGCCGGCCACGCTCCACGACGAGGTGAGTGCGCACCTCGACGCCCTGGAGCGCCGCATGGGCAGGCGGCTCGGGCGGGGGGACGACCCGCTGCTGGTCTCCGTGCGCTCGGGGGCCAAGTTCTCCATGCCCGGCATGATGGACACCGTCCTCAACATCGGCCTCTCCGACGAGTCGGTGAGCGCCCTGGCCGCCCAGGCCGGCGACGAACGGTTCGCCTGGGACTCCTACCGCCGGCTCATCCAGATGTTCGGCAGGACCGTGCTCGGCATCCAGGGCGACCGGTTCGAGGAGCGCATCGACGCCGCCCGCGCCGCCGCCGGGGTGGCCACCGACGTCGAACTCACCGCCGACCAACTCAAGGACCTCGTACGGGACTTCAAGGAGATCGTGGTCGCCGCCACCGGCCGCGCCTTCCCCCAGGACCCGCGCGAGCAGATGGACCTCGCCATCCGCGCCGTCTTCGCGTCGTGGAACGGCGAACGCGCCGGCCTCTACCGCCGTCAGGAGCGCATCCCGCACGACCTCGGCACCGCCGTCAGCGTCTGCGCCATGGTCTTCGGCAACCTCGGCCCCGACTCCGGCACCGGCGTCGCCTTCACCCGCGACCCGGCCAGCGGCCACCAGGGCGTGTACGGCGACTACCTGCCCAACGCGCAGGGCGAGGACGTCGTCGCCGGCATCCGCAACACCGTGCCGCTCGCCGAACTCGAACGCCTCGACCCCGCCTCCTACGCGGAACTCCTCCGCATCATGGAGGTGTTGGAGAACCACTACCTCGACCTCTGCGACATCGAGTTCACCATCGAGCGCGGCCGGCTGTGGATGCTGCAGACCCGCGTCGGCAAGCGGACCGCGGCCGCCGCGTTCCGCATCGCCGTCCAACTCCTCGACCAGGGCCTGATCGACGAGCGCGAGGCGCTGCGCCGCGTCAGCGGCGGGCAGTTGGCGCAGCTGATGTTCCCCCGGTTCACCACCGAGTCCGCGCCCGAGCCCATCGCCACCGGCATCGCCGCCTCCCCGGGCGCCGCCGTCGGCGCCGCCGTCTTCGACTCCGCCACCGCCGTCGCCCGCGCCGCGGCCGGCGAGCGCGTCATCCTGGTGCGCCGCGAGACCAACCCCGACGACCTCGACGGCATGATCGCCGCCCAGGGCATCCTCACCTCACGCGGCGGCAAGACCTCGCACGCCGCCGTCGTCGCCCGCGGCATGGGCAAGACCTGCGTCTGCGGCGCCGAGGAACTCACCGTCGACGTGGCGGCCCGCCGCCTCACCACCGCCGACGGCACGGTCGTCACCGAGGGCGACGTGATCTCCATCGACGGCTCGGTCGGCCGCGTCTACGCCGGCGAGGTCGCCGTCGTGCCCTCCTCCGTCGTCGAGTACTTCGAGGGCACCGCGGCCCCCGACTCCGACGACCTGGTCTCCGCCGTCCACCGGCTGATGACCCTCGCCGACCGGGAACGCCACCTGGGCGTGCGCGCCAACGCCGACACCGCGGAAGACGCCGCCCGCGCACGCCGGTTCGGCGCCGAGGGCGTCGGCCTGTGCCGCACCGAGCACATGTTCCTCGGCGAACGCCGCGAGCTCGTCGAGCGGTTGATCCTCGCCGAGAGCGAAGGCGAGCGCTCCGCCGCGCTGGACGCGCTCCTTCCCCTCCAACGCGGCGACTTCACCGAGCTGTTCGAGGCGATGGACGGCCTGCCCGTCACCGTCCGGCTGCTCGACCCGCCGCTCCACGAGTTCCTCCCCGACCTCACCGAGCTCTCGGTCCGCGTCGCCCTCGACCACGACGAGCGCGACACCCACCTGCTGACCGCCGTCCGGCGGCTGCACGAGCAGAACCCGATGCTCGGCCTGCGCGGCGTACGCCTCGGCCTGGTCGTCCCGGGCCTTTTCACCATGCAGGTCCGCGCCATCGCCGAGGCCGCCGCCCGGCGCCGGGCCGCCGGCGGCAACCCGCGCCCCGAGATCATGATCCCGCTGGTCGGCACCGTGCAGGAGCTGGAGATCGTCCGCGACGAGGCCGAGGCCGTGATCGCCGAGGTCGAGCGCGCCCACGACGTGTCCCTGTCCATCCCCCTCGGCACGATGATCGAGCTGCCGCGCGCCGCCTTGACGGCCGGTCAGATCGCCGAGTCCGCCGACTTCTTCTCCTTCGGCACCAACGACCTCACCCAGACGGTCTGGGGATTCTCCCGCGACGACGTCGAGGCGAGCTTCTTCACCGCCTACTTGGAGAAGGGCATCTTCGGAGTCTCCCCGTTCGAGACCATCGACGCCGACGGAGTCGGCTCGCTGGTCAGGGCCGCCGTGACCGCTGGCCGGGCAGCACGCCCCGACCTCAAGCTCGGCGTCTGCGGCGAACACGGCGGCGACCCCGAGTCGGTGCACTTCTTCCATGAGGTGGGCCTGGACTACGTGTCCTGCTCACCGTTCCGCATCCCCGTCGCCCGGCTCGAAGCCGGCCGGGCGGCCACGGCGGGGGCGACCACCACCCCCTGACAACCCTCACCGGTGGAAGCCCCCGCCCTGGCGGGCGGGGAACCCTCGGGGGCGGCGCCTGTGCGGAGGCGCCGCCCCCGCCTCCCGGGAGTCCGCGCCGCCGCTGCCACGTCGACTGGCTCCCGTGCTTCGGCCCGGTCATCGCCGGGTGTCGGTGACGTTCAGGACGCTGCCGGCGTAGTTGACAAGGCGGCTGCAACCCCATTGAGTCGCCCCCTGCTTGGCGTCTACCGTTGCTTTCGGAAAGCGAGCGATGCTTGATCGTCACGGGGGGAAGATCATGGCGCGTCCTTCTGACTGGTCTCCGGTGGACATGGACCGGGACCCGACTCCCGGCAATCCGGACGAGGTACGGGAACTCGCCGACGACCTCCAGACCTTCGCGGACGACGTCGGCGAGGCGCTGGGCCGCATTCGCGGGATGGCGGAGGACCGGGCGGTGATGGACTGGGCTGGCCTGTCGGCCGAAGCCTTCCGCTCGGAGTTCGACGGCGTGCCGGGCAACCTGGAGAAGCTCCAGACGTCCTACGACATGGCCGCCCAGGCGTTACAGACGTACTGGCCGAAGCTGGAGACCGCGCAGGGCATGGCGGATCGGGCGTTGGACCGGGCGATCGCGGCGCAGGCCGACCTCTCCTCGGCGCAGGCGGCGTTGACGGACGCGCAGGACTGGGTCTCCCGCGCCGGTGACGAGGCCGAACGCCTGGAACGCGAGGGCGAACGCGAGAACGTCGAACCGCCATCCGAGGCGGAGGTCCGCGCGGCCACCCGCGATGCCACCGCCGCCAACGAAGCCGCGAGCTCCGCCCAGTCCCGCGTTGACGCCGCCGAGGAAGCACTCTCCGCCGCGCGTCAACTCGCCCTGGATGCCAAGGAGATGCGGGAGGAGGCCGCCCGCACCTGCGCCTCCGAGATCGACGCCGCCTCCGACGCCGGCATCCAGAACCGCCGCTGGTGGGAAGACGCCATCCACTGGGTCTCAGAAAACTGGGACACCATCGTCGAGATCTGCAAGGTCGTCGTCGCCGTCCTCGGCATCGTCGTCATGATCATCGGCGGACCCCTCGCCTGGGTCGTCCTCGCCGCCGCCCTGGTGGTGTTGGCCGACACCCTCTACGACTACGCCAACGGCCGCGCCTCCCTCTGGGACGTCGCCTTCGCCGCCCTCGACTGCATCCCCGGCATGAAAGGCCTCACCACCCTCGGCGGCCTCGCCCGAGGCATGCGCTCCCTCGCCACCACCGGACTGCGCGGGCTCCGTGCCGGAGCGCTGCGGCTCGGCCGGAACCTCCGCATGACGGGAATCCGTGGCGGCGACCGGCTCGCGTGCGGCGACCCCGTCGACATGGCCACCGGCGAGGTCGTCATGTCGGCCGTCGACGTCGAGATTCCGGGGGTGCTCCCGCTGCGCCTCAGCAGGCAGCACGTGAGCTCCCGCCCATCCGGCGTCTGGCTGGGGGGCGCGTGGTCCTCGACCCTGGACCAGCGCCTCGTGCTGGAGAGCGGAGGCGTGCGGCTGTTCACCGAGGACGGCATGATCCTGGACTACCCCGTCCCCCTGGACGACCCGGATCACCCCGTGCTGCCGGTGGAGGGCCCGCGCTGGGGCCTCTCGTGGAACGGCGAGGCGCACGGCACGCTGTCGGTCACCCAGGTGGAGAGCGGCCGTACCCTGCACTTCCGCCCGTCGGCCGGCCGTCCCGGCACCGAGTTGCCGCTGGCGGCGATCAGTGACCGCAACGGCAACACGATCAGCGTGCTGCGGGACTCCCACGGCACACCAACCGAGATCCGGCACAGCGCCGGTCACACGATCGGCGTCACCACCGAGGACGGCCTCGTGATCGGCCTCAGCCTGCTGAGCGACCCGGGGCGGCCCACCCTCATTCGCTACGGGTACGACACGGCCGGCAACCTCACCGAGATCCACCGGCCGCTGGCCGACCGACCACTGCGGCTGCGCTACGACGACAGCTCGCGCCTCACCGGCTGGGAGGACACCAACGGCAACTGGTACCGCTACGTTTACGACGCCGAGGGCCGGTGCGTCGCCACGGAGGGCGTCGACTCCATCCTCAACAGCGCCATCTCCTACGATCCGGAGCGGAACCGCACGGTCTACGTCGACTCCCTCGGCCACCCGACCGTCTTCCAGTTCAACGACTGCTACCAACTCGTTGAGGAGACCAACGCGCTCGGGCACTCGACGACGCGGACCTGGGATCGCTACGACCGTCCGCTCTCCATCACCGACGCGCTCGGCAGGACCACCCGGTACGCGTACGGAGACGACGGCACCGTCACCATCATCCGACCCGACGGAACCACCTCCGTGATCGAGTGTGACGGCATGGAACAGCCCACGCGCATCACCGAGGCGGACGGTTCCCTGTGGCAGCGAGGGCATGACGACAGGGGCGAGCTCGTCTCCACCGTGGATCCCACGGGTGCCGTCACCCGCTACGTACGCGACGATCTGGGGCATCTCGTTCGGATGACCGATGCCCTGGGCCGAGTGCGCGAGATCGTGCCCGACCCGGCGGGGCAGCCGCTGAGGATCAGCGAGGAAGGCGCCGAGGCGCGCTACGCCTACGACGCCATGGGCCGGATCGTGGAGATCGTCGACCCGGCGGGCAAGTCCAACCGGTTCCGCTGGTCCACCTCCGGTCATCTGCTCCAGCACGACCATCCGGACGGCACGAGCGACCACTACACGTACGACGGCGAGGGAAACCTGGTCGAGCATGTCGACGCCACGGGCGCCGTCACCCGCTTCGAGTACGGGCACCTGGACCGGATGACGGTCCGGACCAACCCGGACGGCGGTCGGTTCACGTTCCGCTACGACACGGAGTGCCGTCCCGTGGCCATCACCAACCCGGCCGGCGAGACATGGTCGTACGACTACGACCCGGCCGGAAACGTGGTGGCGGAGACAGACTTCGCCGGGATCACCACTCGCTATGAGCGCGACGCGGCCGGACAGCTCATCACGCGGACCAACGCCGAGGGACAGTGGGTGCGCTTCACCCACGACGCCATGGGGCGCGTCGTCAGCTCGCGCAGCGGCGACCAGGAGACGACGTTCGACTACGACGCGCTGGGACGTCTGGTGCGCGCCGCGAACACCGACGCCGTACTCGTCATGGAGTACGACGGGGCCAACCGGCTGATCGCGGAGACCTGCAACGGGCGCACGCTGCGCAGCGCGTACGACCAGGTCGGCCGCCGCCTGGAGCGCGTGACCCCCGGCGGCATGGCCAGCGCCTGGCGCTACGGACCCGGCCGGCTTCCGCTGGCGCTCGACTTCGCCGGGCACTCGGTGCGGTTCTCTTTCGACGCCGCGCGGCGCGAGATCGGCCGCGAGGTCGACGGAACCCGACTTGTGAGCCGTTCATGGGACGACAGGAACCGGATCACGGCGCAACTCCTGCACGACGTGGGTGGACGCGAGCGTCGGCGTGACTACGCCTACCGCGCCGACGGCCGTCTGACCGCCATGACCGACAGCGAGTACGGCCAGCAGGCCATGGAACTCGACCCCATGGGCCGGGTGACCGTCGTGCGGACGCCGGCCGGCACCGAGAGCTACGCGTACGATCGCGCCGGCACCCTGGTGCGTGGCGGGCCGCGCACCAGCACGACGCACGACCGGCGGGGGCGCGTCGTCCGGCGGGTCCGGAAACTCCTGTCGGGCGGTAGCAGGACCTGGGCGTACGTCTGGGACGCCGAGGACCGCCTCACCGAGGTGACGACCCCGGACGGCACCCGTTGGCGTTACCTCTACGACCCGATGGGGCGGCGGATCGCCAAGCTGCGCCTCGGCGACGACGGGGAGACCGCCGAGCGCACCGACTTCGTCTGGGACGGCAGCCGGCTGGTGGAGTGTCACACGGAACAGGGCGTGGTCGGTTGGGAGTACATGCCCGACTCGCACCGCCCGCTGTGCCAGGCGGAGCGGCGGCAGCTGAGCCAGGACGAGGTCGACCGACGCTTCTACGCGATCGTGACCGACCAGATCGGCACCCCCACCGAGCTGCTGACACCAGGTGGTGAGGTGGCCTGGCACCAGCCGTTCACCCTGTGGGGCGCGGCGGCAGGGCCGGCGACGGGTACCGCCGACTGCCCGTTGCGCTTCCCCGGACAGTTCTTCGACCGCGAGACCGGCCTGCACTACAACCTGCGCCGCTACTACGATCCCGAGTCGGCGCGCTACTGCTCGCCCGACCCCATCGGCTTGGCCGGAGGACCCGACAACCGCAACTACGTGCCCAATCCGCAGTCCCAGTGCGACCCCTGGGGCCTGTCCCCGCCGGACTGCATGGCGGCGGCCCTGCGCCAGGCGCAGGCCGACGCGCTGCGGCACAACGCCGCCGGGGGCCCGTCCATCAGCAGGATCGCCGTCGCGCGCATCCGGGGGACCGACATGGTCGCGACGGGCTTCTCCGGCCCGGCCGGCCGACCGTCCTACATGGAGCAGGAACTGGCGGACGCGCTGCGCAACGGCGGCCAGATGGACTGGGACGCGGCGAACTGCGCCGAGATTCGCGCCGTCAACGCGCTGATCGGCGAGTTCGGTGCCGACATGAACCATCTGGGCGACACCGCGAACATGTTCCAGGAGATCGAGTTCCTGACGCTGCGGCTCGATGGTGTTCCGGACGCGGCGTGCCTGTCGTGTCAGAGCGTGCTGGTGGCCAACGGCGCGTCGGATCTGGCGCCGGGCCTCAACGCCATCAACTGGTCGCTGTGAGCGAGGCGAGGCCGGCCTCCGCGGCGTCGACGGTGGGTTGGTGCGGTGGCACGAGGGCGCGGGCCGTCTCCCCGGCCAGCGTGTAGTGGCGGCGGGCGGCGCCCCGGTCGTCGGGGCCTGAGCGGTCCAGGTGGGCCGCGGCCAGTTCCAGGTGCATGCGGGCCAGCGCCGTCCCGGAGCCGGCGGCCTCCGCGGCCGTGACCGCCGTGTGCAGGCAGGAGATCCACTCGTCGTGGAGCCGGCGGCGAACGTAGTAGCCGTGCATGGCCTCGGCGAGCTGGTACACGTATCCGTACCGGCCCTCGGCGTGGAGCAGTTCGACCACCCGCGGCACGTTGTCGCGGTCGGCGTCCATGGCGGCGAGGGCCTGCTCCGGCCCCTCGAAGCCGTGGTCGATCACCTCGCGGAGCCGGAAGGCCCGGCCCCAGCGCGGCCGGTCCACGACCAGCAGGTCGACGGCGGCGAGCCGGCGCAGATACCAGCCGGCGATGCCCGACAGCGCGTCTTCGCGCCAGCCTGGCACGGTCCGCGCGTGCCGCCACACGGCGGGGGCCATGTGGTAGCGGTCCGGGCCCGTCGCCTCCAAGAGGCCGGCGCGCACCAGCGGTTCGATGGCGGCGCGCGCTCGCTCCGGGACGCCCGAGCCGCCGAGACGCTCCACCAGGTCGCGGTGGAAGTCCCCGGTGGGATGGACGCCGAGGCCGGAGTAGAGCCGGGCCGCGTCCTCGGGCAGGCTCGGGTAGGCGGTCTCCGGATCAACGGACATGCGAGCAATCGTAACGGCGTGCGCACGGCGTCAACCCCCGACGCACGCCGTTCCGACGGCGGGCCACGGCGCCGCCGGGCCGTCACATCCAGGCCGTCGAGCCGTCCGGGCGTACCGGGACCCTGCGGTGCCAGTCGGTCCAGTCGTCGGTGGTGAGGGCGGACTCGTCGATGTCGATGCCCCAGCCGGGGCGGTCGGGGCGGAGGGGGAGGTGGCCGTCGACCGGGAGGTAGGGGTCGGGGCACCAGGAGACGTCGTCGGGTTTGTACTCGAGGATCGCGAAGTTGGTGGTGGCGGCCGCGAAGTGGAGGTTGGCGGCGGTGGCGAGGGGGCCGAGGGGGTTGTGGGGGGCGACGGGGACGTAGTGGGCGTCGGCGATGGTGGCGATCTTCGTCATCTGGGTGAGGCCGCCGACGACGCAGATGTCGGGTTGGACGATGTCGGCGCCGCCCGCGGTGAGGAGGGCGAGGAACTCGTGGGGGGAGTAGAGGCATTCGCCGGTGGCCAGCGGGACGGTGAGCTCGGAGCGGATTCGGGACCAGGCGGGGATGTGCTCGGGGCGGATGGGTTCTTCGAGGAAGAGCGGTTCGTTGGGGGCGAGGGCTGCGCCGAGGTCGACGGCCTGGCGGGGCTCCCACAGGACGGCGTGGGCGTCGAAGGCGAAGTCCCAGTCGGCCGGGTGGGCGGCGCGGACGGCGCCGAAGTAGTCGCCGAGTTCGCGGGCCAGCAGGCCGAAGCGGGTGCGGTGCGGGTCGCTGCGGTAGGGGCTGAGTTTGAAGGCGGTGACGCCGAGGCGTTCGTGCAACGCGGCGGTGGTGTCGCGGAGTTCGGCGACGTCCGGGGCGTTGTAGAGGCCGGCGTAGACCTTGACGCGGTCGCGGACGGCGCCGCCGAGGAGTTGGTAGACCGGCACGCCGACGGCCTTGGCCGCGATGTCCCACAGCGCGTGGTCGATGGCGGCGATGGCGGCCAGGCCGAGGGCGCCCTGGGGGAAGCGGCTGGACTGGAGGAGGAACTGGTTGACGCGGCCGGGGGAGCCGGCGTCCATGCCCCTGATCTGCTCGAAGAGGTAGTCGAGGAGCGGCGGGTAGGCGAGGTCGGGGCCGTGGTTGTAGACCTCGGACCAGCCGTCGAGGCCGTCGTCGGTGCGGATCCTGACCAGGACCCGCGGTCGGTCGCCGACGCGCTGCCGGTAGGTGGTGAGGGAGTCGATCTTCACGCTGCTGGCTCCTGGACGGTCTCGGGGGCGGTGACGACGGGCTTGATGCGCACCCAGAACAGGTAGATGGCGGCGCTGACGAGGCAGCAGGCGGCGGATCCGACGAGCGGGCCGACGTAGGAACCGCCGCTGGTGGTGAGGAAGATGCCGATGGCGATGGGGCTGATCAGGTTGCCGACCTGGGAGCCGAAGTTCTGGAAGCCCGCCACCGCGCCGACGTGGTCGGAGGAGCTGGCGACCTCGGCCGGCAGGCTCAGGACGGCGGCGCCGGCGAAGGAGTGGGCGGCGCTGCTGACGGTGAGCAGGATCATCAGGTTGAGGTTGCTGTCGATGAACGGGGCGAAGCCGATGCAGGCGCTGATGCCGAGCCCGGTGACGATGGGGATCTTGCGGGCCAGGTTCGGGGAGTGGCCGGCGGCCAGCAGCCGGTCGGAGACGACGCCGCCGAGGACGGTGGAGCCGATGGCGATGAGCGAGGGTATCCAGCCGACCATGCCGAAGTCGGCCTCGGAGAAGCCGCGGTCGTCGAGCAGGTAACTGGGGTACCAGGTGAGGAAGAAGGCGCCGGAGAGCGAGCGGAACACGTAGCCGATGGTCAGCGCCCAGACCTGGTTGTCGCTCACCAGGTTCCGCCAGGGGACCTCGGTGGGGCCGCTGGCGGTGGCCGCGGTGGTCGGTTCGTTCTCCCGGTCGGAGTGGATGTGGGCGAGTTCGGCGGCGGAGACCCGGGGGTGCTCCTCGGGCTCGCGGTAGACGGCCAGCCAGCCGACGATCCACAGCATGCCGGCCAGGCCGATCACGACGAAGGCGAGGCGCCAGCCGCCGATGAACGCGAGGCCGGTCACGACGGGGATCGACAGGGTGGTGCCGATCTGCTGGCCCATGTCGAACAGGCTTGACGCGAAGGCGCGTTCCTTGCGGGGGAACCAGCGGGAGACGACCTTCACGTTGGCCGGCTGCACCGGCGCCTCGCCGATGCCGAGGCCGAGGCGGAACACCATGACGGACCCGACGCCCCGGGCCAGCGCCGTCAGCGCCGTCCAGATCGACCACCAGCCGACCGCGATCGGGTAGACGACCCGGGGCCCGAAGCGGTCGAGCAGCCACCCGGAGGGGATCTGGAACAGGGCGTACGTCCAGAAGAAGGCGGAGAGCATGACGCCCTGCATGGCGTCGCTGATGTGGAACTCGTCCGACATGTAGGGCATGGCCACGCTCAGCGCGGCGCGGTCGAGGTAGGCGATGGTGAGGCCGAGCGCCGAGAAGCCGACGATCGTCCAGCGCATGCGGCTGCGGTGGAGGGCGGGGGTGGGGACGGGCTTTCGGGCAGGGGAAAGGGACACCGTGGCTCCAGGGAGTTGGGTAGGCTCCCCCGAAGAGGGAGTGTTCGTTCGTCCTCGGTCGCGGCCCGGGATCTTGGCGGTGAACGGGCCGCGGTTCTCGGTTCAGTGAGCGGTGAGCGGCCGGTCGGCCGTCGTCGACCGGGTCGACGGCGTGGGGGAGTGAGCGGGGCGGCCGACGTTGCGAAGGGCTGTGGGGGCGCCCTGACCAGACATAACGGACCCTCATATATGACGTACGATGTGCGACGCGATGACGGTAGGAGTGGCCACGGCATTCGTCAACGCTTCTGACAAAATCGGGCCCCGCCCGACAAGCGCGGGCGGGGCCTGGGTCCTTGGCCGGGCGGTGCGTCAGCGCGCCGGCGCCTCGGCGGAGATCGGGGGCGTCGCCTCGGCCGGCGCCTTCGGCGCGGGGCGGCGGCGGGCGAAGGCGCCGAAGGCGCTCACCACGGTGGCGAGCAGCGCGCAGCCCAGCGGCACCAGCAGGGCGGCGCGGTAGCCGTCGAGCAGCGCGGCCGGGGAGCCCCCGTCGCCGGTGGCGGCCACGTTGACGGCGGTCACGGCCGACAGGCCGAGCGCCGCGCCGAACTGGAAGGACGTGTAGAGCAGGCCGCCGGCCACGCCCTGGTCCTCCTCGGCGACGCCCTCGGTGGCCGCGATGGTCAGCGGGCCGTAGGCGAGGGCGAAGGACAGGCCGAGGAGGGCGAAGCTGGGGAACATCGCGAGATAGGTCCAGTCGGCGCCGACGGGCAGGAAGAGCAGGTAGGCCAGGGCGGCCGTGGCCATGCCGGCGAGGATCACCCGGGCGTTGCCGAAGCGGTCGACGAGCCGGGGGACGACGGTCGGCGAGATGACGGCGTCCGCTCCCAGCACCAGCATCGCGAAGCTGGTCTGGAGCGTGGACCAGCCGCGCAGCTCCTGGAGGTAGAGCACGGCGACGAACTGGAAGCCGTAGAAGGCGCCGAAGAGCAACAGCGCGACGAGGTTGGCGCGCAGCAGTGGCCACGAGCGCAGCAGGCCCAGCCGCAACAGCGGGGTGGCGGCGCGGCGTTCGACGAGGACGAAGGCGGTGAACAGGGCCAGGCTGGCGGCGATCGTGAGCGCGGTCCAGCCGCCGGCCGTGTGGGTGGCCCGCTCCACGCCGAGGACCAACAGGACGATCGCGGCGGTGACGGTGACCGCGCCGGCGACGTCCATGCGGCGGTCCGCGGTCCGCGGCTCGTCGACGCGGGGGATGAGGGCGAGGGCGCCGAGCAGGATGAGGAAGGACAGGATGACCGGGGCGAAGAAGACCCAGCGCCAGTCGAGGGCGGCGAGGAAGCCGCCGAGGACCAGGCCCAACGAGAAGCCGCCGGCCGCCGTCCCCGAGTAGACCAGCAGCGCGCGGTTGCGGCGCGGGCCCTCCTCGAAGGTGGTGGTGATGATCGAGAGCCCGGCCGGCGTCATGAAGGCGGCGGCGACGCCGGTGACGAAGCGGGCCACGATCAGCATCCAGCCCTCGGTGGCGAGGCCGCCGAGCCCGGAGAAGAGCAGGAAGACCACCAGCCAGGCCACGAACATCCGGCGGCGCCCGAAGACGTCGGCGGCCCGGCCGCCCAGCAGCATGAAGCCGCCGTAGCCCAGCACGTAGGCGCTCATCACCCACTGCAGGGAGCCGGTCGACATGCCCATGTCCGCGCGGATGGTGGGGAGCGCCATGTTGAGCATGGCGATGTCGATGCCCTCCAGGAAGATCGCTCCGCAGAGCACGAGGAGCAGTCCCCAGGACGAGCGGGGTGGGGACGAAGCGGGCGCGGGCATGGTGGCTCCAGCTCTCGACGACACGGCGAGGTGATGGTTACGGGAACGCGGGTCGGTTCCCTCTTGTTACCGAGCCTCATGCTGCGGCATCCTCGGTGAGCGTGGAAGAAGGCACTCTGAAGTCACCGAGTCACTGCAAGGGCACCAAGGACGACGCCGTGCGCCAGTGGGACGTCCGGGAGGACTGCGAGGTCCGGCAGATCCTCGACCGGGTGGCCGACAAGTGGTCACTGCTCGTGGTGGCGCTGCTCGACCAGGGCTCCTGGCGGTTCACCGAGCTGCGGCGCGAGATCGACGGGATCAGCCAGCGCATGCTCACCGTCACCCTCCGCAACCTGGAGCGGGACGGCCTCGTCCGGCGCACCGTCCACCCGGTCGTGCCGCCCCGGGTGGACTACGAGCTCACGCCGCTCGGCGCGACGCTGCACGACACCATCCAGGCGCTGGTGCGGTGGACCGAGTCCCACCAGGAGGAGATCGCGGCGGCGCGGGCGGCCTACGATGCCCGCGCCACGGGGGACACGCCCTAGTCGAACCGCCACTCGCCGCGCGCGTACTCCACGACCACCGGGTCCATCAGGGTGGAGGCGCGGACGTCGTCGCGGGCGCGGCGGTCGACGGGGAAGACGCCGGCGGCGGTGAGCACGTCCTCGTCGAGGAAGTGGAGGGCGGGTACGTCGGCGGGCAGGCGCAGGTCGGGAGGGTCGGGGGAGAGCGTGGCCAGGGTGAAGCCCCAGTTGCCGAAGCTCGGCACGTCCACCTGGTAGGGGGTGGTGGCGAAGCCGGCCTGCCGGATGCTGGCGTCTATCGACCAGTAGGTGCGCGGGGCGAAGAACGGCGATCCCGACTGGACCACCACCCGCGCGTCGGGCGCCAGGACGTTGGCCAGCATCGCGTAGAACTCCACCGAGTAGAGCTTGGCCGTCGCCGTGTCCTCGGGGTCGGGGAAGTCGATCAGCACCGCGTCGTAGCGGCCCGAGGCGCCGCGCAGCCAGTTGAAGGCGTCGTCGTTGACGACGTCGACCCGCGGGTCGGACAGGGCGTCGGCGTTGAGCTCGCGCAACGGCCCGTATTCGGCGGCCAGTTCGGTCATGGCCGGGTCGAGCTCCACCAGGGTGACCCGGCGTACGTCGTCGTAGCGCAGCACCTCGCGCAGCGCCAGGCCGTCGCCGCCGCCCAGGATCAGCACCCGGGAGCGCCCGCCGGCCAGCGCCGGATGCGTCAGCGCCTCGTGGTAGCGGTACTCGTCGACGGAGGAGAACTGGAGGTCCCCGTTGAGGAAGAGCCGCAGGTCGGTGTCGCCGGTGAAGGCCAACGAGCGGGTCAGCACGATCTCCTGGTACGGGGTGCGCTCCGCGTGCACGATCGGGTCGCGGTACAGGCGCTGCCGCGCGGTGACCTCGATGTCGTCGGCCAACCAGTAGGCGGTGGAGAGCACCGCCACGATCGCGGCCATGCCGGCCAGCAGGCCGACCCGCACCAGGCGGCGGGTCTGGCGGCGGAAGATCCACAGCACCACCGCCACGCCCGCCACCGCGTTCACGATGCCGACCACCAGCGCGCCCTTCAACTGCCCGAAGGTGGGCAGCAGCAGGAGCGGGAAGCACAGGCCGCCGACCAGCGCGCCCAGGTAGTCGACGGCGAACATGTCCGCGACCGCGCCGCCCGCCTCCTGCCGGCGGATCCGCTGCAACATCGTCATCAGCAGCGGGATCTCGGCGCCGATCAACAGACCGACGACGAAGGCGACCACCACCATCGCGGAGGTGTAGACGCCGAGCACCGCGAACAGCACGTAGAGCGTCAGCACGGAACAGCCGCCGATGAGCGCCAACGCCCCCTCCACCAGGGCGAACGCGCCGACCGCCCGGCGCTGCAGCGGCTTGGCGGCCAGCGAGCCGACCCCCATGGCGAAGACCATGATCGACAGCACCAGGGAGGTCTGGAGGACGGTGTTGCCGATCAGATAGCCACCGAGCGCCACCAGCGCCAGCTCGTAGACGAGTCCGCACGCCGCGCACAGGAAGACGGTGAGCAGCAGCAGGAAACGAGCCAGCCGGGGGCGTGCGATCACGACACCGCCGCCCCGACCATCAGCGCGGTGCCCAGGTACATCGCGCCGTGCACCCAGGCGGCGGGGTGCGCGTGGCCGTCCCGGTCCTCCATCACGGAGGCGCCGCGCCGGCCCGGGGTGAGGGCCGCGACCACGAAGAAGACCAGCGTCATCAACACCACGCCGGCCAGGCCGTACAGGGCGGTGGACAGCAGTCCGTCGTCGAGCCCGTCCTCCGACTCGCTGGCGCCGATGGCCGCCCGGAGCACGATGCCCACGCCCAGCATCTGGCCGGCCAGCAGTATCGAGGCGCCCTTGTTGCGTTCCTTCCAGACCTGCTTGGCCAGGTGGCCGGGGGTGAGCAGGTCCAGGGCGACGAACGCCACGGCCATCACGGCGAAGCCGACGAGTCCGTAGAGCAGGGTCTCGCCGGCCGATTCGAGGATCTCCCCCATGATGTCGCTGTCCTTTCGGTGAGGTCGGTACTGCTCGCTGAGGTCGGGTGGTGGACGTCGGTGCTACTTGCCGCTGCCGGGGCCGCCGCCCCGGAAGTCGCCGCCGCTGTCGCGCTGCGCGGCCGGCCAGCGGTGGCCGACGTGCGCGCTGTAGCGGGAGCGCCCGGAGCGGTAGTCGTCGACGTCGATCTCGCTGCCGGCGAGGGCGGAACCGTAGGGGGCGATCGCCACGATGTCGTCGTCGTAGCGGAGGAAGACGGAACCGTCGTCCTCGATCCGGTCCATGGCCGCCCGCTCGCGCTCGATGGCGTCCGCCACGAGGGCGGGCGTGGCGTCGCGGTCGAGGAAACGGTTCTCGTAACTGCTGCCGGTGCGCTCGTAGGTGGCGGATATGAAGCCGAGCGGCACGTCGGGCTCGTCGTCGCCGCTGCCGCAGCCGGCCAGGGGCAGGAGGGCGAGGAGCGCGGCGGCGGAGATGGCGGTACGCCTCATGGGGTCTCCAGCCTGGTTCTGGTCGTGACGAGTTGGTCGGCCTGCGGATAGGCGTGCCAGGTGCGCCACTCGACGCCGGCGCCGTCCGCGGTGCGCCTGGCCCACAGCGCGGTGACCGCGTCCGGCGAGCCGGGGAAGACGCCGCACAACGCCCCGTCGCGGTCGGCGAGTCGGGCGCGCAGCGCGGTCACCCGCGCGGAGAGGTCGGCCGGCGCGCAGTTCTCGACGCGCGAGGTGAAGCGGTAACTCCAGCCGTCCAGGCGCCGGTCGACGGAGGGCGGCGGGCCGCCGCCCGGCTGGCCCGGAAGGCAGGCCAGGGTCTCCCGCACGGGTCCGGCGAACACCTGGTGCGAGGCGCCGAGCAGCCGCAACTCCACGAGGAGACCGTCGAGTTCGACCATCGCGACGGCCAGCGCCGGCTGGGTGGGGGCGCCCAGCGAGTAGGACAACTGGTCGGCGCTGGTGTCGAGATAGGGGGCGGCCAGGGCGGCTATGCCGCTCACGCGCCGCCGCCCGGGTAGATGGTGAGGGTGCCGGGGGGCACCCGCTCGCCGAGTGACGCCTCCCAACGGCCCTGCCCCCGCGCGTCCAGGCCCGGCTCGTTCAGGAAGTGCTCGAAGGCGAGCCCGCGCCCGTCAGGGCCCTCGTAGTCCACGTACTCGACGCGGCCGGTCGGGGGGAGGCCCGTGGTCCCCTCGGAGAGGTAGCCGGCGGTGCCGTGCTCCTTGTGGTGGTACGTGACGCCGTCCACGGTGATGGTCGGCTGGCCGGGCAGCAGCGGGACCGCGCCGCGGTACTCGTGCCACATCACGACCTCGAGGTCGACCTCGGCCTCCACGGAGATCCACCGTCGGCCCGCGCTCGTGCCGTTCATGGCGTCGACGAAGTGCTCCGACCACCGGTAGTCGCCCTCGGCCAGCCGCAACGAGCCGCGGACGAAGAGCCGTTCGCCCAGGTAGTCGACCATGTCCCCGGCCTTCAGATACCGGGGATCCCCCGCCGTGTACCCCCCGGGGGCGAACGGATCCCGGGGCACCGGCGGCGCGGCCGGCGTCCGCGACCGGCGCGCCAGCAGCACGATGACGACCAGCGCCAACACGATGACGACAGCTATTGCCAGGGCCATGCCCATCGGCGATCCCCCGTTCGGTACCACAGTGAACGGGGGACACTATCGCACGCCGTGCGAGCGGCTCAGGTAGCGGGCGTCATGGGCGGAATCGGACCCTGGTCGAACTTGGTCTGCTGCCGCTGGCTCAGCCGCCGGACGAACAGGATCGCCAGCACGGCGGCCGCCACGCCAAGCACGCCGCTCAGGGTGAGGATGCTGGCCTGGTTCTCCAGCGCCTCCAGGTCCTCGGCGTGTCCGAGACCCTCCCCGCCCAGGTCCTGGACCTGGGCCGAGAAGTCGACGAGCGAGGACAGGAGCCACAGCACCCACCAGGCGTTCACCACGCCCCGCGCCGGATCGACCCCCCACGGGGTGCTGGCCCGCCAGGCGTCGTTGGCGATCATCTTCGGGAACCACAGGTTCACCACGGGGACGAACCAGCTGCCGATCGCCCAGCCCCGGCGCATCCGCTGCCCGGCCGGGTCGAAGACCTCCGCGTTCACCCGGATCCGGTGGAACCAGATGATGAAGACGATGCTGGTGGCCAGCAGGCCGAGCGCCTGGATCGTGATGGCGCCGTTGTAGAAGTCGTCGACGTCCTGGGCCTCCCGGAGCGTCGGGAGGTTGCCGTCCCTGATGTCGGCGACCGTCGTCCGCATCCGGCTGGCCGCCGCGGACCCGAGGAGGCTGAGACCGGCGCAGACGGTCAGCAGCACCGTGAGCGCCGTCGCCAGCCCGCGGGGGCTGACGAAGACGGCGCCCGGCCCGACCGGCACGGGCGGGGCGCCGATCGGTCCGTACGGGGCGATCGGTCCGACCGATCCCAGCTCGTGCGAGTACGGCTGGCCGGCGTACGGCTGGCCTGGGTACGGCTGGCCCGGGTACGACGGTTGCCCGTAAGGCTGTCCGGGGTACGGCTGCTGGCCGTACGGACTGTGCGGCGGTGGCGGAGGCGGTGGCGCGCCCATGTCTGATCCCCCCTGACACGAACGGCCCTTCTGTGGCCCGCCCGTTGACGTGTCGTGTGTGTGCGGAAACGCTTACGGAAAGCGGAAGGCCAGACGATAACAGCGCGCGACGACAGCGGCCGGCTCAGGATCGTCCGGCGTCCGCTCGGGGGGCCTTGCCGTGGGCGGAAGAGGCAGCGATACCGAGACCCGCGGCGCGGCATGGACAACAGCGCATGCCTGAGCGATCCACTGATCCCCCCGTCCCCGAGCGGTTGCCGAACACCCACCAACAGTGGCGGACAACGCCTCGATCGGGCGAGCGGTTTCGGCGTAGGCTGAAACTCTGTGGTCAGCGCGACGGGCTGCTGCAAAGGAGGTTGCCGGGTGCTGCGCATCCACCTCACCGGGGACGACCTTGCCCGGATCCGCATCGCGGAGCGGCCCGACCCGATGTGGGAGACCATCCTCAGCTCGCACCGGCTGCGCGACCGCCGCGCACCACACGTCTACGGACACTGGCGCGAGCAGTCCCGCCGCCGCGTCGGCGCGCTGCCCGCCACCCTACGCGCGCTGGTCCCGCTCACCGGCTACTTCCCCGACTTCCTCAACCCGCCCGAGTCCACGCACGGTTGGGACGAGGGCGTCGAGGCGCTGCGGGCCACCCCGCGGCGCAGGCTCGGCGCCGAGATCGAGCGGCTCGACACCAAACAGCCGCTGCCCGCCTGGGTCAGGTCGCTGGCCCGCGGCGACCGCGCCACGCTCGACCAGCTCGCCGCCGACCTCCAGCGCTACCACCAGCGGGCGATCCGCGCCGACGGCGTCTGGCGCCGCGTCCAGGCCGAGGTCGACGCCGACCGGGCACTGCGCGTCCGCCACCTGCTGGCCGGCGGCATCGACGGGCTGCTCGCCGGACTGCGCCCCGTGCTGCGCTGGAACCCACCGGTGCTGGAGTCCGACTACCCCGTCGAGCGCGAGGTCCACCCGGCCGGCCGCGGCCTGCTGCTCGTCCCCTCGTTCTTCTGCTGGCGGCTGCCCGTCACCTACGCCGACGGCGACCTCACCCCCGTCCTCGTCTACCCGATCGAGCACGCCGAGGCCGCGCCCGAGAACGCGGCGGCGCTCGGCCGGCTGCTCGGCACCACCAGGGCCCGCGTGCTGCGCTGCATCGAGAACGGCACCACCACCGGTGAACTCGCCCTGCGCGCCGGGGTGTCACTCGCCTCCGCCAGCCAGCACGCCAGGGTGCTGCGGGACGCGGGACTCGTGATGTCGATGCGCCGCGGCAACGAGGTGCTGCACACCCTCACCCCGCACGGCCTCGGCCTGCTCCCCGCCGACCACCGCCACTAGGCCCGCCCCCTACGGCCGGTCGGGCGCGGCGGCCCAGCGGAAGCGGCGCTCGGGACGGCCGGTGCTGCCGTACCGAAGGGTCACCGCCACCCGCCCGGTGGCCGCGAAGTGCTCCAGGTAGCGGCGGGCGCTCACCCGGGACAGGCCGCTGCGCGCCGCGCACTCCGCCGCCGACAGGTCCTCGTCGCACGCCAGCAGCGTGTTGCGCACCAGCTCCGCCGTCTCCTCCGAAAGACCCTTCGGCAGCCGCGGCGGCGGCACCGCGGCCCCGAACACCCGGTCCACGGCGTCCTGTCCCGGCAACGACGACGCGATCGCCGCCAACTCCCGCGAGCGGCGCGCGTAGTCCCGCAACCGCTCCTGCAACACCGGCACCTCGAACGGCTTGATGACGTAGTGCACCGCCCCGCCGCGCAGCGCCCCCCGCACCGTCTCCACCTCACGGGCCGCCGTGATCACCAGCACGTCCGGCTCGTGCCCCACCTCGGCCGCCACCCCGCCGCGCAGCTCGCGCAGCACGTCGAGACCGCTGATGTCCGGCAGGTAGATGTCCAACAGCACCAGGTCCGGGCGGAGTTCACGCACCGCGACCAGCGCCTCCGCGCCCGTCCTGGCCTCGCCGACCACCTCGAACCCCGGCGTCCGCTCCACCACCTTGCGGTGCAGCCTCGCCACCATGAAGTCGTCGTCGACGATCAGCACCCGGATCACGAACCCGCCCCCTCCAAAGCCCTCTCCCGCGCCGTGCGCGGCAGCCGCGCGCTGAACTCGGCGCCGCGCACCGTCACCTCGCCGCCCCGCCGGGTGCACACCAGGCGGGTCAGCGCGAGCCCGAGGCCGCGCCCCGAGTCCCGGGCCGCCGCCTTGGTGGTGAAGCCGTGCCGGAAGATCTCCTCCGCCAACTCGGGCGCCACCCCGGGACCCGAGTCCCGCACCAGCACGTCGATGCCCTCCGGCGTCTCCGTCAGCCGCACCTCGACCCAGCCCTCCCCGGCCGGCTCACCGCCCGCCCGGCCCCTCTGCTCCCCGCCCGCCCGGCCCCGCACCGCGTCCAGCGCGTTGTCCACCAGGTTCCCCACCACCGTCACCAGGTCCGAGGCGAGCGACTCCGGCACCGGGCCGAGGTCGCTGTCCGCCGTCAGCCGCAGCGTGCTGCCCTGCTCGGCGGCCAGGCTCGCCTTCGCGATCAGCAGCGCCGCCAACGACGGGTCGGCGACGTGCGCGTTGACGTCCGCGCTGCGCTGCGCGTGCGTGCCGCTGACGCCGCGCACATAGCGCGCCACCTCCGGATACTCCCGCAGCTCCACCAGGCCGGCGATCACGTGCAGGTGGTTGGAGAACTCGTGCGCCTGCGCCCGCAATGTGTCGGTCGCGCTCCGCGTCGCCTCCAACTGCTGCTGCAACGCCGTCAGTTCCGTCAGGTCGCGCATCGTGGTCACCGAGCCGGCCGGCTGCCCGCGCGTCACCAGCGGCATCCGGTTCACGGTCAGCACCCGCTCCCCGGTGAACACCACCTGGTCCCGGCCCTTCGCCCGCCCGGTCAGCACGTCGTGCAGCCGGCCCGTCACCCGCAGCTCGGCCAGCGTCCGCCCCGGCGCGTCGGCCGGCAGCCGCAGCAGCTCCCGCGCGCTGTCGTTGGCCAACGTCAGCCTGCCCTGCGCGTCCAGGCCGATCACGCCCTCCTTGATGCCGTGCAGCATCGCCTCGCGGTGCTCGACCAGCGCCGTGATCTCGCCCGGTTCGAGGCCGAGCGTCTGCCGCTTGATGCGGCGGGCCAGCAGGAAGGAGCCGGCCGCGCCGAGCCCGATCGCGATGCCGAGGTAGAGCAGCAGCTCGGGCGTCGCGGTACGCACCCGCTCCGCGAAGCCACGGGTGTCCCGGCCCGCCGCCACGACGCCGAGCAGCTCGCCGCTCTCGCCGAACACCGGCACGTGCGCCACCAGCGACGTGTTCCCCGAGCCGTCGGTGGTCGAGCCCGTCCACGACCGGCCCTGCAGGACCGTGCTGTCCGCCAGCGGCAGCTCCTCGCCGATGCGGCGCGGGTCGGCGGCGGTCAGGATGCGGCGCGAGGCGTCGGTGATCTCCACGTACGAGACGCTGGAGACGCTGCGGGCGCTCTCCGCCGACGCCTGCAGGATGCCCCGGTGCTCGGCGTCGGCCAGGCCGATCCGCACGGCCTCCTGCGAGGCCACGTTCTCCGCCACGTTCAGCAGCCGGCCGCCCTCGGTGCGGCGGAAGTCGGCGTTCGCCTGGGCGATCGACACCCCGGCGATCACCACGAGCACGACGACGATCAGGCCGAGCTGCAGGGTCAGGAACTGGCGGGCCAACGACAGCCTGGCCAGGCTGGGCAGCCGGAACCGCATCGGAACACCACCTCCTCTCGCCGCTCTCGACCGGACCCTACGCGCGGCCCTGTCCATCCGACCCGTCGCGAGGTACGTTACGCCGAGTGAAGCCCGTTCCGATATCCCCCGCGATGCTGCCAAACCGGGCGCGGGTCACCGCGCTGCTGGCCGTCCCGGGCCTGCTGCTCGCCGGCTGCGCGGCCGGTCCGAGCGACAGGCGGCTGCGGGTGATGGTGCCCACGGTGGCGGGCGGCGGCTACGACTTCACCGCCCGCACGCTGGCGATCACGCTGCGCGAGTCCGGGCTCGCCGGCGAGGTCGAGGTGTTCAACCTCACCGGCGGCATGGGCACGGTCGCCCTGACCCGCCTGGTCCACGAGTCGGGCAACGACGAGCTGCTGCTGCAGATGGGCCTCGGCCTGGTCGGCAGCCTGCACACCGGCTCGCCGCCGGTGCGGATCGGCGACGCCACGCCGCTGGCCAGGCTCGTCGACGAGCCGGGCACCATCGTGGTCGCGGCCTCCTCGCCGTACCGCACCTTCGACGAACTGCTGGTCGACTGGCGGCGCGGCCGCCTCACCGCCGGCATCGGCTCGCTGCCCGGCGGCCCCGACTACCTGGCGCTGATGCTGACCGCCGACGCCGTGGGCCTGCCGCCCGACGCGGTCACCTTCGACCAGTACGACGGCGGCGGCGGACTGCTGGCCGCGCTGCTCAGCGGCCAGGCCGACGTGATCGTCAGCGGCCTCGGCGAGCTCCGCCACGCGGTCGCGGCCGGCGAACTCCGCGTGCTCGCGGTCACCGGCCCGCGCCGGGTGACCGGTCTCGACGCGCCGACGCTGCGGGAGTGCGGCTACGACGTCGAGGTGACCAACTGGCGCGGGCTGCTCGCCCCGCCGGGCCTCGCCCAGGACCGGCTGAACCGGCTCCGCGACCTGATCGAGCGGCTCCACGGGCGCCGCGAGTGGCGGTCCGCGCTGCGCGAGAACGGGTGGGGCGACGCGTACCTCCCGGGCGCGGCGTTCGGCGACTTCCTCGCCTCGGAGACCCGGCGGGTCGGGGCGCTGCTCGACCGTTTCGCCGCGTGAGGCCCCCGGTCTCCCTGGGCATGACGACGATCAACAGGCCCGTAGGGTCGGGGTGATGACCCACGACAGCGCTCCGGCACCACCGGACTCCCCCAACCACGAACTGTCCATGCTGACCGCCGCCCAGGCGGCGTACCTGCGGGCGCTGGCCGCGCCCCGGCTCGACGCGGACCGCGTCACCTCCCTGCGGAACCTCGGGTTCCTGTGCCGCCGGGAACCGGAGAGCCGCTGGCCGGAGCTGGTGGCGGCGCACTTCGCCGCCCTGCGGGAGGCCAGCCAGGGCGGCGAGAGCGCCGAAGAACTGCTGCGCGGCACGCACGCCCGGCTGCTGCCGGCCGACGCCCTCACCCCCGAGCTCGCGGACGCGATGCGCTACGCGCGCGTGGTGGCCGACGGGCTGGTCCTCGTCCACGCCCTCGACGGACCCACCTCGGTGCGCGTCCTCACCGACCGGGACGTGGAGCGCGCCGGGCTCGGGGAACTGGACGAGGCCGGCTTCGCGAACCTGCTGCGGGTGCCCGTCGAGCACCGGGAGGTGACCGTCGAGCGTGGCGTGCCGCTGCACTCGCTGGGGCGCCTGGGGAGTTCGTGGACCGGATCGACTACCAGCCGGCCGCGCTCTTCCGCCGGCTGATCACCGGCGACCACGCCGCCTTCGGCGCGGCGCTCGCCGAGGCGCTCGCGCATCACGGCGCCTACTGGGGCGGTTCGGCGGCGCCCCGCGCCCGGGTGGCGCTCGGCCCGCTGGCGATGGCGAGCCTGGCCCACGAGCGCGGGTTCCCCGTCGACCCTAAGCAGCCGTACCTCCCGACGTACCTCGTGAACGGCGAGCGCGTGGAGGTCGTCCCCGACTGACGGCCGGATCTCCGAACCCGCTAGGGGATCTCGAAACGGATGCCCGTCAGCTCCTCGGAGGCGGCCCACAGCCGCTCGCCCATCGCGTCGTTCCTGGTCCAGGCCGCCCGCCAGGGCCCGCCCGGGCCGCCGCGCAGGGTGCGGGCGCCCAGGACGCTGGGCCCGGTGAACGAGTCCGGCGCGACGCGCGGCGCGGTCGCGGCGTACAGCAGCGGGGTGGCGCCCACCTCGGGCGGGGCCGCGACCAGCCGGTTGAGCAGCCCCGCCGCCCGCTCCTGGAAGGCGCTGCCGGCCAGCCGCGGTCCCTTGGCCTGGAGCTCCGTCGCCGCGTACCCGGGGTGCACGGCGGCCGCCAGCACGTCGTGGCCGCGCAGCCGGCGCGCCAGCTCGTGGGTGAACAGCAGGTTGGCCGACTTGGACCGCGCGTACGCGATCCAGGGCCGGTACCGGCGCTCGGAGTTGAGGTCTCGCAGGTCGATGTTGGACATCAGGTGCGCCAGGCTGGAGACGACCACGACCCGCGCGCCCGGGGTCTCCAGCAGCCGGTGCGCCAGCAGCCCGGTCAGCGCGAAGTGCCCCAGGTGGTTGACGCCGAACTGGGTCTCGAAGCCGTCCGCCGTCCGGGAGAACGGGATGGCCATCAGCCCCGCGTTGTTGATCAGCACGTCGAGCCGCCGCTCGCCCCAGTCGCCGGCGAAGGCCCGCACCGACGCCAGGTCGGCCAGGTCGAGCAGCCGCAGTTCGGCCCGCGCCTCGGGGACCTCGCCGAGCAGCCGCTCCAGAGCCGCCTGGCCCCGCTGCTGGCTGCGGCAGGCCAGCACCACCCGGGCGCCGCGGCGCGCCAGCTCGCGCGCCACGACAAAGCCCAGCCCGCTGTTGGCGCCGGTGACCACCGCGGTGCGGCCCTTGAGATCGGGGATGTCGCGCACGGTCCAGCCCATGCGCCAAGCGTAGGCCGCGCCGCGGTGTCGTGCGATACGAGTCAACCCCCGGTCACGTGCGCGGATTGTCCGCCGGGCTGTCCGCCGGGTCCGCTCCCGTATCCACCGGCGTCACGGTGACGGGGCAGCGCAGCCGCCGGTCGCGGCCGACGACGCGCTCGGGACCGGTCAGCGTCAACGGCAGCCGGTGCCTGATGTCGGCGCTCGACGCCGCCAGCCGCAGCTCCAGCGCGCCCGGGTCCACGACCCGCCGCCCGGGGGCCACCGTGTACGCGGCCAGGTCGGCGTGGAAGCCGAACCGCACCTCGGCCGTCCGGCCCGGCGCGAGATCCACCCGCGCGTAGCCGATCAGCCGGTTCACCGGGCGCGCGGTCCTGGCCACCGGGTCGTGCAGATAGAGCTGGACGACCTCGGTGCCGGCGCGCTCGCCCGTGTTGGTGACGGTCAGCCGCACCTCGGCCCCGGCGTCGGTGGCCACCGCCTCGGCGTCGACCGTGGCGTCGGCCCACGCGAACTCCGTGTACGACAGGCCGTGCCCGAAGGGGTAGCGGGGCGTCGGGTCGACGGAGCTCGCCTCGCCCGGCTGGCCGAGCGGCGGCGCCAGGTACGACCACGGCTGGCCGCCCGGGTGCTCCGGCACGCCCACCGGCAGCCGGCCCGACGGGTCGACCCGGCCCGAGAGCACCCCGGCCACCGCGCCGCCGCCCTCCTCGCCGGGGAAGAATGCCTGGACGCAGGCGGCGAGCCGGTCGGCCCAGCGGCCGAGCGCGTACGGCCGGCCGGTGAGCAGCACCAGCACCACCGGCACGCCGGTGGCCAGCGCCGCGTCCACCACGGCGCCCTGCCCGTCCGGCAGTTCGAGGTCCGCGGCGTCGCACCCCTCGCCCGAGGTGCCGCGCCCGAAGAGGCCCGAGCGGTCGGCGACCACCACCACGCACACCTCGGCGCCCGCCGCCTCCTCGGGGGTGTCGACGCGGCTGATCTCGGCCTCGGGCAGTTCCGCGCGCAACCCGTCGAGCAGCGTGGGGAGTTCGACGCCCAGCGGCAGCCCGGGGTGCTGGGCGCCGGCGTGCCGGGGAAAGGTGTAGCAGCCGAGCATCGCCGCCGGGTCGTCGGCCAGCGGGCCGAGCACCGCGATCCGCGCGCGGGGCGGCAGCGGCAGCGCGCCGCCCTCGTTGGCCAGCAGCACCACCGACTCCTCGGCGAGACGCCGCGCCACCGCCCGCATCGCCGGCGGGTCCAGGTCGACCCGGTCCGCCCCGTCGGCGAGCGCGGACGGCTCGCCCGACCAGTCGTGGTCCAGCAGGCCGAGCTGTGCCTTCTGCGTCAGCACCCGCAGCACCGAGCGGTCCACCAGCTCCTCGGCCACCTCGCCCGACCTGATCGCCTTCAACAGCGGTTCCCCGTAGCAGCGCCCGGCGGGCAGCTCGACGTCGACGCCGGCCGCGAGCGCCAACACCGCCGCCTCGGCCGACGAGCCGGCCACGCCGTGGCTCAACTCCAGGAAGGAGACGCCGAAGTAGTCCGAGACCACGACGCCGTCGAAGCCCAACTCCTCGCGCAGCAGCCGGGTCAGCAGCTCCGGGTCCGCGGTCGCCGGCACCCCGTCCAGGTCGTTGTAGGCGGCCATCACCGAGCGGGCGCCGCCCTCGCGCAGCGCCATCTCGAACGGCGGCAGGATGACGTCGGCCAGCTCGCGCGGCCCGATGGAGACCGGCGCGTGGTTGCGGGCGCCGCGCGAAGCCGAGTAGCCGGCGAAGTGCTTGAGGGTGGCGACGATCCCACTCGACTCCAGGCCCCGCACGTAGCCGGCGCCGATGGTGGCCACCAGGTACGGGTCCTCGCCGATCGACTCCTCGGTGCGGCCCCAACGCGGGTCGCGCACCACGTCGAGCACCGGGGAGAGCCCCTGGTGGACGCCGACCGACCGCATCGAGATCCCGATCAGCCGGGCCGCCTCCTCCACCAACTCGGGGTCGAACGACGCGCCCCAGGCCAGGGGCGTCGGGAAGATGGCGGCCTGCCAGGCGTTGAACCCGGTCAGGCACTCCTCGTGCGCGATGGCCGGCACCCCGAACCGGTTGCCCGCCGCGATCCTGCGCTGGTCCTCGGCCAACGTCCGCGCCCGCTCGGTCGGGTCGACCGGACCGGTGCCGAACGGCCGCGTGAGGTGCCCGAGTCCATGCACCACGACCGAACGAGGGTCGGGCGTCGAGGAGTTGATCTCGTGCTGGCGTGGGGCGACGTCGGCGTCGTCCTCTCCGGTGGTCTCCTCCGAGTCGGGCCAGATGCCGACCAGTTGGGCGAGCTTCTCCTCCAGGGTCATCCGGGAGAGCAACTCGGCCGCGCGGGCCTCTGGGGGCAGGGACGGGTCCTGCCACGGGCGTTCGGAGTGGTGGCTGTGCTCGGGCATGAGGCTCCTTCTGTAGCCCTCGGGTCCGCTGGGCGGCGGTCGGCGCGGGTTACTTGCCGCCGACGCCCATCAGGCCGTTGATCAACTGCCGTCGGGCGAAGAGGTATGCGGTGAAGATCGGCACGATGGAGAGCACGACGGCCGAGAGCAGGGCGGGGATGTCCGCCCGGTACTCGCCGATGTAGTCGTAGAGGCCGAGCGTCAGCACCCGGTTCTCCTGGGACTGGGTGAGGATCAGCGGGAACAGGAAGCCGTTCCACGCGCCGAGCGCCGAGAACACCCCGACCGTGGAGATCCCGGCCCGGGACATCGGCACCACCAGCTGCAGCAGGATCCTGGTCTGGCTGGCGCCGTCCAGCGCCATCGACTCGTACAGCTCCTCGTCGATGTCGCGCATCGTGCCCACCAGGATCAGCACGCTGACGGGCAGCGAGAACGCGGCCGTCGGCAGGATCACGGCCAGCAGCGTGTCGTACAGCTCGAGCCTGGTGATGATCCAGTAGATCGGGATGATCACGGCCTGGGACGGGATGGCCAGGCCGAGCAGGAAGAGCTGGAAGGCCCGCCGGGAGATCGCGGAGCGGTTGCGCACCACCGTGTAGGCGACCGTGACCGACAGCACGACGGCGATCGTGGCGCAGGAGACCGTCACCACCAGGGTGTTGAGCAGGTAGCGCGGGAACTCGCCCTCCAGGACCCGCTGGTAGCTGTCCAGCGACGGGTTGGTGGGCAGCGAGAGCGGCCCGTTCTCCAGGTAGGAGGCACGGTCCTGGAGGGTGGACATCACCAGCACGTACAGCGGGACCACCACGATGCCCAACCACAGCAACGCGGCGAAGCCGGCCGGGTAGTTGGCCCTCGGCAGCCGCCGCCGCGGCGCGCGCCGCGGGCCCGCCGCGGGCGGCTCCCGGTGTGGCTCGGGCCGCCGCTTCGCGACGGTCTCGGCGTGGGTCTGCGTCACAGCCCCTCCCTGGTGCTCTGCATCCTGGTGAACCCGGTCAGCCGCACCAGCAGCAGCGACACGGCGGTGGCGATGATCACCAGGGTGGCGGCGATGGCGCTGGCGTAGCCCAGCTCGAAGGTGCGGAACCCCTCCTCGTACATCAGGAAGGGCAGGATCCTGGTGGCGTCGCCCGGACCGCCGTTGGTGAGGATCAGCACGGTGTCGAAGTAGGTCAGCGCGCCGACCACCATCAGCACGGACGAGGTGATGATCGTGTTGCGCAGCTGCGGCAGCGTGATGGAGAAGAACTGCCGCACGGTGCCGGCGCCGTCGATGGACGCCGCGTCGTAGAGCGAACGCGGGATCTGCCGGGCGCCGCCCTGGTAGATCAGCGTGTGGAACGGGACGAACTGCCAGCTGGCCACGAAGACGATGGCGATGAACGCGCCGCGCGACGAGCCGAGCAGGTCGGCGGTCTCCAGGTCGAACCACTCGGCGACGTCCGCGGCCAGCCCGAGGTTCGGGTCGAACAGCGTGCGCCACAGCAGCGCCAACGCCACCGAGGACGCCAGCAGCGGCAGGAAGAAGATCGCGGACAGCACGGCCCGGTAACGCTGCCGGCCGGCCGCCCACACGCCGAGCAGCAGCGCGATCGGGGTCTGCACGGCCCAGGTGAACACGGTCAGCAGCACGCTCAGCCAGATGGCGTTGCGCATGCCGTCGTCGTTCCACAGCCGGGTCCAGTTGTCGAAGCCGATCCACGAGGGGCTGGCCAGGCCGTCCCAGTCGGTGAACGACAGGTAGGCGACCAGCACCATGGGCGCGGCGGCGAAGACGAGGAAGAACAACACGCCCGGGATCGCCCAGGCGAGGCCTGGGCGACCGGCGTGCGGGACGATGGCGGAGTCCCGCGCGGATTGGCGACTCATTCGACGACCGCCTAGATGTCCTGCATCGCGTCGACGAACTCCTGCGCCGACAGGTCGCCGCCGAAGAGCTGCTCGATGTTGTCCATCATCGGTGTGGACTGCGAGGCCGGCAGGGCCTGGTCCCAGGAGAGCGTGAAGTCCGAGGCGCCTGTGACCATGTCGTACTGGAAGTGCGCGAACTCCGGGTTGCTGTGGCTGTCCAGCAGCGCCTCCGCGTTGGCGGTGGTGGGGACGTCGCCGTTGTCGATCAGCGCCTGCGCGTACTCCTCGCTGGCCATCAGCGACAGGAACTCGACGGCCGCGTCCAGGCGTTCGCCCTCGACGTCGGAGTGAACCGACCAGTAGTTCGTCGGGTTGCCGACCACGGCCGAGGGATCGCCGGCGCCACCTTCGATGGCCGGGAAGGCGGCGAAGGCCAGGTCGTTCTCGGTGAACTCCGGCTGCTGCGCGAGCTGGTTGGCGTACTCCCAGGAGCCCATCAGGTGCATGGCCGCCTCGCCCTGGGCGAAGAACGTGGAGGCGCCGTCCGTGGTGTACCGCACCGAGCGGTAGTTGTTGCCGAACGCCCCCGCGTCCACCAGCTCGGTCACCCGCTCGGCCGCCGCCAGCACGGCCGGGTCACCCCAGGCGGCGGAGTCACCGCCCCGGATCCGCGCGAACACCTCGGCGCCGCCCTCCCGGTCCAGCAGGTACTCGAGCCACATCAGCTCGGTCCACGGGTCGCCGCCGGCCAGCACGGCCGGGGTGATGTCGCGCTCGGTGAACGTGTCCACCAGACCCATCAGGTCGTCCCAGGACACGGGCGGCTCCACGCCTGCCTCCTCGAACAGCGTCTGGTTGTAGAACAGGATCACCGGCTGCACGCCGCGCATCGGAACCCCGTAGATCCGCCCGTCGATCCCGCCCGCCTCCAGGATCGACGGGATGAACGCGCCGTTCAGCCCCGGCTCCTCGGCGATGATGTCCGTGAGGTCGACCAGCATGTCCTGCTCGACGAAGTCGGAGATGCTGCCGCCGCCCCAGTTGAAGAAGATGTCCGGCGCGTTGGAACCGCCCATCGCGGTGCGCATCCGGTCCTGGTAGTTCTCGCCCGGGATCTGGGTCAGGTTGATGTCGATGTCGGAGCTCTCGTTGAAGCGCTCGACGAACTCCTCCTGGATCACGGTCGACCCGTCCTGGTACACCCACACCTCGAGACCGTCCCCACCACCACGCCCCGCCGGCCCACTGCTCCCACAGGCCGCCAGGGCGCTCATCGACAGGACGCCGGCCGCCACGGCCGTGAGGTGACGTATTCGCCGGCTGCTAAGGCTTTGCATCGTCGCACACCTTCCGGAAACTCGCCGAAAATTATCGGATCAAGTGCCGAAGCAACGTACGACCCGCCGGGCACGCGGTCAAGCCCTCGCGCCCTGGCGGGCGGAACGCCCCGAAGGGACCTGTGGTGGCTGTTTGTTGGGTGTCTGCCGGTTCGGGCGATACGTCCACGCCCTGGCGGGCCCAGCGCCCGCGCCTCGCGGCGCGGTGTGGCCGCGGCGGGGGTGCGGGTGCGGGTGCGCTGAGCGGCCGCGCCGCGGCGCCCAGCGCCGGGCTGCCGCCCGGCGGCACAGCGCTCAGCCCGCGCGCAGCGCGCGCCACACTGCCCGGGGGTGCGTGCGGCCCGGGGGCCCGGGTGCGCTGAGCGGCTGCGCCGCGAAGCGTCAGGCGCGTGCCCCTGCCTTGCCGGCCATGCCGCGCCGCCGCTTGGCGGCGGAGCCGCCTGGGGCGCGCGCAGCGCCGGCCGCCCGCCCGGCGGTGCGGTCGCCGGGGACGCGCTCGGGCTGCGCGCAGCGCACGCCGCGCTCCCGGGGCGCGCGCTGGGCGGCTGCGCCGCCGAGTGTCAGGCGTGCCCCTGCCGCGCCGGCCTTGCCGCGCCGCCGTTCGGCGGTGCGGTCGCCGGGGACGCGCTCGGGCTGCGCGCAGCGCACGCCGCGCTCCCGGGGCGCGCGCTGGGCGGCTGCGCCGCGAAGCGTCAGGCGCGTGCTCCGGCTTCCGCTGGCCATGCCGCGGCGCCGCTCGGCGGCGGAGCCGGCTGGGGCGCGCGCAGCGCGTGTCGGGGCGGATGGGCGGGGCTGATGCAGCCCGGCGGCGGAGCCGCCGGGCATGCCGGGCCGGCGAACCCACCGCAGGCGGGCATCGCCCGCGCGGAGCGCGCAG
>NZ_JAVREM010000048.1:0-51108 GCF_031845425.1 Streptomyces millisiae
GGCTCCCTGCCCACCCGCCCCATTGGTGCGCTCCGCGCCGGGGCGGTGGTGGGCCTGACCGCGCTAGGCGCGGTGAGCCCGGCAGGGCCGCGGGCCCGTGGCGGCTGCGTCGCCGGGTGCCGTCGGCGCTTCCCGCCGGTTCCCCGCCCACCCGCGCCTTTGGCGCGCTCCGCGCCGGGCGGAGCCAGCCCGACCGCGCTACGCGCGGTGAGTCCGGCAGGGCCGCGGGCCCGTGGCGGCTGCGCCGCCGGGCCGCGCGACGACCCGCCCGGAGGGCGGGTGGGTGGGCGCGGCCCCGCACGGCCGCCAGGCCGGCCTCGGCGGCTGCGCCGCCCGGTCGGGCCGGCGGGCCGACGCCCGGCGGACCGCTACTCCACGAGTTCGTCGCCGTAGTCGAGGATCTGGTCGTCCTCCGGCGCGTGCAGGTCGAAGTCCTCGTCCCAGTCGGACATCAGCAGCTCGCCCGCCTCCCCCGGCCGCTGGAGCCGCAGCGGGTACGGCGTGCCGATCAGCGCCACGTCCAGCGTGCCGCCGGCGCCGCCGTCCGCGAGCACGCTGATCGTCTGCGCGCCGTCGACCTCGCTTCGCTCCCCCACCTCGCGTTCGCCGTCCAGCGTCAGCAGGTTCTCGAGGAGCACGTCCATGTCCGTGAAGGCGCTCAGCTGCTCGTAGGCCGGGTCGTCCTCCACCACCCGCACGTACATGCCCTCGAGGGTCTCCGCCGGGTCGGACTCCAGCTCCTCGGGGATGCCCTCGCTCTCCCAGAAGGCCGCGTCGGCCTTCATGTAGAGGTCCTGCTCGACCCGCAGCAGCTCGAAGGTCTCGCCGCCCTCCGCCGAGACCTCGCCGAAGCCGCCGTCCAGGCCGAGCCGCACGTCGAGCCGGAACGACTCGCCCTCGGTGATCACCGTGCCGGAGAGCCGTACCGTCCTGGCCTCGTCCGCCGCCGCCACGGCGCGCTCCTCGATCTCCGCCGGTGTGAGGCTCGCGAGCCCGTTGGTGCCCGCGTCCGGGTCCTCCTCTCCGCCACCGCAGCCGACCGTGCCCAGCGCGAGTAAGCCGGCGCACCCCACGGCCGTCACAACCCTGCGCCAACCGGGGAAGGTTGAGGACACGGAAGATGTCACGTCGACTGCCTCTCGTCGAGGTCACGGGCCGGTGAGGCGCAGCGTACCGGCATGCCGGCGCGCCCCCGCACGGGGCCGGGGGCGGGGGCGCTCCCGTGACGGCGCGTCGGCCGTACCATCGGGGCATGGCTACCGATACTCCCCTCCTCACCGAGGACGCCGTCCGTTCCGCGCTGAGCCGGGTGAACGATCCGGAGATCCACCGCCCGATCACCGACCTCGGCATGGTCAAGTCGATCGACATCGCGGCGGACGGCACCGTGGGCGTCGGGGTGTATCTGACGGTCCAGGGCTGCCCGATGCGGGACACCATCACCAGTGGGGTGCGCGACGCCGTGGGCGCGCTGCCCGGCGTGCGCGAGGTGCGCGTGGAGCTCGACGTGATGAGCGACGAGCAGCGCAAGGAGCTGGCGACGACGCTGCGCGGCGGCCAGGCGGAGCGCGAGGTGCCGTTCGCCAAGCCGGGCTCGCTGACCAGGGTGTACGCGGTCGCGTCGGGCAAGGGCGGGGTCGGCAAGTCCTCGGTCACGGTGAACCTGGCGGCGGCGCTGGCGGCCGACGGGCTCAAGGTCGGCGTGGTCGACGCGGACATCTACGGCCACTCGGTGCCCCGGATGCTGGGCACGGACGCCCGCCCCACCCAGGTGGAGAACATGATCATGCCGCCGTCGGCGAACGGCGTGAAGGTGATCTCGATCGGGATGTTCACGCCGGGCAACGCGCCGGTGGTGTGGCGTGGCCCGATGCTCCACCGGGCGCTGCAGCAGTTCCTGGCCGACGTCTACTGGGGCGACCTCGACGTGCTGCTGCTCGACCTGCCGCCCGGCACCGGCGACATCGCGATCTCGGTGGCGCAGCTGGTGCCCAACGCGGAGATCCTGGTGGTCACCACCCCGCAGCAGGCGGCGGCCGAGGTGGCCGAGCGCGCCGGCTCGATCGCGGTGCAGACGCACCAGAAGATCGTCGGCGTGGTGGAGAACATGTCGGGGCTGCCGTGCCCGCACTGCGGGGAGATGGTGGACGTCTTCGGCACCGGCGGCGGCCAGCGGGTCGCCGAGGGGCTCACCAGGGCGACCGGCGCCGAGGTGCCGGTGCTCGGCACCATCCCGATCGACGTGCGGCTGCGGGAGGGCGGCGACGCGGGCAAGCCCGTCGTGCTGTCCGACCCGGACTCGCCCGCCGGCGCCTCGCTGCGCCAGGTGGCCGCCGCGCTCGGCGGGCGGCGGCGCGGCCTGGCGGGGCTCTCGCTCGGGCTCACGCCGCGCGCCAAGTTCTGACCCGCGCCGGTCGGCGCGGGTCGGTCGCGGCCAGCGGCTAGGCGTAGCTCTCGATGTCCTTGACGACGGCGAAGCCGAGGCCGTAGGCGCTCATGCCGCGGCCGTAGGCGCCGATGTGCACCTCGCGGTGGGCAGCGCCGGCGAGCACCCAGCCGTACTCGGACTCGCGGTAGTGGAAGTCGGTCGGCACCCCGTCCACCGGCAGTGACAGCATCGACCAGCCGCCGCCGTTCAGGTCGTCGGCGAGCTCCCAGGCGATGGCGGTCTGCTGCTCGAGCCAGTCCTGCCGCAGGACGCGCTCCATCTGCGCCGGCCAGGTGCAGGACAGCAGGCCCGAGCCGGCCAGCCAGGCGGCCGAGGAGACCGAGGTGGCCTCCAGCACGCCCGTGCCGTCCGGGCTGCGCCGCACCGGGCGGCTGGCGACGGTCACCACGACGGCGAACCGCTGGTCGTCGTGGCCGAGCTCGGCGCGCAGCGAGGGCTCGTCGCCGTGGCCCGTCGAGCCGTGTTCGACGGTGCCGTCCGCCGCCATGCCCACCTGCATCAGCCAGCGCGGCCCGCTGAACGCCTCGTCCAGCCCGTACCAGGGGAAGCCGGCCGACAGGAACCCCTCTACGGCGCGGCGCGCCCCCGGCACCCCCTGCGGGGTCTCGTCCCCGGACTCACCAGGGCCGCCTGTCGCGTCCTGCGGCTCTGCCTGACTGGTGGTCTCCATCTAACGCGACGCCTCCTCGTTGCCCTCGTCCTGGGCACACCCCGGACATAGGGAGGATAGCCATCCGCATCGGAGGTGTCCGGGCATGCCGGGAGCCCGGGCGGAGCCTTACCCCGGGAAGGCGGTGGATTCCACTCAGGTGGCGTCGGCGTCGAAGGGGGCGGCGGGCTGGGCCTCGGCGGCCGGCCTGGCGCCCTTGTCGAGGTTGACCGCCCCGCCGCTGCCGGCGGCGGCCGCCGCGGCGCCGGTGGCCGGCTTCGACAGGTCGGCCTTGCCGAGGACGGTCTCGTCGAGGCCGGCCTTGTCCAGGCTGGTGCGCGGGGTGGTCGCCCGGCCGTTGATCGCGTCGCTGACCTCGGTCAGCTCCTTGCGCACGTCCAGGCTGCTGGTGAGCTCCTTGAGCCCGTACTCGTCCTTGTCGAGCAGGTGCTTCTTGGCGAACGTCCGCGGGTTCAGGTCCTCGAACTCGAAGTCCTTGAACTCGGGGCCGAGCTCCTCCCTGATGTCCCGCTTGGCGGAGTCCGAGAACTCGCGGATCTTGCGCAGGACGCGGGCCGCGTCCTGGATCATCTTCGGCAGCTTCTCGGGCCCGAAGACGAGGATGGCGAGGACGATGAGGGTGATGAACTCCAGTGACCCTATGTCGAAGAACATCCGTCAGCTCCCTCATGCAAGCGGTTGATGCAAAACGGTACCTGGCCGCGGCGCCGGACGGGAGATACCGGACCCCACCGGGGGGTGAACGGTCGGTGTGGGACCCGGCGGTCACTCACCGGCCGACTCCCCGAGGGTGACGACCAGCTCCAGGTTCTCCCCGCCGCGCTCCACCGTCAGCGTCAGCTCGTCGCCCGGGCGGTGGCTGCGGATCTTCACGATCAACTCGTCGCCGCTGCGCACCCGGTCGCCGTCCACGGCGGTGATCACGTCGCCGTCCTCGACGCCGGCCTGGTCGGCCGGGCCGCCGGGCACCACGGCCGGGTCGCCGGTCGAGCTGCCGACCCGGGCGCCGTCGCCGAGGTAGCCGGTGTCGAGCGTCACACCGATCACGGGATGGGTGGCGCGGCCGGTGTTGATCAGCTGCTCGGCGACGTCCTTGGCCTGGTTGATGGGGATGGCGAAGCCGAGCCCGACGCTGCCGCCCTGGGCGCCGCCTTCCAGACCGCCGCTGTCGCCGGTGCGGATGGCGCTGTTGACGCCGATGACCCGGCCGTTGACGTCCACCAGGGGGCCGCCCGAGTTGCCCGGGTTGATCGGGGCGTCGGTCTGGAGCGCGTTGACATAGCTGATGTCGGAACCGTCGACCTCCTCGCCGCCGGCGGTGATGGGCCGCTCGGTGGCGCTGATGATGCCCGAGGTGACGGTGCCCTCCAGGTCGAAGGGGGCGCCGATGGCCACCACCGGGTCGCCGACCCGCACCGCGTCGGAGTCGCCGAGCTCGACGGGGGTGAGCCCGGAGACGCCGGTGACCCTGACCACGGCCAGGTCGTAGCCGCTGTCCTGCCCGACGACCTCGGCGCGGGCGGTGTCGCCGCTGCCGAAGGTGACCTCTATCACGCCGTTGGCTCCGGCGGGGCGGACCACGTGGGCGTTGGTGAGGATGTGCCCGGTGTCGTCGAGCACGAAGCCGGTGCCGGTGCCGGCCGCGCCGCCGCCCGAGACGTGCAGGGTGACGACGGCGGGCAGCACGGCGTCCGCGATGCCGGCGATGCTGCCCTCGGCCGGCGGGTTGGACTCGGCGCGGGTCTGCGGGAGCCGCACGTCGCTGAAGGCGCCGTTGCGCTCCAGGTAGATGCCGACGGTGCCGCCGAGGATGCCGGCGAGCAGGGCGATCAGCGCGGCCGCGGCCACCAGGCGGACGGGCCGGCGGCCGGCGGGCTCCGGCTCGGGCCCGGCCGGCGCGCCGGGCGCCGGGGGCATGGCGTGGGAGACGGCCCAGGGGTCGTAGCGGCCGGCCGGCTGGGCGCCGGGCAGCGCGGTCGTGCCGGTGGTGGACGCCACGGGCGGCGGCGGGAAGGCCCCGGGGGGCAGGCCGGTGCCGGCCGGCGGGGTGGTGGCGCCGGGCGGCGGCACGAAGGTGCCGGCGGGCGGCGTCGGGTTGGGGCGCTGGACGGGCGGCGCGGGGGCCCAGGGGCCCGGCTGGCCGTACGGCGGCGTGCCGTACGGGTCATGGCCGGGACGGGAGTCGGCGTCGCCGTCCGGCCGCTGCCCGGCGGCCCCCCAGTGGGCCTGGGAGCCTCCCTGGCGGCCGGGCAGGCCATTCCCCTTGTCCATCGCAGCTGATCCCCATCGTCGTCGGCGCCGCCCCCACTCGGGCGACGCCCTGCTGTTCCGCGCCTACCGCGCCGTTCCGGCGCGGGGAGCCCGGCACTGCACTGAACACTGACTGAAGACTGAATTGAACCAGGTCAGTCGTCCGAAATCAGCGGGGGCTCACGACTCCCGGAACGCCGGACTCCGCCGCCACCGCGGAGCCGGCGGACGTGGGGGCCACGGGGCCGGGCGTCAGCTCGAGCGTCAGCAGGGGAAGCAACTGGCCGTTGGTCACCATGGGGCCCACCGAGCCGCTCAGACCGACCGACTGCGCGGTGAGCACGGAGACCGGGCGGATGTCCTTGTCGGAGCGGCCGGCCGCGGTGCGCGCCACGGCGAGGGGGTTGAGGCTGCCGGGCGAGACCGTGCTGGGCGCCGAGGAGCCGCCGCCGGCCGAGGTGAACGCGCCGACCCCGCCCATTACGCCGCCGAGCGCGAACGCGGCGACGGAGACCGCGCCGGCCGCGGCGAAGGCGAGCCGGTGGCTCCGGTGCCCCCGGGCCGAGCCCGGCTGGTGTATGCGGAAGCCTCGCTCCGAGCCCAGCCTGGGCGGGCCGAGCAGCGACTCGCCGTCCTTGCCGCCGGGCAGCAGGCCCAGGCCGAAGCCACCGGAGCCCGCGCCCTCGGGCGGACCTGGCGGCTCCTGCGAGCCGGGCTCGGCCCGCTCCCTGCCGGCGGTGGCCGGCAGGCCCTGGAGCCTGGCGAGCAGCCCGGCCGACGGGACGGGCAGCGGGCTGCTGGCGAAGACGCTCTTCAGCTCACGCTGCGCGTCCGCCTCCGCCTTACAGCTGGGACAGGTGGCGAGGTGGGCGAGCACCCGGTCGCGGCTGTCGTGCGACAGCTCGCCGTCGACCAGGGCCGCCAGGCTCTCCCCGAGGTGGTGGTCAGCCGGGCCGGTCTCCGCGGCACTGCTCACTCGGCGGCCCCGCCTTCCCGCACGAGCGACGGGCCGGGCACCGTGGCGAGGAGGGGCTGCTGCGCCGCCACGCCACGGCCGCGCGGCGAGCGGTGCTTGAGGGCCTTGCGCAGGTGGGAACGGCCACGGTGGATGCGGCTGCGGACCGTGCCGAGCTTCACGCCGAGCGTGGTGGCGATCTCCTCGTAGCTCAGGCCCTCGATGTCGCAGAGCACCACGGCGGCGCGGAAGTCGGGCGCGAGGGTGTCGAGCGCCTGCTGCACGTCCGCGTCGAAGTGGGTGTCGTTGAAGTGCTGTTGGGGGGTGGGCTCACGGCTCGGCAGCCGGTCGGCGGCGTCCTCAGCGAGGGCGTCGAACCTGATGCGCTGCTTGCGGCGGACGGAGTCCAGGAACAGGTTGGTGGTGATGCGGTGCAGCCAGCCCTCGAACGTGCCCGGGGTGTAGGTGGACAGCGAGCGGAAGACGCGGACGAAGACCTCCTGCGTCAGGTCCTCGGCGTCGTGCTGGTTGCCCGTGAGGCGGTAGGCGAGCCGGTAGACCCGGGCGCTGTGGGTGCTGACGATCTCTTCCCAGCTGGGCGGTGCCCAGCTCTGGCCGTCGCCTCCGGTGGTGAACGTCGCGACGGCACTCGTGGCGGTCTCGCCGTCGATGGCCACGCCGGTGGCCTGTCCCCGGTCAGCGTCAGCGTTGTCTGTCACAGAATTCGGCCCGCCGGAGGACCGCAAAATGCGTCTCAGCACTCCGCGGCCAGCGGACGTGGCCGCACCTCCCCTGTCGGCTCTGGTGGTGTCCAGTCGGGTCCCTACCATAGCCACCTCGCCCGTTAGCTCCGGATAAGAAATATTCACCGCTTTCCCCGGCCCTCCCCCGCCGCGGTCGCCGCGGCCGGCGGAACGCCCGGGTGCACAAGGTCCAACGAGCACTCCGCGCGTCCTGTTCCCCCAGGAAGTCGATACCCTCAAAGCGCGTGACAGACGGGGACAGGAGAGGGCCATTACCGGCAACCGGCTGACGAGCTGGGCGTTCGCCGAGGCGTATGGCGCACCGGACGCCGAGACCGCCGAGGGTGCGGCGCTGTCCTGGGCCAGGGAGCGGTCGCGGGAGGCCGGCGTCCGCGCCGTCACGCCCGGCAACGGCGACGCGCTGCGGCTGCTCGCCGCCGCCGGCGGCGCCCGGGCCGTGGTGGAGATCGGCACCGGCACCGGCGTCTCCGGGATGTACCTCCTCCGCGGGATGCGCCCCGAGGGCGTGCTGACCACCGTCGACACGGAGCCGGAGCGGCAGCAGTTCGCGCGGCAGGCGTTCCGGATGGCCGGCCACGCGCCGAACCGGGCGCGGTTCATCCCGGGCCACGCCCTCGACGTGCTGCCCAGGCTCACGGACGGCGGCTACGACCTGGTGTTCTGCGACGGCGACCGCCTCGAGTACCTGGAGTACCTCGCAGAATCGTTGCGGCTGCTGCGGCCCGGCGGCCTGGTCTGCTTCGCCGGGGTGTTCGCCGGCGGCCGCACGGTGGACTCGGCGGCCCAGCCCACCGAGGTGCGCAGGCTGCGGGAGCTGCTGCGCACGGTGCGGGAGAGCAGGGAACTGATGCCGGCGCTGCTGCCGGTCGGCGACGGGCTGCTGTGCGCGGCCCGCGCCTGGACCCCCTGACGCGAAACGGCGCCGCCCCGGGGGTCCGGGGCGGCGCCGAGTACGAAGGATCGGCCCAGCGGCTCGGGATGCCGCCCAGACGAGGTCTGGGGGGACTCAGCCGGTCACCTTCTTGAGCTCCTCATCGAGTGCCACCGCCTCGTCCGGGGTCAGCTCGACGACGAGTCGGCCACCGCCCTCAAGCGGAACGCGCATGATGATGCCCCGCCCCTCCTTGGTCACCTCAAGCGGACCATCGCCCGTCCGCGGCTTCATGGCCGCCATGCTCGTTCCCCTTCCTGAACCAAGCTCATCGCGACCGGTGCCCCGGGGGGTCACCGGCCTCGAACACATTGCTTCCGGCCATTATCCCGCATGGACGGTCCCGATGACCAACATCGGGCGGTATCCCTTCGGCAACGCGGGATCCCAAAACCACTCAATTCGGCGATTGACCGCGATAGCGCCGAGGCCTGGGACATCCTGTGAGACATGGCCGACACCGTGCTCTACGAAGCGACCGACGGTCTCGCCACCGTCACCCTGAATCGCCCGGAAGCGCTGAACGCCCTGAATCTCCCGACCAAGGAGGCCCTTCTCGCGGCGGTGCGCAGAGCGGCCGGCGACCCCGGCGTGCGGGCCGTCCTGCTGGCCGCCAACGGGCGCGCCTTCTGCGTCGGACAGGATCTCGCGGAACACGCCGACGCGCTCGCCGGCGAGCGGGTGGCGGACGCCGCCATGCGGACGGTGGCCGAGCACTACGGCCCCATCGCGCGCACCCTCGCCGAGATGCCCAAGCCGGTGGTCGCCGCCGTCAACGGGCCGGCGGCCGGCGCCGGGCTCGGCTTCGCGCTCGCCGCCGACTACCGCGTGGTGGCCGCCGGCGCCTCGTTCAACACGGCCTTCACCGCCATCGGCCTCACCGCCGACTCCGGCCTCTCCTGGACCCTGCCGCGCGTCGTCGGGCCGGCCCGCGCCGCCGACCTGCTCCTCTTCCCGCGCCGCGTCGACGCGGCCGAGGCCGAACGGCTCGGCATCGCGCAGCGCGTGGTGCCGGACGCCGAACTGCCGGCCGCGGCCAGGGAGGTCGCGGCCCGCCTGGCCGCGGGCCCGACGGTGGCCTACGCCGCGCTCAAGGAGGCGCTCGCCTTCGCGGCCGAGCACTCGCTCGCCGCGACCCTGGACCTGGAGAGCCGGCTGCAGACCACGGCGGGCTCGTCCGCCGACCACCGGGCGGCCGTCGCCGCGTTCCTCGCCAAGGAACGCCCCACGTTCGACGGCAGGTAGCCCGCGGCGCTCAGTCGCGCTCGGCGGCCGGTCCCTGGTCCTTGTGCAGCGCCAGGGCCTGCGCCCCGGCCAGCGCCGTCTCCAGCTCGGTGATCCGCGCGTCCCGCTCCGCCAGCTCGGCGGCCAGCCGGTCGAGCACGTCGTCCACCTCGGCCATCCGGTAGCCGCGTGGCGCGACCGGCAGCCGCACCCGCACCACGTCCGCCGGGCCGACCGGGCGGTCCCTGGGCAGCGGATCGTCGAGCCGGTCCGGCAACGCGTCCGCGAGCCCGCCGGTGGCCGGCCCGCCCGAGCCGTCCCCGCTGCCGAGCACCGCGAGCGTGACGGCGGCGATCACCACGACCATGGCGGCGACCAGAAACAAGAACATGCCTGCCTCCCCTTCTGCCTTCGGTGCGATGGTCGCATGCCGCACCCACGGCATGGGCCGCACGGGTTGGAGGTAGGTTCGTGGGTTGTGCGGAGAGAAGAGCGAACGCAGCGCGTGCTGCGCCTTGGGACACGCGAGTTCGGGCCCCACGAGCCCGTGATCATGGCGATCGTCAACCGCACCCCCGACTCCTTCTACGACCGGGGCGCCACCTTCGGCGACGAGGCGGCGCTGGCCCGGGTGGAGCGGGCGGTCGCCGAGGGCGCCGCCATCATCGACATCGGCGGGGTCAAGGCCGGCCCCGGCGCCGAGGTGGACGCGGACGAGGAGATCCGCCGCACGGTCGGCTTCGTCGCCGAGGTGCGGCGCCGGCACCCCGACGTGGTGATCAGCGTGGACACCTGGCGGCACGAGGTCGGCGAGGCCGTCTGCGAGGCCGGCGCCGACCTGCTCAACGACGCCTGGGGCGGCGTGGACCCACGCCTCGCCGAGGTCGCGGCCCGGCACGACGTCGGCCTGGTCTGCACCCACGCGGGCGGCGCCCGACCGCGCACCAGACCCCACCGGGTGGCCTACGAGGACGTGATGGCCGACGTCCTGCGGGTCACCGTCGGCCTCGCCGAGCGCGCAGTGGCGCTCGGCGTCCGGCGGGACGCGGTGCTGATCGATCCGGGCCACGACTTCGGCAAGTCCACCCGCCACTCGCTGGAGGCCACGCGCCGCCTCGACGAGATGACGGCGACGGGGTGGCCGGTGCTGGTGTCGCTCTCCAACAAGGACTTCGTCGGCGAGACGTTGGACCTGCCGGTGCGGGAGCGGCTGTTGGGCACGCTGGCGACGACGGCCGTCTCGGCGTGGCTGGGGGCGCGGGTGTACCGGGTGCACGAGGTGGCGGAAACGCGGCAGGTGCTGAACATGGTGGCGAGCATCGCCGGCCACCGCGCGCCGGCGGCGACGCGCCGCGGCCTCGCCTGACACGACGCGCGGCGGCTCCGGCCACGCCGGTTTCCCCCACCCCCCCGCCCTTTTCGCGCTCCGCGCGGGCATGGCGCTCCGCGCCAGACCGGCGAGGCCGGCGAACCGGAGCGCACAAGCCCGCCGCCCGGCCACACCGCCGGCCCGGCGAAGCCGGCGGTGTGGCGCGCCGCGCCGAGCGCGCGGCAGCGGCCGGGGCCGGCGCCCGGCGCGGGCCCGGCGGAGCCGGGTGGGCCCGTGGGGGCCCGGGCGGGCGGCCGGAGGCCGGGGGCGGCGCAGCGGCCGCAGGGGCGTGGGGGGCGCGGGTCCTTCGGATCGGTAGGCCGGCAGGCCGGCCCGGCAGGCCGTTATGGTTTGGTCACCAGGGAGATCGCCTCGTCGACGTCGTCCGTCAGGTGGAAGAGCTCGCCGTCCTTGGCGGACGCCTTGCCCTGGGCGATCACCGTGTTCTGGAGCCAGTCGACCATGCCGCGCCAGTAGTCCGTGCCGAAGAGGACGATCGGGAAGCGCGTCACCTTGCGCGTCTGGACCAGGGTCAGCGCCTCGAAGAGCTCGTCGAGTGTGCCGAGGCCGCCCGGCAGGACCAGGAAGCCCTGTGCGTACTTCACGAACATCGTCTTGCGGACGAAGAAGTAGCGGAAGTTGACCCCGATGTCGACGAACTCGTTGAGCCCCTGCTCGAAGGGCAGTTCGATGCCGAGGCCCACCGAGACGCCGCCCGACTCGCTCGCGCCGCGGTTGGCGGCCTCCATCGCGCCGGGGCCGCCGCCGGTGATCACCGCGAAGCCGGCCTCCGCCAGGCCGCGGCCGATCCGGCGGCCGATCTCGTACTCGGGGGAGCCGACCGGCGTGCGGGCGGAGCCGAAGACGCTGACGGCGGGGCCGAGTTCGGCCAGCGCGCCGAAGCCCTCGACGAACTCCGACTGGATCCGCAGCACCCGCCACGGGTCCTGGTGCACCCAGTCGGACGGGCCCCTGGTGTCCAGCAGCCGCTGGTCGGCCGTGCCCGGCATCACCTGGTGGCGCCGCCGCACCACGGGGCCGAGGCGCTGCTCCCGGCTCGGGCCCTCCTCGTCCGTCACCTCAGTCACTCCGACTCCTTCCTCTCTCCGCCGCCGTCGGACAGCCACGCGCGCAGCCGCTCCTCGCAGCGCAGGATCATCTCGACGGGCACCCGCTCGTCCCGCTTGTGGGCCAGATTGGGGTCGCCCGGGCCGTAGTTGACCGCGGGAACACCAAGGGCACTGAAACGGGAGACGTCCGTCCAGCCGAACTTCGGTCGCGGTTCGCCGCCCACCGCCACGATGAACGCCTTAGCCGCCGGGTGCGAGAGCCCCGGCAGCGCGCCGGGCGAGTGGTCCTCGACCACGAACTCGGCGACGCCGCAGTCCGCGAAGACCTCCTCGACGTGCGCGATCGCCGCCCGCTCGTCGCGGTCGGGGGCGTAGCGGTAGTTGACCGCGACGACGCACTCGTCGGGGATCACGTTGCCGGCCACGCCGCCCTCGACGCGGACGGCGTTCAGCCCCTCGTGGTACTCGAGGCCGTCGATGACGGGCCGGCGCGGCTCGTAGGCGGCGAGCCTGGCGAGCACCGGGGCGGCGGCGTGGATCGCGTTGGCGCCCATCCAGGAGCGCGCCGAGTGGGCGCGCTGGCCCCGCAGCCGCAGCAGCATCCGCAGGGTGCCCTGGCAGCCGCCCTCGACCTCGCCGAGGGAGGGTTCGAGCAGCACCGCGAAGTCGCCGGCCAGCCAGTCGGGTCGCTCGGCGGCCAGGTGGCGCAGGCCGTTCCGCTCGGCCTCGACCTCCTCGTTGTCGTAGAAGACGAAGGTGAGGTCGCGGTTGGGGCGCGGCACGGTGGCCGCGATCCGCAGCTGCACGGCCACCCCGGACTTCATGTCGCTGGTGCCGCAGCCCCACAGCACGCCGTCGTCGTCGATCCTGGACGGCACGTTGTCGGCGATGGGCACGGTGTCGATGTGCCCGGCGAGCACGACCCGCTCCGGGTGGCCGAGGTCCGTGCGCGCCACCACGTTGTTGCCGTACCGGTCGACGCGCAGCCAGGGGAGCCGGCGCAGCGCGGCCTCCACCGCGTCGGCCAGCGGCCGCTCGGTCCCGCTGACGGACGGGATGTCGACGAGTCGCGCGGTCAGCGCGGCGGCGTCCAGGTCAAGGTCCAGGTCGAGGTCCTGAGGGGGCGGTTCCATGGGGTCACGGTACCCGGACCGGCTAGTCTCTTCGGGTGCCAGAAAGGACGAGCGTCAAGCGCGGTCGCCGGGTCGCCCGCGGCGTGTCCGCCGTGGTGGTCCTGGCGGGGCTCGGGGCCTACGTCTTCGTGTACCAGCAGTCGGACCAGAGCGGTCCGCCGCACTGCGTGGTGACGGGCGAGGGCGACGAGTCGTACACGATGGACCCGGAGCAGGCGGCCAACGCCGCGACCATCGCCGCCGTGGCCTCGGCACGCGAGCTGCCGGAGCGTGCGGTGACGATAGCCCTGGCCACGGCGATGCAGGAGTCGGAGCTGCGCAACATCGACTTCGGGGACCGGGACTCGCTCGGCCTCTTCCAGCAGCGTCCCTCACAGGGCTGGGGCACCGAGGCCGAGGTGATGGACCCGGTGTACGCGGCGGGCGCGTTCTACGAGCGTCTCGTCGAGGTCTCGGAGTACGAGACGATGCCGCTCACCGAGGCGGCGCAGGAGGTGCAGCGCAGCGCCTTCCCCGACGAGTACGCCAAGCACGAGCCGAACGCGTCGCTACTGGCCGCCGCGCTGACCGGGCGGGCCGCCGCGGCGCTCAACTGCACGGTGGACACGGCGGCCGAGGAGCGGGTGACCGGCAGCGTCGCGGCGGTGAACGAGCGGATGGTGCGCGAGTTCGGCGAGGGCGTCGAGACGGTCGGCGACGGGGCGCTGTTGACGGTGTCGGTGCCGGGTTCCGAGGAGACCGGCCGGGGCTGGGAGTTGGCGCACTGGTCGCTGGCCCATTCGGCGGAGCTGGGCATCGAGCGGATCACCTTCGGGAGCCTCGTGTGGGAGGCGGACCGGTCCCGCGAGGGCTGGCGGCAGGCGGGCGCGGAGGGCGGCCGGACGGCGGCGGATTCCGGCGCGGAACTGCGGCTCGGGCTCGCGGCGGAGTAACTACCGGAATATTGCCGGAGTTACGTCGGCCACGCCGTTGACGGCCCTTGTCGCAAAGGGCGGTTCGCGAATTCACCGGCGGGTGCGGTGCGCGCCGGGCGCCCGTTTTCCGTGCGCCACCGCGGCCCCGATAATGCGACGCATTACCAATCCTTTACCGTCGGGAGCCGCAACTTCCACCCGCCCGGGACCGATAGGCACAGCGCCGTAACGGCATCATTCACACGGCCTTACCCAGGGTGAAGGAGCCTCATGTCGAACCCCCTCAGGACCCGCATGGCCAAGGCGGCGCTGCTGCTGGCGGCGAGCGCCGCGCCCGTCGTCGGCGCGGCCGGCCAGGCCAGCGCGGCCGGGCCGTTGCTCGACCCCAACGTGAACGGTCTGGACGCGACCCAGCTGCTCTCGCTCGACGAGCAGAGCGTGAACGACGCGACCGAGGCGGTGGACGGGGTGGCGACGCCGGTGCTGGAGGAGCTGGCCGGTCCGGTGGTCGAGGCGGCGATGCCCGTCGTGATGCCGGTGGTCCGTGATCTGGGCGAGCGGGCCGCCAGGGACGCGGGCCCGATGCTCCAGGAGGCCGTCACCACGGTCACCGGCGAGCCGCCGACCACCCAGCAGATCCTCGACAGCGTGCCCACCGTCGACGACAAGATGAACGACATCTCACTGCTCTAGCGCTCCGCGCTCGCGCGGCGGCGGCAGGGCGCCGCCGCGCGGGCCGGTTCAGCTCAGCCGGCGCACGGCCTCGGCGACCCGCTCGTCCGTCGCGGTGAAGGCCACCCGCACGAACCGCTCCCCCGCCGCCCCGTAGAACTCCCCGGGCGCGACCAGGATGCCCTCCTTGCTCAGCTCCGCGACCGTGTCCCAGCAGGGCTCGTCGCGCGTGGCCCAGAGGTACAGCGAGGCCTCGCTGTGCTCGACGCGGAAGCCGCGCCCGGTGAGCGCCTCCCGCAGCGCGGCGCGCCTGGCCGCGTACCTGGCGCGCTGCTCGGCGACGTGCGCGTCGTCGCCGAGTGCGGCCGCCATCGCCGCCTGGACCGGCGCGGGCAGCATCATCCCGGCGTGCTTCCTGATGCCGAGCAGCTCGCCCAGCACGGCCCGGTCGCCGGCCAGGAAGGCCGCGCGGTAGCCGGCCAGGTTGGAGCGCTTGGAGAGCGAGTGGACGGCCACGATGCCGGTGCTGTCGCCGCCGCACACGTCCGGGTGGAGCACGGAGACCGGGTCGCTCTCCCAGCCGAGCTCCAGGTAGCACTCGTCGCTGAACAGCAGCACCCCGTGCTCGCGCGCCCAGGCCACCACGGCCCGCAGCCGCTCGGCCGACAGCACCCGACCCGTCGGGTTGCCCGGCGAGTTGAGCCAGAGCAGCCGCAGCCCGGTCGGGTCGAGCTCGGTCGGGTCGCCCTGGTAGGGCACGGGCTCGGCGCGCGCGAGGCGGGCGCCGACCTCGTAGGTCGGGTAGGCCGGCTCCGGGTAGGCGACCCGGTCGCCGGGGCCGAGCCCCAGCTGGGCGGGGAGCGCGGCCACCAGCTCCTTGGAGCCGATCACCGGCAGCACGTTGTGGTGGTCGAGGCCGACCGTCCCGGTGCGCCGCGCCAGCCAGCCCAGGATCGCCTCGCGCAGCGCGGCGGTGCCCCAGACCGTCGGGTAGCCGGGGCTGTCGGCCGCGCCGGCCAGCGCGTGCCTGATCAGCTCGGGCACCGGGTCGACCGGGGTGCCCACGGACAGGTCGACGATCCCGCCGCCGTGTGCGGCCGCCGTGGCCTTGTACGGTTCGAGCCGGTCCCAGGGGAAGACCGGGAGACGGGCGGAGACGCGGGACGACGACACGGGGTGGCTCACTCTCTGAAAGCTCGGTCCCGCACGGCTGACGCCGCGCGGGACCGGTGACTCACGACATCGGTTCGAAGGGTCACTCGTCGTGCTGCTGCGGGGGCAGCGCGGCGACCAGCGGGTGGTCGCGCTCGATCAGGCCGAGCTTGCTGGCCCCACCGGGGGAGCCCAGCTCGTCGAAGAACTCGACGTTGGCCTTGTAGTAGTCCTTCCACTCCTCGGGGACGTCGTCCTCGTAGAAGATGGCCTCAACCGGGCAGACCGGCTCGCAAGCACCGCAGTCGACGCACTCGTCGGGGTGGATGTAGAGGGCGCGCTCCCCCTCGTAGATGCAGTCGACAGGGCATTCCTCGATACATGCCTTGTCCTTCAGGTCGACACAAGGCTCCGCGATGACGTAGGTCACGCTGTCTGTCCTCCTCGGTAGGGGGCGGCGGTCCGCCTGATGGCGCGCGGGAGCGCGGCGTCGTCGGTGCTCAGCCCTAGTATCTCCGGTCAGAACAGCAGCGTGACCTTCAGGGGGCTGGCTTGACGGCGGAGTTCACCAGGAGCGGACATCTCGTTGTCCGGATTACCCCCGCTGACGTGGGAAGACGCGTGTCGGTGCGGACGTTTGCCGGCGCGCGGGAGCAGTCCGCGCGGTTCACGGACACCGTGGGCGTGCTCACCTCGTGGGCCGGCGGTGTACTGAGCGTGACGCGGCGGGACGGCCGGACGGTGCGGCTGGCCGAGGCCGATCTGGTGGCCGGGAAGGTGGTGCCGCCGACCCCGGCACGGCGGCGCGGGACGCCGGCGGCGAGCGCCGAGGAGCTCGTGTGGGTGGCCGCGCGCGGCTGGGGCGGGCCCGACGCCGAGGAGGTCGGCGGCTGGCTGGCGCGGGCCTGCGGCGGCTGGACGCGGCGGGCCAACTCGGCGGTGCCGCTGGGCGGTTCGCGGCCCGATCCGGACCGGCTCGGCGCCTGGTACGCGGCCCGGGGGCTGCCGCTCTCGTTGCAGCTCACCACGGGTGCCGACGGCTCGGGCGAGCTGCTGGCGGCGGAGCTTGACGGGCTCGGCTGGCCGGCCGCGGGGCACTCGACGGTGCGGGTGGCGGCGCTCGCGCCGCTGGCCGACGCGGCGCCCGACGCCAGGGTGACGGTGGGCCGGGAGCTCACGGACGACTGGCTGGCCGGCTTCCCGCGCGCGGCCGAGGCGCCGGAGGCCGCCCGCCTGGTGCTGGCCGGCGGCCCGCGACCGCTGTTCGCGGTGGCCAGGGCGGGCGACGGGCGGGTCGCCGGAGTGGGACGCTGCGTGGTCGACGGGCGCTGGGCGGGCTTCGCCGCGATCCGCGTCGACCCGGCCCACCGACGGGCCGGGCTGGCCACCGCGTTGATGCGCGAGCTGGCCCGCGCGGCGCTCGCGGAGGGCGCGAGCGCCGCCTATCTCCAGGTGGAGGTCGACAACGCGCCGGCGCGCACGCTCTACGACGCGCTGGGCTTCGCCGACCACCACCACTACCACTACCGGACGGCGCCGGACCGGGCGTAGGGCCGGGTCAGGGGCTGACCGCGCCCTCCACGACGGCCTCCCGCCGGCCGGGCCCCTCGTCCACGGTGGCCGTCTCGCGCAGCGCCGGGATCAGCGCGGCAGCGGCGTGCTCGGGGGTCATCGGCACCGGCCCCGCGCCCGCGTCGATCATCACGCCGTCGAACGTGCTGCCGTAGGTGGCGGCCAGCACCTCCATGTCGATCACCGGCTGCAGCGCGCCGGACTCGCCGGCCTGCATGGAGAGGAAGTCGTCGATGGTCGTGGGGCTCATCGGGATCTCCCGACCGCCCGCCATCAGCCAGACCCAGCCCGACATCGCGGGCTCGCCGAACTCGGTGAGCGCCTGCTGGATCTGCTCCTCGCCGACCGCGGGCTCCTGGGCGCTGACCGGCAGTTCGACGACCGGGTTGCGGCCGGTGGCGGCCCGCTCGCGGAACGCGGCCTCGACGGCGTCGGCGGCGGCCTGCACGTCGATGGCGTTGCCCGGCTCGCCGGCCCGCCCGATGGCCTCGCCGTTCTCGAAGACCACGGTGCCCTCGACGGGGCCCGCGCCGCCGGACTCGGTCGCGATGCCGTCGAGCGCCACGGTCAGCTTCTCCCGGTCGACGGCGAACACGGCGTTCTCCGCGCGCTCGGCGCCGACCAGGGATCCGAAGACCGCCACCGGGCTGTAGTCCTGGCCCGAGACGGCCCGCACCGTGCCCTCGGTGTCCACCGCGAGGCCGGCGACGCTCGGCTTGAGCTCGATCTCCCGGTCGCCGACGAGCAGCGTGAGCGGGGTCTCGTTGGCCGCCTCCAGCTGGCTGTCGAGCCTGGCCTGCGCCTCCTGCGAGCTGAGGCCGCCGATGTCGACGCCGAGCACCGTGGTGCCGGCGGGCACGTCCTTCGGGCTCATGAAGAGGCCGACGCCGTAGGCGACCACGGCGATGCCGACCACCGCGACGACCAGCAGCCGCATCTTGGAGCGGCCCTTGCGCCTGGCCGGCGCGGCGGGCTTGGGCGCGGGCGGCTCCGGCTCGTCGGCCGGCTCCGGGGCGGGGGCCGGCGGCCGGGGCGAACCGGCGGACGGCACCTGCGGGAGGGGCCCGGTGTCGGTGATCCTGGGCATCGGCCCGGTGGCCGCGAGCACGTCGGAGGGCGGCGGGGGCGGGAAGGGCCCGCCGAGGTCCATGGTGGAGCCGTCCGGCTCCTGGTCCCCGAGGGCCGGGGGCAGCGGGCCGCCGACCGGCACCGGTTCCCTGGCGGGCAGCGGCATGGTGCCCGCCATCGGTCCCGCCGTCGGCCCGGCAGGACCGGTGCCCACCGGGCGGGGCGGCAGCTGCGGGATGCCGGCGGCCGGGGTGTCGGTGCGCTGCGGGACGCCGGCCCAGCCGCCGCCGGCGGGCGCGCCGAGGCCCGGCATGCCGTCGGGCGGGGTCTCGGTGACGACCGGGTGCCCTCCGGAGGGCGTGTGGTCCGTGGAACCGGGCCTGTTGGGCGGTGCCTTGCGGGGCTCGAACCAGGAACTGGTCTTCTTGGCCGAGGTCTTGCCGCCGCCGACGGCGCCCGGGGCGGCCGGCGGCTCACTGGCGGCCGGCGCCGCGGACGGGGTGGCGGTGGCGGCGCGCATGGCCGCCTCGTTGACGGGTTCCCGCACCACGATGGGCGGAATGGGCCGGGATCCTGGGATGTTGATCCTGGCGCGGGTCGTCAGCGTGGTCTCGGTCTTCTTCTCCTCCGCCTGCGGGGCTCCCGGGCGGGCGTCACCATCCCCCCCCAGGGGACTGGGGGATGGGCTGTCAGTTTCTCGACTCAAGGCAGGATCTCCCGGTTGGCCATCGCCGACCGTCCCGGGCGGGCCGGGCGTGGACGACTGGCCCCACGATACTGGGGACGGAGCCACGGAACGGCCCCACCACAGGATTGGCACATGCGTACACGTGATGGCGGGCCGCGCGGTTCACCGCGGCCTCCCCCACGCGAGGCCCAACAAGGCTACCTTCGCGGCGACTTGTCCTCGTTCCGGCCGGTTCTGCCGGGCCAGGGCCGGGCCATGGCCTCGGCCGAGAAGAGCGGCAGCGGACGGTCCGAGGGCACGAGGGCCGCGGAGACCACGGCCAGGGTCATGCCGCCGAGTAGGAAGAGGTAGCTGCCGGCGCCGGCCGCGAAGACGTAGTCGCCCTGCGGGCGGCTCACGGTCAGCAGCAGCACCGCGATCGCCCAGCCGGCGGCCGGGAAGCCGGCGCCGGCCCTGGTGCGGGTGAGCAGGGCGCCGCCCCAGAAGAGGCCGGCCGCGCCGCCGAGGGCGAGCAGCAGGCCGAGCGGCACCAGGCCGCCCTGGAGCAGCGAGCCGGCCACTCCGGCCAGCGCGCCGAGCAGGCCGAGCCCGAGGTACGCCAGGATCCTCACGCCGCCTCCCCGTCACGGCCGGTGCGTCCGGTGAGTCCGGTCAGTCCCGCGAGGACGTCGGTGGCACCGGGCGGCAGCGGGGTGCCCGCGGCGAGCCGGTAGTACTCGGTCGCCCACAGCGGCTGCGCCAGGCCGTTGGAGAGGGCGAAGACGTCGCCCTCGACCTCGATCTGGGTGGCGTGCGCGGCCATCGCGGCCCGCTTGGCGGCCAGGGTCGCGGGCGTCGGCGGGACGGCGAGCGCCACCTGGTCGTCGGCCACCACGCCGGGGATGTCGGAGACCTCCGCGACGCCGGCGAAGCGGCCGGGGCCCGTGGCGCGCAGTGCGGCGAGCCGGGTCTCGGCCTCGCCGCGCGGCACGCAGTTCCACAGCACCCGCTCGACCCGGTGGTCGGCGACCTCGGCGCCGCGCATGGCGACGCGGTGGGCCTGGATGTGGTCGGGGTGGCCGTAGCCGCCGTTCGGGTCGTAGGTGATGAGGACCCGGGGGCGCACCTCGTCGATGACGGCGGCGAGGTCGGCGGCGGCCGCGTCGAGGTCGGCGCCCCAGAAGGCGTCGGGGTGGTCGTTCTGCGGGAGGCCGAGCATTCCCGAGTCGCGCCAGCGGCCGGCGCCGCCGAGGAGGCGGTGGTCGCGGACGCCGAGGGCGCGCATGGCGGCGGCGAGCTCGGTCGCCCGGTGCGGGCCGAGCCGGTCGTCCCGGTCGGCGGCGAGGTGGGTGAGGGCGGGCGGGATGACCTCGCCCTCCTCGCCGAGCGTGCAGGTGACGAGCGTGACCCGGACGCCGGCTGCGACGCAGGCGGCCATGGTCACGCCGTTGTTGATCGACTCGTCGTCGGGGTGCGCGTGGACCAGAAGCACACCCGCCTGGCCGGAACTCATGCGGGCGAGCTTACGTCGCCGGCCGGTGGCGACCGGAACCCCCCGGGGGGTCCGCCGGCGGCCGGCGCGTGCCTCAGAAACTGAGGGAACTGATCATGTTCGCGATGCCGTTGGTGAAGTCGTTGATGGTCGGAGCCATGTTGGAACTCGAGAGGTAGAAGCCGAACAGCACGCACACTATGGCGTGCATGACGTTGAGGCCGGCCCTCCTGACCAGCAGTACGACAATGACCGCGAGCAGCAACACCGCGGATACGGAGAGCGCCACTCAAGATCACCTCCATGTAGTCGTGCCCGGTTCAGGGCAGGCCGACGGACGCTTCCGTTCTTGCTTGGAAGTGTCTTACCCACCACGCGCGATGGATCATAACGATCATCTCCCTGAGCATGTCTCGGTGCACGGGTGCAGCGGAGGGGCGCACGCCCCCGGCGTGGAGATGATCGTCTCCTGATCAGGGCGTGAAGGGCGGGGCGGCCGAGGTGGAAGGTGCCAGCGTCGTGCCCTCCTCGGGGAAGTGGCAGGCCGTGAGGTGGCCGGGGGCCCGCGCGGAGAGCGCGACCAACGGCGGTTCCTCGGTGGCGCACTTCTCCCTGGCCTTCCAGCACCGGGTGCGGAAGCGGCAGCCGGAGGGCGGGTTGGTCGGCGACGGCACGTCGCCCTCGAGCCGGATGCGCTCCCGCGCCGGTGGCCGCGCGCCCTCGCTCCCGTCGGCCGGGTCCTCGAGGTCGATCTCGGGCACGGCGGAGAGCAGGGCGTGGGTGTAGGGGTGCCTGGGGCGCTCGTAGATCGCCTCGCGGTCGCCGATCTCGACGATCTTGCCGAGGTACATCACGGCGATCCGCTGTGAGAAGTGCCGCACCACGGCGAGGTCGTGGGCGATGAAGAGGAAGGCGATGCCGAGGTCGCGCTGCACCCGGCGCAGCAGGTTGACCACCTGGGCCTGGATGGAGACGTCGAGGGCCGAGACGGGCTCGTCGGCGATGATCAGTTTGGGTTCGAGGGCCAACGCCCGTGCCACGCCGATGCGTTGCCGCTGGCCGCCGGAGAACTCGTGTGGGAAGCGGTTGTAGTGCTCGGGGTTGAGGCCCACGGTGCTCAGCAGTTCGCGCACCCGCTGCTCGCGGCCGCCGGGCGGGTCGATGCCGTTGATCTCCATCGGGCCGCCGATGATGGTGCCCACGGTCTGCCGGGGGTTGAGCGACGAGTAGGGGTCCTGGAAGATCATCTGGATCTCGGAGCGGATGGGCGCCATGGCCCGCCGTCCCGCGGTGGTGATGTCCCGGCCGCGGTAGACGATGGTGCCGGCGGTGGGGTCGACCAGCCGGGCGAGCAGCCGTCCCGTGGTGGACTTGCCGCAGCCGGACTCGCCGACCAGGCCGAAGCTCTCCCCGGCGTGCACGGTGAGGTCGAGCCCGTCCACGGCCCTGACGGCGCCCACGGTCCGCCGGATCGGGAAGCCGCCCCGGACCGGGAAGTACTTGGTCAGACCGCGCACGGTCATCAGTTCTGTGGTGCTGTCGTCGCTCATGGGTGCGTGGGTCCTTCAGCGCAGTCGGGGGCGGATCCGCGTCGTGAACAGGGCGCGGCGCTGCTCGCCCGTGAGGTGGCAGGCGGCGCCCCGCCCCTCGGGCAGCGCGGGCCGCTCGGTGCCGCAGCGGTGGGGGCCGGAGGGGGACCCGGCCACCTCGTCGGGGAAGGCGCAGCGCGGCTCGAAGGGGCAGCCGGGGGGCGGGGTGAGCAGGCTGGGCGGGGCGCCCGTGATGGGCACCAGTTCCTGGTCCACGTCGCCGTGCAGCCGGGGCATGGAGCTCAACAACCCCCAGGTGTAGGGGTGTTGTGGGCGGTTCAGCACCTCGCGCACCGGGCCGCGTTCGACGGCGCGGCCGGCGTACATCACCAGCACGTCGTCGGAGACCCGGGAGACCACGCCGAGGTCGTGGGTGATCATGATGATCGCGGAGCCGAACTCCCGCTGGAGTTCCATCAGCAGGTCGAGGATCTGGGCCTGCACGGTGACGTCGAGCGCGGTGGTGGGCTCGTCCGCGATGAGCAGGTCCGGGTCGCAGACCAACGCCATGGCGATCATGGCGCGTTGCCGCATGCCGCCGGAGAACTGGTGCGGGTAGTCGTCGACTCGGCGCCGCGGGTTGGGGATGCCGACCTTGGCGAGCATCTCGACGGCGCGCTCGCGGGCCTCGCGCTTGCTGGCGCCGCGGTGCTTGCGGAACGGCTCGCCGATCTGCCGGCCCACGGTGTAGTAGGGCGAGAGCGCGGTGAGCGGGTCCTGGAAGATCATGGCGACCTTGTTGCCGCGGAGCCGCTCGAGTCGCCGTTCGCCGACCCGTGTGAGGTCCTCGCCGTCCAGCAGGATCTCGCCGGAGATCGTCGTGTTGTCGGGGTTGTGCAGGCCGAGGACGGCCTGGTTGGCGACCGACTTGCCGGAGCCCGACTCGCCGACGATGCCGAGGGTGCGGCCGCGTTCGAGGTCGAAGGAGAGCCCGTCGACGGCCTTGACCGCGCCGTCCTCGGTGGCGAAGCGCACGCGCAGGTCGCGCACGGAGAGGAAGGGGCCGCCCGCCTCCTGCCTGGTGGTGGTCACGTCGGTCAGCTCCTAGGCGAGCCGCACGCGCGGGTCGATGAGCGCGTAGCAGGCGTCGACGACGATGTTGAACAGGACGATCATCAGGGCGGCGAAGAGCATCACGCCCATCAGCATGGGGAGGTTGGACTGGGTCACGGAGTCGACCGCGAGCCGGCCGAGTCCGGGCAGCGCGAAGGTGTACTCGGTGATCATGGCGCCGCCGAAGAGGGAGCCGAGGTCGATGCCGAAGATGGTGACGATGGGGATGAGCGAGCCGCGCCAGGCGTAGCGGAAGAACACGGTGCGCGGTCCCATGCCCTTGGCCCGCGCGGTGCGGACGTGGTCCTCCTGGAGCTGTTCGATCAGCGTGGCCCTGGCCATGCGGGTGTAGTTGGCGGTGAAGATGGTCGCCAGCACCAGCCAGGGCAGCAGGAGGCCCTGGAACCAGGCGAGCGGGTCCTCGGTGAACGGCTCGTACCGTGGCTGGGGCAGGAGTTCGGTGTTGTAGACGACGGCGGCGAGGGCCAGCGGGCCGAGGAAGTAGATCTGCATCGAGCTGAGGACCAGCGAGGTGGAGCTCATGGTCTTGTCGAGCAGCCCGCCCTGCCGCCAGGCGGCCAGCATGCCGAGCGCGAGGCCCAGGGTGAGGAAGACCACCGCGCCGCCGATGGTGAGCGAGACGGTGGTGGGCAGCCGGTCGAGGATGGTGTCGAGGACCGGGGTGTTGTTGCGGAAGGAGAAGCCGAGGCAGGGCGCCGGGCAGTGTCCGGCGGGGAAGTCGCGGCCCGCGAAGATGCCGACCATGTACTCCCAGTACTGCACGGGGACCGGCTGGTCGATGCCCAGGTTGCGTTCCACGACCGCGAGTTGTTCCGGGGTGCAGACGCCCTTGCCGCACGCGAGCAGCGCCGGGTTGCGGGGTATCGCGTAGAAGAGGAAGAACGTGACGGCGCTGATGATCAGGAGGATGGCGACGGCGCCGAGCGTTCGCCGGATGAGGAAGCGGAGCATCGTCGGTAGCAGCCTTCGCTAGCGGCCTCGGGAGGCGTGTGGCGGGTGCCGGGCCGGGGCGCGCGGCCCCGGCCCGGCACCCGCGGGGTCAGTCCTGGATCACGTAGAGCCGTTGCATGTCGATGGTGCCGAGGTCGTCGTTGAAGGTGGCGCCGCCGATCCGGGAGCCGTGCAGGATGGTCTGCCGGTAGTAGAAGGTCGGCACGAAGGGCACGAACTCCTCCTGGATGTACTGGCTGAGCGCGGTCCACTCCTCGGCCGCCTGCGCCGGGTCGGTGATCGCCCGGATGCGGTCGATCTCCTCGTTGACGTGCTCGTCGTTGAGGTGGCTGTAGTTGGAGCCGCCGTCCGCGATCTGCCGGCCGTCGAACTGCGGCGGGATCACGGTGGCGCCGGAGAGCCAGTCGGCGCCCCAGCTGTTGCGGTAGATGTCCGCCCCGTTGTCGACGACGCCGATCGTGTCGTAGTAGGTCTCCGGCGGGACCTCGGTGCGGTTGACCTCGAAGCCGGCGGACTCCAGGGCGTCCGCGACGGCCACCGCGGCCTGCTGGTCCTGGGGCGCGGTGTGGTGGATGTAGTTGAGCTCGTAGCCGACCGCGTCGGCCTCCTCCAGGAGCTCGCGGGCCCGCTCCACGTCGCCCTGCGGGTTGGCCAGCTTGCCCCAGGGGTCGTAGTCCTCCTGGTAGCCGGGCAGCAGCGGGGAGATGTTGCCGCCCGCGTACTGGCCGCCGATGCTGCCGCCGTAGGCGTTGAGCACGCCGTTGAGCGGCACCGCGTAGGCGATGGCCTGCCGCACCCGCAGGTCGGTGACCCGGTCCAGGTTGATGGCGAGGGTGCCGACGTACGGCTGGTAGCCGTCGACCAGCCGCTCCCGCAGCTCCGGGTCCTCCATGACGGTCGGCCCGTTGCCGGCGTCGAGGCCGTTGTTGAAGCTGGTGGCGTACTGGTTCTCGCCGTTGTCGGCCATCAGGCGGGCCGTGGAGTCCTCCAGGCTGTGGCCGAAGGAGATCTCGTAGCTGTCCGGGTAGGCGTTGCGCGCCGGGTCGGTCTCCGGCTGCCAGTACTCGTTGCGCACCAGGGTCATGGAGCGGCCCGGCCGGAAGTCCTCGATCTCGTAGGGGCCCGAGGTGACCGGGTCCTGGTCGTACGCCTGCTGGGTGTCGCCCTCGGCCGAGACGACGGCGTAGCCGGGTATGGAGAGGGCGTAGGGCAGGTCGTTCTGGGGCTCGGCGAAGCGGAAGATGATGGTCCGCTCGTCCGGGGTCTCCAGGAGCGAGTCCGGCAGGTGGTCGCCCTCGTAGGGCCCCTCGGGCAGCAGCTCGCGGTAGTCGCCGGCGTCCGGGCCCGCCAGCCACTGCTGGATGTAGCTGGGGCCCTGGGTGATGAACGGCGCGAAGGTCCGCTCGATGGTGTGCCGGATGTCGGCCGAGGTGATCGGCGTGCCGTCGTTGAAGTAGATGTCGTCCTTGAGGGTGTACGTCCAGGTGCGGCCGCCGTCGGAGACCGTGCCGGAGTCGGTGGCCAGGTCGCCGACCACCGTGTAGTCGCCGTCGTTGTCGAGGCGCACGTAGGTGAGGCCGCGGTGGATCAGCCGGGCGATGTTGGACTCGTGCGCGACGTAGATCTGGGCGGGGTCGAGGTGGTCGGGCGAGGTCTCCTGGAGCACGTTGATCGTGCCTCCCGGGGTGGCGCCCGGGACCTCCTCGGCGGGTCCGGTGGACGCCTCGGCGTCGCCGAAGGAGATCGCGGCCGAGGTCTCGGGCCCCGCGCTCTCCTCCTCGCTCGCGGGACCCCCGCCCCCGCCGCTGCTGCAGGCGCTGAGGACCAGCGCCCCGGTCATGGCCAGGGCCACCCCGGCGATGCGTGCTCTGGGCCGTGCTGTGGTGCTCATCGGTACGTTCCCACCTGCCCGTTTCGTTGGTCGGCTTGGCTCGCGGAGGCGACGGTGCGGCGGTCGCGGGGCTAGCGGACGGTCTTGGGGTCGAACGCGTCCCGGACCGAATCTCCCAGGAGGTTGAAGGCGACCACGAAGATCACCATGGAGACCCCGGGGAAGAACATGTAGGTGATGTCGCTGCGGTAGACCTCGGCGGCGGTGGCGAACATCCGGCCCCAGTCGGGCGTCGGCTCGGTCAGGCCCACCCCGAGGAAGGAGAGGGCGGCCGCCGTGGTCACGAAGCTGGGCAGCATGTAGGTGGCCTGGACCAGCATCGGCGAGACCACGTTGGGCAGCAGCTCCTTGCGGATGATCCGCCACGGGGAGGCGCCGCTCACCCTGGCCGCCTCGACGAACTCGCGCTCCCGCAGGGTGAGCGCGGCGCCGCGCAGGATGCGCCCCAGGGTCATCCAGCCGAGCACCCAGAGGACGACGATGATGGACACCACCTTGACGTAGGTGGGTGTCTCCTCCCTGGGGTCCACGAAGAGGGTGGTGACGATCGGCAGGAAGGCCACGAAGAACAGCTGCTGCGGAAAGGCCATCAGAAGGTCGATGACCCGGCTGATGGCGAAGTCCCAGCGGCCGCCGAGATAGCCGGCCGCGATGCCCAGGACGATCGCGGTGAGGACGGCGAGCACGGTGACGGCGAGGGCTATGAGCAGCGAGGTGCGTATTCCGTAGAGAAGCAGGGTCAACACGTCACGGCCGGTGCCCGGTTCTATTCCGAACCAGAATTCCCCGTCCATGCCGCCGTTGGGTTTGACGGGATAGCCGTACTCGTTGAGCAGCCCCGGCTCCAATTGCCCGTACCTGGTGTAGGGGTCCTTGCCGTAGAGGGCGGAGATGAGCGGCGCGAGCAGGCCGATCGCGAAGAAGAGGAGCACCACGCACGCGGAAATGACGCCGACCCGGTCCCGTCGGAAACGACGCCACATGAGCTGACCCGGCGAACGCCCTACCAGTTCGGCCGCCATGGCCTCGGTTTGGCTGGACATCAGTCCCCCCGACGTGTGGTCCCACGGTGCGATGCGTGTAGAGCGGGACTGTCGCAAGGCACCGAGTTAGCCGTCAAGGGGTAGCAGTGGTATCAACCTATGACGGTCAATTAGTGAGCCAAGGTTACGCGGATTGACACAGGAACGTGCTTGACGGCGTCGCGCGCTTTCGGAAATGAGCGGACAAGTACGGACCCAGGGGTGTTAACAAGGAGGCAACACCCCAGACCCTATACCGATATGCGAACGGCCCAGACTGAGGCGGTACGGCCGTGCGGGTGCCGTAGACCGGGGCGGTGTGGCCGAGAGTCCACCGCCCCGGTTGCACGACGGCGCCCGGCTACTCCGAAGTGGCGTAGTGACAGGCGGACTCGTGACGGCGCGCGCCGGTCGCGTCCGCGAACGCCAGAGGCACGGCCAGCGGCGGTGGCGCCGTCGCGCAGATCTCCGTCGCTTTCCAGCACCGGGTTCTGAAACGGCATCCCGTCGGCGGATCGGCCGGTGACGGCACGTCGCCCCGCAGGATGATCCGTTCGCCCCGCCGGGCCGCCTCCGGATCCGGCACCGGAACCGCGGAAAGCAGGGCCTGGGTGTAGGGGTGGGTGGGGTGCTCGTAGATTTCCCGGTCCGACCCGATCTCCACGATCTTTCCCAGGTACATCACCGCGACCCGGTCCGAGATATGCCGCACCACCGACAGGTCGTGGGCGATGAAGACACAGGAGAGCCCGAACTCGCCCCGGAGCCGCGCCATCAGGTTGATCACCTGGGCGCGCACCGAGACGTCGAGCGCCGAGACCGGCTCGTCGCAGATGATGATCTCCGGTTTGAGCGCCAGGGCGCGGGCGATGCCGATGCGCTGCCGCTGGCCGCCGGAGAACTGGTGCGGATATCGGTTGACATACTCCGGATTGAGCCCGACCACGTCCAGCAACTCACGCACCCGGCGCCTTCGCTCGCCTTTGGGCGCGACCTCGGGATGGATCTCGAAGGGCTCACCGACGATATCCCCGACCGTCATGCGCGGATTCAGCGACGTATAGGGATCCTGGAACACCATCTGGATATTCCGGCGCACCGCGCGCAGGGCCCGCCGCGACAGCCGGGAGAGGTCGTCGTCGCGGTAGCGGATCTCGCCGGCCGTGGGGCGTTCGAGACCGACCAGCAGTCGCGCCACCGTGGACTTCCCACACCCCGACTCCCCCACCACGCCCAGCGTCTCGCCGGGCCGCAGGTCGAAGGAGACGCCGTCCACCGCGCGCACCGCGCCCACCTGGCGCCTGAACAACGCCCCCTGGGTGAGCGGGAAGTGCTTGACCAGGTTCCGCACCTGGAGGATGGGCTCAGCCACCGACCGTCTCCTTCCAGAAGTGGCAGGCACTGGTCCGGCCCCCGCTCCGGCCGCCGTCCGGCCCGCTCACCCGCACCAGCGGCGGCACCGGGTCCTCCCGGCACATCTCGCGCGCCGCGGGACAGCGCGGGTTGAAGGCGCAGCCGGGCGGGATCGCGGTGAGGGTGGGCGGCAGGCCCCTGATCGCGTAGAGCTCCCGGCCCTTGTGGTCGAGGCGCGGGATGGAGTCCAGCAGGCCCCTGGTGTACGGGTGCGCGGGCCGCTCGTACAGCTCACGCACCGGCGCGTTCTCCACGATGCGGCCGGCGTACATCACCGCGATCTTGTCGGCGACGTCGGCGACCACGCCCAGGTCGTGGGTGATGAGGACGAGCCCCATGGCGGAGTCCCGCTGGAGCTCGGCCAGTAGGTCCATCACCTGCGCCTGCACCGTGACGTCCAACGCCGTGGTCGGCTCGTCCGCGATGATCACGTCCGGCTCCAGGGCCAGCGCCATCGCGATCATGACGCGCTGCCGCATGCCGCCGGAGAACTGGTGCGGGTAGTCGTTCACCCGCTCCCTCGCCGCCGGGATGCGGACCCGGTCCATCAGCTCGATGGCCCTGGCCTTGGACTCCTTGCGGGACATGCCCCGGTGTACCCGGAACATCTCGCCCAACTGGAAGCCCACCGAGAGCACCGGGTTCAGCGCCGACAGCGCGTCCTGGAAGATCATCGCCATCCGCTCACCGCGGATCCGGCGCCGCCGCTCCTCGGACATGGCGAGCACGTCCTCGCCACGGAAGAGGATCCGGCCGCCGGTGATCCGCCCCGGCGGGCTGTCCAGGATGCCCATCACGGCCTGCGCGGTCACCGACTTGCCGGAGCCGGACTCCCCGAGCACGGCCAGGGTCTCGCCGGCGTCCACCGCGTAGCTGACCCCGTCGACCGCCCGGACCACCCCGTCCCGGGTGTCGAACTCCACACGCAGGTCCCGGACTTCGAGCAGCATGGGCGGTCAGCGCCTTTCACCTGAGCTTGGGGTCGAGGGCGTCCCGGACGGCGTCGCCGAGCATGATGAAGGCCAGCACCGTGACGCTGAGCGCGGCCGCCGGGTAGAGCAGGATGTGCGGGGCGTTGCGGAACTGCATGCCGTCGGAGGCGGCCGAGATGTCCACGCCCCACGAGACGCTGGGCGGTTTGAGGCCCACGCCCAGATAGCTGAGCGTGGCCTCCAGGGCGACGAAGGTGCCCAGCATGATCGTCGCCATCACGATGACCGGCGCGATGGCGTTCGGCAGGATGTGCCGCAGCAGCAGCCGGGGGGTGCCGGCGCCGAGCGAGCGGGCGGCCTGCACGTAGTCGTGCTCCTTCGCGGCGAGCACCGCGCCGCGCGCGATCCGGGCGATCTGCGGCCAGCTGAGCGCCGCGATGATCGCGACCACCGGCCAGATGCCGGTCAGCGTGACCATGGACAGGAAGACGATGGCGCCGAGCACCATCGGGATGCCGAAGAAGACGTCGGTGAGCCGGGAGAGCACCTCGTCCCAGAAGCCGCCAAGGAAGCCGGCGAGGCCGCCGACCACCGAGCCGAGCAGGGCCACGCCCAGGGTGGCGCAGATCCCGACCGCGATGGATGCGCGGGCGCCGTGCACGGTGCGGGTGTAGACGTCGCAGCCCTGCGTGTCGAAGCCGAACCAGTGGCCCGCGCTCGGGCCCTCCAGCGAGCGGCCCAGCTCGCAGCGCTGCGGGTCCTGGGTGGCGATCAGCCCCGGCCAGAGCGCGATCACCGTGAGGAAGAGGATCAGCAGCGCGGAGACCACGAAGACGGGGTTGCGCCGCAGGTCATGCCAGGCATCCGCCCACAACCCCCGCGCCTCCGGCGGCACACCGGCTCCCGCCGTGCCGTCCGGCGACGACGGCGAGCCGGCCGCCAGGCCGGGCGGCCGCGGGCCAGCCGGCTCCGGCGCCGCACCGGCTCCCGCCGGACCGGACGACGGCGGCGACGGCGACGACGAGCCGGCCCCCTGGCCGGCTGCTGCCGGACCGGACGGGCCAGCCTGCGACGACGGCGAGCCAGCCACCCCCGGCGACCGGCCGGTCTCCGACGCAGACGGGCCGTCCGGCGACGACGGCGAGCCGGCCGCCGGACCGCACGGCGGCGAACCAACCGGCTCCGGCGACGCACCGGCTCCCGCCGGACCGTCCGGCGACGACGAGCCGGACGCCGCGCCGTCCGGCGACGACGACGAACCGGCCCCCGGGCCGGGCGGCTGCACGCCGGCTGCTCCCGGGCCGTCCGGCGACGGCGGCGCCGAGCCGGCCGCCAGGCCGGGCGGCGGCGAGCCGGCCGGATCCGGCGGTGAGCCGGACGGCTGGGGGCCGGACGTGGCTGGCCCGACCGGGAGGTCATCAGGCATAGCGGATCCTCGGGTCGAGCACGGCGTAGAGGACGTCGACGAGCAGGTTGGCCAGCAGGAAGATCAGCACCAGCACCACCACGAAACCGACCACGGTGGCCGAGTTCTGCCGCAGGACGCCCTGGTAGAGCTGGTAGCCGACGCCCTGGATGTTGAAGATCCGCTCGGTGACGATCGCGCCGGCCATCAGCGTGCCGATGTCGGCGCCGAGGTAGGTGACCACCGGGATCAGCGAGTTGCGCAGCAGGTGCCGGACGGTGATCCGGCGGCGCGGCAGGCCCTTGGCGACGGCGGTGCGGACGTAGTCGGCGCGGGCGTTCTCGGCGACGGAGGTCCTGGTGAGGCGGGTGACGTAGGCGAGCGAGACCAGGCAGAGGATCAGCCCGGGCAGCAGCAGCTCGCGCACCGTGGGGTCGGGGCTGACGGCCGGGCTGACCCAGCCGAGTCGGACGCCGAACAGGTACTGGGCCGTGGTGCCGAGGACGAAGGTGGGGACGGCGATCACGCAGAGGGTGAGCATCAGCACCGAGGTGTCGAGCGGCCGGCCGCGCCGCAGCCCGGTGATGACGCCGAGCGCGATCCCGATGACCATTTCGAGCACCAGGGCGATCACCATCAGCCGGAAGCTGATCGGAAACGCCCGGCTCATCAGCTCGGTGACGGGCTCCCCGTTGAAGGCGGTGCCGAAGTCCCCGGAGAGGATCCGGCCCATGTAGAGCACGTACTGCCGCCACAGCGGCTCGTCCAGGTGGAACTCGGCGCGCAGCGCGGCGGCGATGGCCGGGTCCGGGCCGCGGTCGCCGAAGAGCGCGGTGACCGGGTCGCCGAGCGCGTAGACCATGACGAAGATCAGGAAGGTGGCCCCGACGAACACCGGGATCGTCTGGACGAGTCGTCTGACCAGGTAGCGCGCCATGCCGCCTCAGCTCACCCGGATGTCGGTGAAGACGGGCACGGAGAAGGGGTTGAGCCGCACGTCGCTGACCCGCTCCGAGTGTCCCGCGGTGCCGTTCTGGTACCAGAGCGGGATGGCCGGCAGGTCGCCCACCAGCACCTCCTGGGCCTGCTGGAAGGCGCGGACGGCCTCGGCCTCGTCGGCGCTGGCGTTGGCCCGGTCCACCAGCTCGTCGAACTCGTCGCTGCTGTAGCCGGAGTCGTTGGAGGAGGCGTCGGTGTAGTAGATCGGTTGGAGAAAGTTCTGGATCAGCGGATAGTCCATCTGCCAGCCCGATCTGAACATTCCTGACACCTGTTGGTCACTGACCCGGTTGCGGAAGTCCGCGAAGGTCGGCACCGGCTCCACGGTGCAGGCGCCGCCGTCGTCCAGGGCGTTGTTGACGCTGTTGCAGACCGCGTCCATCCACTGCCGGTGGGAGCCGGTGTCCACGTTGGAGGTCAGGGTGATCCCGCCGTCCGGCAGGCCGCCCGCCTCCTCGATCAACTCCCGTGCGCGGTCCGGGTGGTACTCGCAGACCTGGCCGCACAGGCCCTGCTGCCAGCCACCGTCCTCACCGAGCACGGGCGAGGTGTAGTCCGAGGCGGGGGTGCGGGTGCCGTGGTAGATCCGGGAGGTGATGGCCTCCCGGTCGATGGCCATGGACAGGCCCTGGCGGAGCTTGAGGCCGTCCTCGCCCTGCCAGCGCTCGTCGTGCAGCGGGAAGGCGACGGTCTGGATGATGCCGGCGGGCCGGTTGAGGTACCGGTCGCCCAGGTCGACCTCCGCGTTGGCGAGCTGGGCGGCGGGGACGTCGTCGACCAGGTCGAGGTTGCCGGCCCGGAGATCGGTGTAGGCCGTGTTGTTGTCGGTGTAGACGCGGAGCTCGACGCCCTTGTTCCTGGGCCGGTCCTGGCCCGCGTACTCCTCGTAGCTGACCAGCTTCATGGACTGGTTCTCGTGGTACTCGTCGATCCGGTACGGGCCGTTGCCCACCGGCTTGGCCAGCCAGGCGTCGTGGTCCTCGAAGAACGAGCGGGGCAGCGGGGCGTAGGCGGCGTAGCCCAGGGTGTCGGGCCACAGCGAGAACGGCTCGCTGAGCCGGACGGTGAAGGTGTGGTCGTCCACGACCCGCAGCCCGCTGAGGGTGTCGGCGGTGGCCGCGGCGCCCTCGTCGGCCGGGTGGACCTCGTCGTAGCCGTCGATGAACTGGAAGAAGTAGCTCGCGACCTGGGCGTTGTCGACGTGGGCGCCGTAGTTCCAGGCGTCCACGTAGGAGTGGGCGGTGACCGGGGTGCCGTCCTGGAAGGTCCAGCCGTCCCTGATCCGGACGGTGAAGTTCCGCTGGTCCTCGGTGGTGATCGACTCGGCCATGGCGTCCTCGGCCCGGCCGGTCTCCGGGTTGTAGCGCTTCAGCCCCCGGAAGATCATGTCGAGGACCTTGCCGCCCTGGACCTCGTTGGTGTTGGCCGGCTCGAGCGGGTGCTGCGGGTCGCCCCAGGAGGCCCTGACCACCCCGTCGGGCCCGCCGCCCGAGCCGTAGCCGCTCCCGCAGCCCGCGCCGGCGAGCGCCGCGGCCAGTGCCAGGGTGCCGCTGGCGGCGACCCGAGCGAGGCGTGGCGTTCGGCGCATACGGTGCCTCCTCGGATGCCGGAAAGCCGCATTGGGCACATAAGATCATTTGCTCTCGCTATAACCTCTCTTTCTGGCCTGATCCGCGCGGAGAGTTGCCCAGAACCCCCCATTTGCCGGACGCCGCGCATGGGTATCTACCGAGCATGCGCAGCGGGTTAATCGTTTTACCGATGGTTCTCCTCACCGCGACCGCCACCCTGCTCGGCTGCACCACACCCGGGGGCAGCGCCCAGGACCGCAACGACGACCGCGAGGGCTTCGAGACGCCCCCGCCCTCCCTCGACCCCACGACCGACCCGTCCGCCGAGCCGCCCGCCGTGCCCTCGGGAACCGAGCTTCCCGGGCAGGCCTTCTCGCTCCGCCTCGTCGACGAGACGAACGCCTTCGCCCTGGTGACCGAGTGCGCCGAGGACACCGCGGGACTCCCCGGATCCGAGCGGTCGGAGCGCTGCGCGTACCGGGTCGCCGTCCTGGAGGACGGCGCCGCCTGGGAGGTCCGCGACACGCCGATCCCGGCGGGTGACAGCCGGGACGTCCCGCACTCACTGGAGGCCGCGGGGCCCGGCGTCGCCCGGCTCTCCGCCGTCCTCGACGACGGCGTCGAGCGGCACTGGGTGACCACGGACGGCGCGCGCAGCTGGCGGCCGGCCGAGACCACCGGAGCCGCCGGCACCGCCGAGGAGATCCCGGAGGGCGCGATCCTCACGGCCGGCCAGACGGGGCTCGCGGTGCTGATGCCCGACACCGCCGAGTACCGGCTGCTGGCCGCCCAGCCCCCGCTCGACAACCCGGGCTGGCCCGGCATCCTGCCCGACGGCTCGTTCTGGACCTCCGGCGTCGACCCGGAAACCGGCCGCCGCGCCCTGGCCGTCAGCCGCGACCGCGGCCGCGCGTGGGAGCTGCTGCCGCTCCCGACCACCGCCGGCGTCACCTCCCAGACCCTGACGGCCGGACCCGACGCGCTGTACGTCTTCGAGAGCGGCACGGCGCGGGCCGGCGACGGCACCGGCGTCCTCGCCATCCACCGCAGCGTGGACGACGGCGTCAGCTGGGAGCCCGTCTGGACCTACCGCCCCGGCACCATCCCCCACATCGTCCTCGGCACGCCCATCGCCGCGGCCGACGGCAGCCTGCTGATGTACGCCTCGGACGCCGTCTACCGCAGCGTCAACGCCGGCCGCGACTGGGCGATCTCCCGCCCCGGCGCACCGCCGGAACGCCCGGAGGTCACCCCCGCCGGCTTCCTCCTCACCGACCTCACCAACCCGGGCCACTACCGCCTCTCGGCGGACGGCTTCACCTGGCGCACGGTGGTCCTGGGCCAGGGCCGCTGACCGACGCGGGCGCGCCCGCCACGCCCTCGCGGGGCGTGGCGGGTGACGGCCGGCGACCAGCGCGTCAGCGCCGCAACGCCTCGGCGATGGCGAGCTGGACCGGGTCGAGGGCCGTCTTGCCGTCCTCGACGTCCCACAGGGAGTTCTGCAGGACGCGGCCCAGGGTCCAGCCGACGGCGCGCCGGCGGTCCAGGCCGAGGACCTCGGTCAGCAGGTCGAAGCGGTAGCGGACGGCGCGGGCGACGTCGCCGCCGGCCACCACCTCCGCCCAGCGGTTGTCGAGGGCCGGCAGCAGGTCGAAGCCGGGGTCGCCGGCGAGCGGCTCCGGGTCGATGGCCAGCCAGGGCTCGCGCTCGGCGGCCAGCACGTTGTCGTAGTGCAGGTCCCAGTGGAGCAGCCGGTCGCCCGCCTCGTCGACGAGTTCGGCGACGGCGGCCGCGCAGTCACGCAGCAGCGCCCGCTCGGCCGGGTCGACGAGCGCCGGCACGGCGGACGGGGTCTGCTCCACCATGGCGGCCGCGACGTCGGCCAGCCGGCGGATGCCGGCCGGCGCCGGCACCGAGGTCAGGCGGGCCAGCAGCTCGGCGAGGATCCGCACGGCCTCGCGTTCGTCGGGGAGCGACGACAACGGCCGGGCGGCGTCGAGTCGTTCGACGAGCTGGCAGCTGCTCGCCTCGTCGTGTTCGAGCAGCCGGACGATGCCGTCGCCGTCCCAGGCGCGGAGGCCGGTGGCGATGTCGACGGTCTCCGCGCGGAGCTGTTGGAGCTTGAGCACGGCCGGCGTGCCGTCGTTCCGCAGCACGGGCAGCACCAGCGAGGCCATGCCGAAGGCGGAGGGGCCGTCGGGGCGCAGGCCCCAACGCTCCATCAGCTCGCCACCGAGCCGGGGCAGGTCCGCCAGCCAGGCCAGCCGCCCGGCGTCCTCGCCGCCGTAGGCCGCGGCGAACTCGTCGGGGACGTCGATCGGGGTCGACGTGGTCATGAGAAGGGTCTCCTTCGTGGGTCACGGGATCGGAAACGCGACATACGAAGGAGTCACGGGGGCGCCCGGGGTCGACCGGGCCGGCGTCAAAGCATGATCACACCCTACCCCGAACCCTCGGCGCGCCCACATGTCGAGACCGATCATCCCGCGATGCGAGACGGATGCTACGGTCGGGGGTCCCCCGGCGACTGAGAGGTGAGGCCGATGCCGAAGACGGTCATCCACGTGTTCCGCGACGACGACGAGTCGATCGTGACCGGAACCCGCCTCGCGTGGCGCATCCAGGAGGTCGCCGCGGAGAACGACGTCGAGCTCGAGGTCTTCTGCTTCGGCCCGGCCCAGCGCCGCCTCGCCGCCGACGACGCCTCGGAGGCGGCGACCACCTACCGCCGGCAGATAGCCGAGCTGATCGCCGCCGGCGTGCCGGTCGGCGCCTGCGTCAACGCGGCCCGCGCCGACGGCACCGAGGCCGAGCTGCTGCGGCGCGGCCTCAGCCTCTCGGTCGCCCGCGACGAGTTCGCCCGCTTCACGCTCGAGGAAGCCACCGTCATCACGTTCTGAGCGGGGCGCCGGAAGGGGTCTGGACCAGCAGCTGACGGCCCGGGTCCGCGACCGGACGCAGCAGCGTGAACGTCAGCCGCCCCGCGCCGGTCACGGTCACCGTCGTGGGCGGGAAGTCCGTCACGGCGCGGCACTGCCACCAGGCGGCGACGTCCGGTCGTCCGGCGGTGAGCAGCCGCACGATCTCGGCCGTGCGCGGGTGCTCGGGGTCGTGCCCCGTGCTGGCGCGGAAGTGCTGGTAGAGGCCGCGCAGCAGCGGCTCGGCGCCCTCCGGCGGTAGCCGGTCGCGGGCCGCCGCCAGGAAGAGCAGCAGGTTGCGACGCTCGGCGGGCAGGGCCGCCGGGTCGCCCCACAGCCGGCGGTGCGCCGCGTTCCAGGCCAGCAGGTCGAGCCGGTCGTCGAGCACCAGCGCCGGGCTGTCGGGCCACCCGTCGATCAGGGCGCGCGTCTCGGGCCTGACGACCCCGTCCACCACCTCCGGCAGCGCCGGGGACCGGAAGCCGGCCAGCTCGAGCGCGTGCCGGTGGGCGGCCGGCGACATCCGCAGGACCCGGCAGACCGCGTCGACGACCTGCCGCGACACGGCCACCCGGCCCTGTTCCAGCCAGGTGTACCAAGCCACGCTCACCCCGGCGAGCGCGGCCACCTCCTCCCGCCGCAGCCCGGCGGCCCGACGCCGGCCACCGGCCGGCAGGCCGGCCTGCTCCGGGCCGATCAGCGCCCGGTGGGCGCGCAGGTGCGCGCCCAGCTCGCGCCGCACCGCGGTGACGTCCGTGTCCACGATCCTGTGAGTCCTCCTCACCCCCATAAAGGGTGACCTTCCTGACCGTCGCCGACCGGGTGAGGCTGCCGACATGACGGAAGAAACCAACGAACTGTTCTGGCGCACCCGCAACGACTCGTCCACCCTCGCCCAGCCCCGGGTCTTCATCCGGGTCTTCCTCGAGCCGGGCCGGCTCGACGCCGCCATCGCGTTCTACGAGCGGCTGACCGGCACCCCGGCGGACGGCCGCTTCTCCTTCCAGACGCTGCGTCTCGCGATGGTCGGCTCCTTCCTGCTGATCGAGGGCTCGGCCGAGGACCTGACCCCGTTCCGCCCCACCACCGGGACCCTGCTGGTGGACGACGTCCGGCCCTACCACGACCGGCTCCTCGCGGCCGGCGCGGAGATCTTCCAGCCGCTCCAACCGGTCCCGACCGGCGCCGGCTTCTCCGCGCGCCACCCGGACGGCACGCGCGTCGAGTACGTCCACCACCGGCCGCGTCCCGACGGCCGCTAGGGTCTGCCCCGCGCCCCGGGCGGCGGCGCGCTCACGGCCGCTCGCCGCGGCGCGCCGCCGCCAGGATCGGCGGGAGGACGCCGGGGTAGTGCTCCTCGATCTCGGCGAGGCGCAGTTCGTGCTGGCGAAAGCTGCCCTGCGGGGTGACCCGCACCAGGCCGGCCTCGCGGAGGACCTTCAGGTGGTGCGAGAGCGTGGACATGCTCACCGGGACGTCGAAGCCGCCGCACACCACCCCGCCGGCCGCGGCGAGCTGACCGACGACCTGGAGCCGTACGGGGTCGGCGAGCGCGTTGAGCAGGGTGGCCAGCTCGACGGAGGCGAGGTCGGGATGGTGGAGCGCGCGCATGCCGCCACCGTACCCCGCACTTCGAGGCTTTGACAGCCATCGAACTACTGTCTATCGTCTCCGCCGACCGCTCATTTCGAGAGTCGTCGAAGTCACGAATGGTGGAGGAGCTCATGGCGATCGACCGACCGCACGTCACGGAGTGGGGAGTCGGGGACCGCACCGCGGTGCTGATCCACGGCCTCTCCGGCAGCTCGGCCACCTGGTGGCGGGTGGCACCCTGGCTCGCCGCCCGCGGCTACCGGGTGCTCGCCCCCGACCTGGCCGGCCACGGCGGCGCCCCGCGTGGCCCCTACAGCCGGGAGCGCTGGGCCGACGACCTGCTCGCCGCGCTGCCCGCCCGGCCGGACCTGGCCATCGGCCACTCGCTCGGCGGCGTGCTGCTGGCGATGATCGCCGACCGGCTGCGCCCGGCCAGGGCCGTCTACGAGGACCCCGCCTGGTACCCGTGGAACGGCGTCGGCTACGGCGCCTTCCAGCCCGCCTTCCGCGCCTTCAAGCCGTGGACCGCCGACGACGTCCGCGCCGCGCATCCCACCTGGCCGGACGACGCGGTCCGCGCCCGGCTGGCCGAACTGCGCGACTGGGACCCGGACACGACCCGGATGGCCTACCTGGAGACCGCCTATGTGCCGGTGTTCCCCGTCGTGCCCTCGCTCGTGCTGCTCGCCGACCCCAGCGACCTCGTGCCGCCCCCGCTCGCCGACCACTTCGCGGAGGTCGGCTTCACGCTGCGCACCGTGCCCGGCACCGGCCACTTCACCCATGTCGACAACCCCGACGGGTTCCTGGCGGCGCTCGACGGCTGGGTCTGAGACGTGGCGACCCCGCTGCCGGTGCTGCTCGCCGCCACCTTCGTCCAACTGCTCGACGTCACGAGCGTCCAGGTGGCCGCCCCCGCCCTGCAGGCGGACCTGGACGCGGGCCAGGGCACCGTCCGCCTCGTCCTCGCCGGCTACACCCTCACCTACGCCTGCCTGTTGATCACCGGTGCCCGGCTCGGCGACCGGTTCGGCTACCGGCGGCTCCTCGCCGTCGGCCTCGCCGTCTTCCTCCTCGGCGCGGCGGCCGACGCGGCGGCCCCCTCGGCCGGCGCGCTGGTCGCCGCCCGGCTCGTGCAGGGGGCCGGCAGCGGCCTGCTGGCCCCACAGGTGCTGGCCCTCATCCGCACGACGGTTCCGGCGGCGCGCCAAGCCCACGCGCTCGGACTGCTCGTCGCCACCATGGGGACCGCCTCCCTGGTCGGGCCGCTGCTCGGCGCCCTGCTCCTCCAGGCCGACGTGTTCGGCCTCGGCTGGCGCGCCGTCTTCCTCGCCGGCCTCCCCTTCGGCCTGGCCGCGCTCGCCGGCGCCACCCGGCTACCGGCGACGCGCGGCGCCGGACGGCAGCGCGTCGACGCGGCCGGCGCCACGCTCGCCACCGCCGGGCTCGGGCTGCTGATCCTGCCGCTGGCCGTCGGCCGGGACGCCGGCTGGCCCGCCTGGTCCTGGGCCAGCCTGGCCGCCGGCGCCGCCGCGCTCGCCGGCTTCGCCGCGCTCCAACGGCGCCCCGGGCGCGAGCCGTTGCTCCACCCCGACCTGCTGCGCGATCCGACCGCGCGGACCGGCGCCCTCCTCGTCCTCGTCTTCAACGCCGGCGTGCCGTCGTTCACCTACCTGCTCTTCCTCCACCTGCAGTCCGGCCTCGGCTACTCACCGCTGGCCGCCGGCCTCACGGCCGCCCCCTTCGCCGCCGCCGCCATGCTCGGCAGCCGGGCCGCGCCCCGCCTCTCGCGCCGCCGTCCCCCGCTCGTCCCGGCCGCCGCGACGCTGGCCGCCACCATGGCGGCCCTGGCCTGCGCCACCGCGCTCGGCTCACCCCGCTGGGCGCTGGTCGCGGCCCTCGTGCCGGGCGGCGCGGCGTTCGGCCTCTTCACGGCGCACGCCTTCACCACGGTGCTCGCCCGCGCCCACCCGGCCGCCGTCGGCTCGGTCGCCGGCCTGCTGCCCACCGCCCAACAACTCGGCGGCGCGGTCGGCATCACCCTGGCCGGCCTCGTCCACTCCGCCACCCCCGACGACCCGGCACGCGCGTTCACCCACGCGCTGGCCTACGAGGCCGCCACGTTCCTCCTCGCCGCCGCCGTCGCGCGCCGGCTGACCCGGCCCGCCGTCGTCCCTGGAAGCCGGGCCGCGCCGCCGGGAATGACCGAGCCGACCCGTCGTGTTGCGCTCGGTGAAGACCCCAGAACCGTCGAGAGGGACGAGATGCCACTCAAGGGCGAGTACGAACCGAGCGCCGCGCCGTACGTCCGTGACCAGGTGGAGCTGTACGAGAGCTCCGGCGGTACGCGGGGCACGACGCTGGAAGCCGTGGTCGGTCCGAACGACGAGAAGCGGAAGGACCTGCCGGTCGTCATCCTCACCACCGTGGGAGCGAAGAGCGGCAAGCTCCGCAAGTCCCCGCTGATGCGCGTCGAGCACGAGGGCTCCTACGCCGTGGTCGCCTCCCTCGGCGGCGCCCCCAAGCACCCGGTCTGGTACCACAACGTGGTGGCCGACCCCCGGGTCGAGCTCCAGGACGGCCCGGTGCGGCAGGACATGCTGGCGCGTGAGGTGACCGGCGAGGAGAAGGCCGTGTGGTGGGCCCGGGCCGTCGAGGCGTACCCGGACTACGCCGACTACCAGAAGAAGACGGACCGCGAGATCCCGGTCTTCGTCCTGGAGCCGGCGCCCGAGGAGCACTGACCCGAGGGGGCGGCGGTTGTCAGTGGGGGCTGCGAGACTGCCCCGCGTGAACGAACAGAGCGCGAAGGCCGACCTCCTCCGGTACCTCCAGTCCGCCCGGGACGCCCTGCTGTGGAAGCTGGACGGCCTCTCCGAGTACGACGTCCGCCGCCCCCTCACCCCGACCGGCACCAACCTGCTCGGCCTGGTCAAGCACGTCGCCGGCGTGGAGTTCGGGTACTTCGGCGACACCTTCGACCGCCCCTACTTCGTGGCCGAGCCCACCCCCTCCTACTACCGGGAGAACGCCGAGGCCAACGCCGACATGTGGGCCACGGCCGAGGAGTCGCGCGAGGAGGTCGTCGACCTCTACCGGCGGGCCTGGGCCCACTCGGACGCCACGATCGAGGCGCTGCCGCTCGACGCGGTCGGCCGGGTGCCCTGGTGGCCGGAGGACCGGCGCGAGGTGACCCTGCACCGCGTCGCCGTCCATGTCATCACCGACACCCAGCGCCACGCCGGCCACGCCGACATCGTCCGGGAGCTCGTCGACGGCGCGGCCGGCATGGTGAAGGGCAACGACAACATGCCGCCGGGCGACCGCGGCTACTGGGAGAGCCACCGCGAGCGCGTCGAGCACGCGGCCCGGGAGGCGGGCGGCCGCTGACGAGGGTTGTCCTGGTGTCCACTCCAAGGTCTAGGGTCCGCGACCATGGCGACCAACACGTACAGCAGGACACTCGGCCGCAGCGGCATCGAGGTGAGCGCCCTCGGCTTCGGCTGCTGGGCCATCGGCGGCGAGTGGCAGTCCGCCGACGGGAAGCCCCTGGGCTGGGGCCGGGTGGACGACGACGAGTCGGTGCGGGCGATCCACCGCGCGCTCGACCTCGGCGTCACCTTCTTCGACACGGCCGACGCGTACGGCACGGGCCACAGTGAGCGGGTGCTCGGCCGCGCCCTCGGCAGGCGCCGTGCCGAGGTCGTCGTCGCCACCAAGTGGGGCAACCTCTTCGACGAGCGGACCAGGACCAGGACCGGCCAGGACGACTCCCCGGAGCACGCCCGCCGCGCCCTCACCGCCTCCCTGCGGCGCCTCGGCACCGACCACGTCGACCTCTACCAGCTGCACATCTCCGACGCCGACCCCGAACGCGCCGCCCGACTCCGGGACACCTGCGAGGAGTTCGTGCGGGACGGCCTGATCCGCGCCTACGCCTGGTCAACGGACGACCCGGCCCGGGCCGCCGTCTTCGCCGCGGGCCCACACTGCACGGCCGTCCAGCACCGCCTGAACATCCTCCAGGACGCGCCCGAACTGCTGGCCCTCTGCGCGGAGTCGGACCTCGCCAGCGTCAACCGCAGTCCGCTGGCCATGGGCCTGCTCACCGGCAAGCACGCCGCCGGACGCGCCCTGGAGAGCGGGGACATCCGCAACTCCCCGCCCGACTGGCTGCCGGGGTTCACCGCGAACGCCGGCGCCGACCCGGACTGGCTCCGGCGGGTCGAGGCGCTGCGGGAGATCCTCACGAGCGACGGCCGCACCCTCGCGCAGGGCGCCCTCGCCTGGATCTGGGCCCGCAGCCCACGGACGATCCCCATTCCCGGCTTCCGCACGGTCGCCCAGGCCGAGGAGAACGCGGGCGCGCTCGCGAAGGGACCGCTGACGGCGGCCCAACTGGCCGACGTGGACCACGTGCTGGGTCGCTGAGCGGGTTTCCGCTCAGGATCCCGACGGACCCGTCTGCTTGAACTGGGCGAAGATCTTGGCGCTGAACTCGTCGTTCTCGGGGGTGTCGAAAGTGCGCTGCTTTGTTTTGTGCGGCCCGTCACCCACCAGGAAGCCGGTGATGGTCACCGTGTACTCGACGCCGTTGACGTGGACGACGGCGTCGTCCGGGTGGACGTCCGGCAGCGTGACCTGATCGTGCCAGTGCGCACCCACGTTGGGCGTCTCGTCATGGTCGAAGACCAGCCTGCACTCATGCAGGAGGTCATGGGCCTGGAAGTACACCTGGAGTTGAAGGGTCAGCGAGAACTTCTCGAAGGAGCCCAACAGAATCGGGTAGTTGTGGTGCGTGAAAACGCCCAGCGGGAAATCGTCCCCACCGAGTTCCCCACTGGTGCCAAGACCCTCGAAGTCGTAGCCGCTCTGGTTGCTGCCGTCGACGGGCGTGCCCCACCTGATCTCACTTCGGTTCCTGTTGTCATCCCGGCGGATCTTGAGGCCCGGCAAGTCGGGAGCGTCCGTCCAGTACGCCTTGGTCGTGAGTAAGCCCATGGCGGGAGCGTGCCCATGGGTCAGAGAGCCGAAGCGGGAAAACGAGACAACGGCGGATGTCACACCCAACGCCCGCAAGCCCGGAGCTCACCTGGACACGAAGGCGACGAGATCGAGCGGGTGACCGACGCCACCGGGCGCGTTGGCCGGCTGGCGGCGGTGCTTGAGCGCGTCGTTCGGCGGACGCCGCGGGCCTGGTCCGCGCGGAAGGCGGTGCGGGCCAGGCGTCGCACCGCCGCCCACCCGCCGATGGCGGGTGGGCGGACGGGAAAAAGAGCGGCGTCAGGCGTGGACGACGTCCTTCTCCTCGGCGAAGTGGCAGGCCGAGGGGTGGGCCGCGCCCGTGTCGGCGGACTCGAAGCGGGCGGGGATGGCCAGGAGCGGGGTCTCCTCCGCGCAGCGGGCCTCGGCCTTCCAGCAGCGGGTGCGGAAGCGGCAGCCCGAGGGCGGGTTGGCCGGGGAGGGCACGTCGCCCGTGAGGATGATGCGCTCGCGGGCGTCGCGGGCCGCCGGGTCCGGCTGCGGCACGGCCGACAGCAGGGCCTGGGTGTAGGGGTGGGTGGGGTGGTCGTAGATCTCCCTGTCGGTGCCGATCTCGGCGATCCGGCCCAGGTACATCACGCCGACCCGGTCCGAGATGTGGCGGACGATGGAGAGGTCGTGGGCGATGAAGACATAGCTCAGGTCGAACTCGTCCTGCAGCCGCTCCATCAGGTTGATGACCTGCGCCTGGACCGAGACGTCGAGCGCCGAGACCGGCTCGTCGCAGATGATGATCTCCGGGTTGAGGGCCAGGCCGCGGGCGATGCCGATGCGCTGGCGCTGACCGCCGGAGAACTGGTGCGGGTAGCGGTTGATGTACTCGGGGTTGAGCCCGACCACGTCGAGGAGCTCGCGCACCTTCTTCTGCCGATCGCCCTTGGGCGCCACCTCGGGGTGGATCTCGAAGGGCTCCCCGATGATGTCGCCGACCGTCATGCGGGGGTTGAGCGACGTGTACGGGTCCTGGAAGACCATCTGGATGTTGCGGCGGACGGCCTTCAGGGCGCGGCTCGAGAGCTTGGAGATGTCCTCGCCCTTGTAGAGGATCTGGCCCGAGGTGGGCTTCTCCAGGCTCATCAGCAGCTTGGCGACGGTGGACTTGCCGCAGCCCGACTCGCCCACGATGCCCAGGGTCTCGCCCTGGTACAGCTCGAACGAGACGTCGTCGACGGCCTTGACCGCGCCGATCTGCCGCTTGAGGAGGATGCCCTGGGTGAGTGGGAAGTGCTTGACCAGATTGCGCACCTGGAGGATGGGCTCGCGGGTCGGCTCAGCCATGGATCGTCTCCTTCCAGAAGTGGCAGGCGCTGGTCCGGCCGCCGATCGGGCCGCCGTCCTGCTCCGTCACGTCGACCAGCGGCGGGACCTCGCTCCGGCAGACGTCCCTGGCCTGCGCGCAGCGCGGGTTGAAGGCGCAGCCGGAGGGGATCGCGGTGAGGGTGGGCGGCAGGCCCTTGATGGCGTAGAGCTCCTGGCCCTTGTGGTCGAGGCGCGGGATGGAGTCCAGCAGGCCCTTGGTGTAGGGGTGCGCGGGCCGCTTGTAGAGCTCGTGCACCGGGGCGTTCTCCACGATGCGGCCGGCGTACATCACCGCGATCTTGTCGGCGACGTCGGCGACGACGCCCAGGTCGTGGGTGATGAGGATGAGGCCCATGTTGAAGTCGCGCTGGAGCTCCGCGAGCAGGTCCATCACCTGGGCCTGGACGGTGACGTCCAGGGCGGTGGTGGGCTCGTCCGCGATGATCACGTCGGGCTCCAGGGCCAGCGCCATCGCGATCATGATGCGCTGCCGCATGCCGCCGGAGAACTGGTGCGGGTAGTCGTTCACCCGCTCCTTCGCCGCCGGGATGCGGACCCGGTCCATCAGCTCGATGGCCCTGGCCTTGGACTCCTTGCGGGACATGCCCCGGTGCACCCGGAACATCTCGCCCAGCTGGAAGCCGACGGAGAGGACCGGGTTCAGCGCCGAGAGCGCGTCCTGGAAGATCATGGCGATCTTGTCGCCGCGGATCCGGCGCCGCTGCTCCTCGGACATGGCGAGCATGTCCTCGCCGCGGAAGAGGATCTGGCCGCCGGTGATCTTCCCGGGCGGGGTGTCCAGGATGCCCATGATGGTCTGGGCGGTGACGGACTTGCCGGAGCCGGACTCGCCGAGCACGGCCAGGGTCTCGCCGGCGTCGACGGTGTAGCTGACGCCGTTGACGGCCTTGGCCGCGCCGTCCCTGGTGCGGAACTCCACGTGGAGGTCCCGCACTTCGAGCAGCGGCACCCCGGGGACTTCCGCCTTGGTCATTTCGATCGACACGCGCGTTTCTCCCTCAGCGCAGCTTGGGGTCCAGGGCGTCACGCACGGCGTCACCCAGCATCAGGAAGGACAGGATGGTGATGCTCAGCAGGATCGAGGGGTAGAGCAGGATGTGCTCCGCCACCCGGATCTGGTCCTGGGCCCGGTTGATGTCACCGCCCCACGAGATCGCCGGCTCCGAGAGCCCGATACCCAAATACGACAATACCGCCTCGGAGGTGATGTATCCGCCGAGCGCGATCGTCGCGACGACGATGACCGGGGCGATGGCGTTGGGCAGGATGTGCCGGAGCAGGATCCGCCAGGTGCCGGCGCCGAGTGAGCGGGCGGCGGCCACGTAGTCGGACTGCTTGACGGAGATCACCGAGCCGCGCATGACGCGGGCGATGGTGGTCCAGCCGAGGAACGCCAGCGCGAAGGTGACGGTCCACTCGGTCCTGGTGTCGAAGGAGACCAGGATGACCATGGTGCCCAGCAGGAAAGGGATGCCCATGAAGATGTCGGTGAGCCGGGAGAGCAGGGTGTCGAGCACCCCGCCGAAGTAGCCGGCGAGCATGCCGACCAGGCTGCCGAAGACGAAGACGATCGCGGTGACCGAGATGCCGATGATGATCGAGGCGCGGGTGCCGTAGATCATCCGGGCGTAGACGCTCTGGCCCTGCTGGTTGTAGCCGAGCCACTCGGGCGAGAAGAAGTGGGTGAGCTGCGGTTCCTGGAGGTAGAAGTTGCTCAGGTCGCCGGCCCGGGGGCTGGCGCTGGTGAACAGGCCGGGGAAGGCCGCCATCACCAGCAGCACCAGGATGATCAGCGCCGAGATCACGAAGCTCGGCTTGCGCCGCAGGTCGTGCCAGGCGTCCGTCCACAGGCTGCGCGGCTTGCCCGGCGCGGGCCCGGCCTCCACGACGGTGGCGCCCTCGACGACGGCGACGGGCACGGGTCCCGCCTGGTCCGGGATGGCCACGTCGTTGGTGGCTGCCTTCACTTCCTTGGGCTCAGGCATAGCGAATCCTCGGGTCCAGGACCGCGTAGAGCAGGTCGACGAGCAGGGTCACGACGAGGTAGACGAGGATGATGAAGCTGACGATGCCCACCACCGTCGATCCCTCGCGGCTGTTGAGCGCGCGGTAGACGGCTCCGCCGATGCCGTGGATGTTGAAGATGCCCTCGGTGACGATGGCGCCGGCCATCAGGTTGCCGAGGTCGACGCCGAGGAAGGTGACGACCGGGATCATCGAGTTCCGCAGCAGGTGCACGCCGACGGCGCGGCGCTGGGTGAGCCCCTTGGCCTTGGCGGTGCGCATGTAGTCGGCGCGCCGGTTCTCCACGATGGAGGTGCGGGTGAGCCGGGCGACGTAGGCGAAGGAGAGCGAGGCCAGCACGATCGCCGGCAGGAACAACTGCCCCCAGTTCTCCGAGTCCTGGACGGTGGGGGTGACCCAGCCCCAGCGGACGCCGAGGTAGGTCTGGAAGATCTGGCCGAGCACGAAGACCGGCACGGAGATCAGCAGCAGCGTGACGAAGAGGATCCCCCGGTCGGAGAACCTGCCGGCCCGCAGACCGGCGACCAGGCCCATGCCGACGCCGACCACGACGGTGATGAGGAAGGCCAGCGCGGTGAGGCGCAGGGTGGCGGGCAGCGCGTCGGAGATCACCTCGATCACCTCGCGTCTGCTGGCGATCTGGGTGCCGAAGTCGCCCTGGAGCAGTCCGGTGAGGTAGTTCCAGTACTGGACCAGGATCGGGTCGTCCAGGCCGAGGCTCTCGCGCATCGCGGCCATCTGGGCCTCGTCCGGGGCGCGTTCGCCCCACAGGGCCCGGACCGGGTCACCGGGGAGGGCGTACATCATCATGAAGATGATGAACGTGGACCCGATGAACACCGGAATCATCTGGAGCAGTCGTCGTACGACATAGCGCCCCATGGTTCCTCCATGTCAGTCGGCGGGGCCGACGGGCCGTTCCCTTCCCGGAACGGCCCGTCGGCCCCCTTAACGCTGCTGGTGCCTGACCGTGCGGCTCAGTTGTTGACCGTGATCTCGGTCAGCACCGGCTGGCCCGCGGAGTTGAAGCGGACGTTGTCCACGTTCTCCGAGTAACCACCGTTGACGTTCTGGTACCACAGCGGGATGGCGGGCATCTCCTCCCAGAGGACACGCTCGGCCTCCTGGTAGGCGGCGACCGTCTCGTCCAGCGTGGCGGCGGCGTCACCCTGGGCGAAGAGCTCGTCGACCTCGGGGCTGTTGAAGCGGCCGTAGTTGCTCTGCGCGTAGGAGGCGTAGAGCTCCTTGGTGAAGTTGACGATCAGCGGGTAGTCCTGGAACCAGCCACCGCGGTACATGCTCACGACCTCGTCGGCCTCGCGGGCCTCCAGGTCGGTCGCGAAGTCCGGCTTGGCGTCACCGACGCACTCGACGCCGAGGTTCTCGATCAGGTTGCCGCAGACCGCCTCGACCCACTCCTGGTGGCCACCGTCCGCGTTGTACTGGATGGTGATCTCGTTGTTGGGGATGCCGCCACCCTCCTCGACGAGCTCACGGGCACGCTCCGGGTCGTAGTCCGTGATGCCGCCGGAGGCGCCCTCCTGGTAGCCGTAGACGCCGGGGGCGACGAAGCTGTCGGCGGGGGTGCGGGAGCCGTTCAGCACCGTGGTGGTGATGGTCTCCCGGTCGATCGCCATCGAGACGCCCTGGAGGACGCGCGGGTCGGTGTCCTCCCAGTTGTACCAAACCGGGACGATGGTCTGGATGCCGTTGTAGGGCTGGGCGATCGCGCGGTCGCCGAGGTCGTCCTGGTAGACGGGCAGGTCGCGCGGGTCCACCTGGCGGATGACGTCCAGGTTGCCGGAGAGCAGGTCCTGGTAGGCCGCGTCCAGGCCGGTGTAGGCGATGATCTCGATGCCGCCGTTCTGGGCGGCGTCCTCACCGGCGTAGTCGTCGTAGCGGGTCAGCTCGATGGACTGGTTGTTGGTCCAGGACTCGAACTGGTACGGGCCGTTGCCGATCGGGTGCTCGCCGAACGCCTCGGGGTCGTCGTAGAACGACTCGGGCAGCGGGGTGAACGCGTCGTAGCCGAGCTTGTAGTCGTAGTACGAGACCGGGTTGCTCAGCTCGATGGTGAAGGTGGTGTCGTCCACGACCTGAAGCCCTGACATGGTGTCGGCGGTCGGGTCACCCTCCTCGGGGTGCACGTCCTCGTAGCCGACGATGTCCGCGAACCAGAAGCTGTTGTTCTGCTCGTTCTGGATGTTGGCGGCCCAGTTCCAGGCGTCCACGTAGCTCTGCGCGGTGACCGGGGTGCCGTCGTGGAAGGTCCAGCCGTCCTTGAGGGTGACGGTCCAGACGGAGTTGTCCTCGTTCGGCTCGACGGACTCGGCGGCGACCATGAAGATCTCGCCGTTGTCGTCGAAGTCGAGCAGCTTGGACCAGACGTTCTGGATCACCAGGGCGCCGTACTGCTCGTTGGTGTTCGTCGGGATCAGGGGGTTCTGCGGCTCGCCGCCGTCGATCCGGACGATGCCATCGGCGTTGACGTCACCGGAGCCACCCCCGCCGCCGTTGTCGTCGCTGTCGCTACCACAGGCGGTCGCCGCCATGGCCACGACTATCGCACTCACGACCCACTTGGCGCTGCGCGCACCACGCATGGGTTGCCTCCTTGGAGTCCACTTTCACTGCATAAGGAACCCCGGTCCGCGGAGGTCTACCCGCGTCCGGTTCGCAATGCCCACAACTGTTGCGCATAAACCTTCGTCTCATCCACCGATGGCCCATTTCATTTTGATGAAGATGGGAAGGTGACAACGCCCAAAATGGGACAAACGGGGGCCCGATACTCTCCGGTATCCGGACCGATGTGACGCAGATCAAGCCGAAGGGTCCGGATACCGGACGAAGGGTCTTAGCTGGGACACGTCAATTCACTTGACGGCCGCGCCGGGCAACGGAGATTTCCGGCCAAACGGGGACGGCCCACCGCCCCGCTCGACCGACCGCCGTCGCCCGACACGACGGGGCTTACTGCCGCTTGGCGCGCGAGGCCGCCCTGGCGCGATCCCGCTGGTCGAGCACCACCTTGCGAATGCGAACCTCGGTGGGCGTCACCTCGACGCACTCGTCCTCGCGGCAGAACTCCAGGGACTGCTCGAGCGAGAGCTTCCGGGGCGGCACCAGGTTCTCCGTGGTGTCGGCGGAGGCGGCCCGCATGTTGGTGAGCTTCTTCTCCTTGGTGATGTTCACGTCCATGTCGTCGGCGCGGGAGTTCTCGCCGACGATCATGCCCTCGTACACCTCGGTGCCCGGCTCGACGAAGATCGTGCCGCGCTCCTGGAGGTTCATCATCGCGTAGGGGGTGGCGACGCCCGACCGGTCCGCGACCAGCGAGCCGCTGCTCCGGGTGCGCAGCTCGCCGGCCCACGGCTCGTGACGCTCGAAGATGCTGTGCGCGATGCCGGTGCCGCGGGTCTCGGTCAGGAACTCGGTGCGGAAGCCGATCAGGCCGCGCGAGGGCACCAGGAACTCCATCCGCACCCATCCTGAGCCGTGGTTGGTCATGGTCTCCATCCGGCCCTTGCGGCTGGCCATCAGCTGCGTGATCGCGCCCAGGTGCTCCTCCGGCGCGTCGATCGTCATCCGCTCGACGGGCTCGTGCACCCGGCCGTCGATCTCGCGGGTGACCACCTCCGGCTTGCCCACGGTCAGCTCGAAGCCCTCCCGGCGCATCGTCTCCACCAGGATGGCCAGCGCCAGCTCGCCGCGGCCCTGCACCTCCCAGGCGTCGGGGCGCTCGGTCGGCAGCACCCGCAGCGACACGTTGCCGATCAGCTCGCGGTCGAGACGGTCCTTGACCAGCCGGGCCGTGACCTTGTGGCCCTTGCCGCCACGGCCGACCAGCGGCGAGGTGTTGGTGCCGATGGTCATCGAGATCGCCGGCTCGTCGACGGTGATCAGCGGCAGCTGGACCGGGTTCTCCGGGTCGGCCAGGGTCTCGCCGATCATGATCTCCGGGATGCCGGCCACCGCGCAGATGTCGCCGGGCCCCGCCACCTCGGCGGGCTTCCTGGTCAGCGCCTCGGTCATCAGCAGCTCGGTGATGCGGACGTTCTGCGTGCTGCCGTCACGCCGCATCCACGCCACGGTCTGGCCCTTGCGCAGCGTGCCCTGCTTGATCCGGCACAGCGCGATCCGGCCCAGGAAGTTGTCGGCGTCCAGGTTGGTGACGTGCGCCTGCAGCGGCGCGTCCTCCTCGTAGACCGGCGCCGGGACGGTCTCCAGCAGCGTGGAGAAGAACGGCTCCAGGCTGTCGCTGTCCGCCGGAACCGTGCCGTCGGCCGGCTGGGTCAGCGAGGCGATGCCGTCGCGGGCGCAGGCGTAGACGATGGGGAACTCGATCTGGTCCTCGTCGGCGTCCAGGTCGAGGAACAGGTCGTAGGTCTCGTTCACGACGGCGGAGATCCGGGCGTCGGAGCGGTCGGTCTTGTTGATGCAGAGGATGACCGGCAGCCGGGCCTGGAGCGCCTTGCGCAGCACGAACCTGGTCTGCGGCAGCGGCCCCTCGGAGGCGTCGACCAGGAGCACGACGGCGTCCACCATCGACAGGCCGCGCTCCACCTCGCCACCGAAGTCGGCGTGGCCGGGGGTGTCGATGATGTTGATGACGACCGGCTCGCCACCGCCCTTGGGGTGGTACCTGACGGCGGTGTTCTTGGCGAGGATGGTGATGCCCTTCTCGCGCTCCAGGTCGTTGGAGTCCATCACGCGCTCGTCGACGTGCTGGTGCGCGGCGAAGGCTCCAGCCTGCCGCAGCATGGCGTCGACCAGCGTGGTCTTGCCGTGGTCGACGTGGGCGACGATGGCGACATTGCGGATGTCATGGCGCGTAGGCATGGCTGGGGGCTTCTCCAGGTGTCGTGAGGACGAGGCGGCGGGCCCCTACCGGGGGTGCCGGCCGCGTGCGGGCACGGCGCCGGCCTCATACGCCATCGTACGTTGCCCGGCCCCGGGCGGCCCGGGCCACCGGCGCCGGCCGGGGCCGGGCAACGTACGATGGCGTAT
>NZ_JAVREM010000049.1:0-50638 GCF_031845425.1 Streptomyces millisiae
CGTCATGAAGCGCAAGCTGAAGAAGATCCAGTACCGCCCGCACCTGCTCGACGGCTGCCTCGTCGAGACCGGCCTGATCATCGAGCCGCCTTGACCACCCCACCCGCTATCGCGAGTTCAACCTCAGTGATCAGCAGAGCGTGGCCCGTCGCGGCCTGCCACACCACGGCGACGTCGGTGGTCCAGGCTCCGTCCTGTGTGATCGTCGCGACGACGGCCGGAGCCGTTGTGAAGGGGTTCGAGAATGCGATGTTGTACTTTCCCGTCTCAACCTTCGTGACCGTGAATCCCTTTCCACCGATCACGCTGCCATTGGAATCGACCTGGCCACTGATCGTCTGCGGCATTGCTACCTCGCTTCATCTCTTCGCCGGACCGGCACTAGGTTCTCCAACCCGGCAGTGTCCCTTGCGTCAATTGTTGTGCATGCAAAGGGAATGATTCGGGGCGCGTGCTCGGCGTGTCGGCGAAATTTTGCCGATCGGCTGGAACTGCGGATTCTGCGATCCGTCAAAGTGTCGAGATCATGACCGAGCTGTGATAGCTGCCGTTGAGCGAGCTGTAGTAGACGGGGCTAGATGTATTGTTCTTGATCTGGACCTTGGCTCCGAACGACCTCGTGGGCAGGTCGGGTGTTTGGGTCCAGTTCATGATGAATCTGATCTGCTGTGTCCCGTCGCCGTTGGTGGTCCCCTTGAACTTCGTGTCCTTCACGTAGTGCCACCCGTCTCCGCTTCCGGACTCCGTGGCTACCTCCCCCTCGTCGACGTAGTCGATAAGGGAGATGCTCGAATAGAGCGTTTCGAAGTCCTGGGGGGCGGGCAGGCCGTCGTTGTCGGTCGGCTGGATGCTGACCACCACGCCGACCTTCCGGGTCGTGACACCTCGCATACTCGCCTCGTGCTGGCCGGTCTGAAGCACTACCGAGAGCTTCGACACGGATGTCCACTGCTTGTCGCCCATGCGCTTCTCCTTCGCCACAGGTAATAGTGCGTAGATCTCGTACCAGCTTCCGAGCCTACTCGGTTTATTAGATGAACCCGGGGTGGTAGTACCGGACCACCCCGGATTTCACGATTCGGCCCGTCAGGTCGAGTTCTTCGCTGCCCTTGATCATTGATACAGCGGGTCGGGAGGCTGTCACTGGAACCACTTTTAGACCCGTTACGTCGAACTCTACGAAATCGCTGAACCGCTTGATTGATTTCGTGTGCGCAAGGAGGTTCGAAAGCTGTCTCGGGTCGTGCCAATCGGGGGGGATGTGCGTCACGTAGACCCCATCTCCGAATTTCGCATGATCTGGGTTCACCTCCTCCAAGGAGGGCCTCAGCTTGAGGGATCTGAGAATCCCGCGCCGCCCGGCCTTGGTCGTGTAATGGAACATGGTCGGGCGTGCCCCGGACCAGCGGACGTTGACGGTGGCAGCCGCTTCGCCACCGACCGCGCCCTGGACGGCGCTCTCCACGGACGGCCCGGCCTCGGCGGCCCGGGCGGCGCTTCCGGCGGCGGCCGGCGCTGTGTCCCCGCCGAACACGTTCTCACCGAAGGTCCCGTAAAACCGTGCAAGAGCAGCGCCCCCCTTCGCCGCCGCCTCTGCCTCTGCCGCTGCCACTGCCGACGCTGCTGTGGCCTTTGCGGCGGCTGCGCTCTGTGCGGCGAGTCGGGACAGGGCCCGTGCGGCGATGACGGAGCCGATCCTGGCGCCGATGCCTGAGCCGATTCCTGCGGCACCTGTGCCGATGGAGACCCAGCCCAGGATGCCGGAGGCCCCGGGGGCGGCTCCTTCGAGGGCTCCGCTGAGGATCGCAGCGGTGCTGGACGCGACGTCGAGACCGAGGCCGGCGGCCGCGACGGTGGCCCAGACTCCGGTGGCCGCGGCAATCGAGGCGCCGCCGGTGAACACGGCCAGGCCGATTCCCGCGATGCCCACGCCGATGCTGAGCCAGGCCCCCCAGCTGAGATGGCCGGTGGGGTCGGTGCGGTTGATCGGGTCGCCCAGGCAGTAGGCGTAGGGGTTGATGCCGCCCCCGCCGAACGGGCTGAGGCTGTCGGGGACGGTGAAGCGCATCAGGAGGGGGTTGTAGGCGCGGTAGCCGTTGCCGAGGTGGTAGCAGCCGGTAGCGGGGTCGGCGCGCTCGCCGTCGTGGCCCAGCACGCTCTCCGCCGCGGCCGGACGGCGGTCTCCATAGGGTGTGTAGGCGTACTCCTCGCTCTGCTTGCCCGTTTCGGTGGCCACCAGGACGGTCTGCTTGCCGTCCGCGCCGAACAGGATGGTCGACGTCTGGACGCCTTCGCGGTGCTGGGCCACACAGGTGCTTCCGAGTCGGACCAGGCGCGTGTGCTGGTCGCCGTCGGTGATCGACGCGAGGGCCTGCCGGTGGTAGGAGAAGACGCTGGTGCTGCCGCCGACGGACTGGGTGAGGAGCTGGTTGAGCGGGTCGTAGCCGTAGGCGGCTGCCTTACCGACGGCGATGAGACGGCCGAACTCGTCGTAGCCGAGGGTGCGGCCGGTTTCGTCGGTGACGAGGCGTCCGGCCTTGTCGTAGGACAGGTCGGTGTGGGACTTCGGGTTGTCGTGGTCGATGCCGGTGAGCTGGCAGGGGTCGTCCTCGTTCCCGAAGACGTAGGTCGCGGTGTCGGTGCCGCCGTCGAAGCCGGTCCTGCACGTGGTGACGTTGCCGTAGGGGTCGTAGGTGAACGTCTGCCCGGTGATCGCGCGGCCGTGGGCGTCCTGTGGGGGCGTCTGCCCGGTGCACTTGTATGTGCTGAGCTGGTTGCGGCTGGTGTAGGTAAACGTCTCGTCGCGCAGCACGGTGGCTCCGCGCTTGAGGGTGCGCCGGGCGAGAAGGTCGTTGGTCTGCCACTGCTGGGTGAGGATCCAGGTGCTGCCCTGGCCGTCGGTGAGGGTGCGGGTCACTTCCCGGCCGAAGTCGTCCAGGACCAGGTCCGTGGTGAGGACGTTCGATCCGCTGTCCTTGGTCGTCCAGCCGGTGACACGGCCGGCGGTGTCGTAACGCAGGGTCGCCCACGCTGCCGGATCGACGACGGCGAGGAGGCGGCCGAAGGTGTCGCGGGAGATGTGCCGGACGGTGCCGTCAACACCGACGAGGGTCTGTTCGAGACCGTTGACCGTGAAGGTCGTGTGCGTGGTGATACCGGGGTGGTCGGGCAGGCGGGTGGTGGTGGCGCACGGCAGGCCGGACGGGTAGTAGGCCTGGCTGACGGTGACTCCGCCTTCCTCGGCCTCGACGACGGCTGCTGTGATCGGATGCAGGGTGAACTTCTGGGTGCGCTTACCGGTGCCCTCACCTGCGGTCACTTGGGAGAGGGCATCGGCGAGTTGGCGGATGTATGTGTATGTGAACGGTCTGCCGTCCGGTGCCCTGCACGTGGACGGCAGGCGGTCGCTGTCGGCGCCGTAGGTGTAGGACCATGTGCGTCCGCCCGAGGTGGTGCTCCTTCGCCTGCCCAGACCATCGAAGGTCTGCGTGCCGTACGGTGTGGTGCCCACCGTGAGTTCCGTGACCAGCCTGTCGGCGGAGAACGGCGCGTAGGAGCGGGTGACCTGCGTCTGGTCGGGCAGAGTGGTGCGCCGCAGGCGGTCGTTCGAGTCGTAGTCGTAGGTGGTGGTGTGGCGGAACTCGTCGCCGGCGCCGAGTTCGTCGGTCGCGCTGCGCAGCCGTCCGGACCCGTCGTGCTTGAACGTGCGGGTGCCGGTGGGTGAGCCGCTCCTGTCCAGACGAGTGATGCTCGCCGGTAGACCGCGCTTGTCGTAGGTGGTCACCGTCCTGGCGGGCATCGGTTTGCCGGCGTCGAGGCGCTGGGTCGTCGTGGTGCGGCTGACCGGGTCGTGCAGGGTGTGCTCGCCCGAGCCGTCGTCGAGGGTCGTGGTTGAGCACTGTCCCCAGTCGTCGTAGGCGTACCTGCTGGTGCACTTGATCTCACCACCGCTGGTCTCACCGCTGGCGCGCACGTGATCGAGGACAGTGACGGATGCCAGGCGGCCCTGCTCGTCGTAGCTCTGTTCGTCGACGGTGTGCCACTGGCCGTTTCCGGGGCCGCCGCAGCTTCCGCTGTCGCCGTCGCTGTCCTGGCGTTCGCGGCGGATCAGCCGTCCTGCGCCGTCGAAGCTCTCGCGGGTCCGGTTGCCCAGCGCGTCGGTGGATGTGGCCACGAACGGCGCGCTGGTGCCCGTCTCGTAGGAGTGGCGCTCCACCGCCTCGTAGGGGGTGCCAGGGTTGGCGGTGTGCTTCAGTAGGCGGCCCAGCTTGTCGTAGTCCATCGTCACGCGGTTGCTCTGCGGGTCCGTGGCCTCCGACAGGCGTCCGGTCAGGGGGGAGTGGGTCTGCGAGCTCTTGAGGGTCAGTCCGTCGTGGCTCTTCAGCTCATGGACCTCGACCAGGTCGCCGGTCGCCGAGGAGCCGAACGTCTCCACCGACTCGAACCCGTTGCCGCCCCCGTCGGGGTACTCGGTGGTGGTCCGGCGTGTGAGCCGGCCGAAGTCCACCTCCGAGGTGCTGTAGTCGAATACCTGTTTGCGGACCAGGTGCTCGTCGACCCGGAGCTGTTCCTCGGACTTCAGGACGTCGGTGAGCACCTCCTGGTGCGGCGTTGCTGTGTAGGCGCGGTAGCGGTAGGCCGTCGTGTGGGCGGGCGCGTCGAAGTCGGTCTGCGGGGGTGTGCGGGTGACGCTTCTGGGGAAGCGGGTGAATTTGTCGGGCTCGGGCGGGCAGTCGTCGCCGCTGCCGTCGGCCGGGTAGTAGTCCCAGACGGTCCTCGTGCCGTCGGGGTCAGTCCGGGCCAGCGGGTTGCCGAACTCGTCGAAGGTGGTCTCGGTGACCTCCTGGTAGAAGGCGGTAGGGCCGGGCGACTGGGAATCCCTCCAGGTCACGGTTCGCGTCCGCGGGAGCTGGAACTGCGGGACCTGCTTTTCGAACGATTTGCCGGTCGCCGCGTAGTACTGAGTCTCCACGGTCCGCGAGCAGTGGTTCTGCTGGTGCTTCTCGGCGGTCTGAAGGTGGTACTTGTTGTACGTCCGGGTGACCCTGGTTGTCTGGCCCGCGCAGGTGCGCGACTCCGTGGAGCCGTACGAGTAGTCCGTCAGGACGTCGTACAGGCAGTCCCGGCTGCTGTCCCAGTCGACCTCGGAATGGCCGCCGAGGAAGTTCGTGTCCGTGTAGCTGTACGAGACCTCGCTCGGGGGCTGTCCGCCGCCCGGAACCTGCATGGACCGGTACACGTAGGGCAGCGGCGGCATGTCCGCGGAGACGGGGAAGCGGTGGCCGTCGTCGCGGTACCAGACCGCCTCCCGCATTCCGCCGGGCATGGCCACACCCGTGATCCAGGAGCCCCACTCGCCCCGCGACCCGACCTCGGTGTGGGTGAACTCCCACACCAGCGGCTCGTCCTGGCCGAGGGCGAAGTGGTGCACGCTCCCCAGGAGACCGTTGCGGAAGCGCAGGTCGATGTCGTAGCCCTCGGTCTCGCTGCCGGGCAGAACGTGAAGGGTAGCCTTGGACTGCCCGACATAGGCCACCTTCAGCAGCGTGCCGTGCCGGTCGCTGATCTCCTTCAGGCGCGGCGACGGACCGGCCGTGAAGTCCCACGCCAACTCCAGGCAGTGGCCAGCCGAGGTCAGCAGGGCCGTCGGCACCTTGAGGCCGAAGGCGTTCTTCGGCCCGGTCAGGATCTCGACCTCACCGGACTTGTGCGCGATCCGGTAAAGGTTCCGCTTCTCGTCCCTGGTGACGTGCGCGGTGTCGAGCTTGTGCTGCAGGAGGACGACCTTCGTACCGGTCTCCTCGACGCGGTACTGCTCACCGGTCGACAGCACCAACAGCCGTTCGTCGGCATCGTACGTTGTCAGGCCCAGCGACACGCCCTGCCCGAGCCCCATGTCGCTGCTGGCCAGCGGGGAGTAGGACAGGGTCAGCGGCAGGGAGGGGGGCCAAGAGTACGGTTACCGACGAGCGTGCCCAACGTGATCTGAAGGTTGAACAGCCCGGTGCGGGGGTCGACACCGCCGGACACAGCGCTGGCGAAATTGGTCGCATGCGTGAACAGCGAAGAGCTCGAGACCATGACGAGGACTCCTCCAGAACGAAGGTTCTTCGCATGCGACCGTACTGGTACGAGAACAAACTGCCATGAGCACACACCGAGGGAATCAAGCCCTCGTAGGCCCCGGCCTTCGGGTGGCGGTACCGGCACGAGCACGCCTGACCCCGGCGGTGGTACCGCCGCTAAAACCACCGCCTTCCTGCCGGACACCGATCAACAAGCCCGATGAGCAGGGGGCGAGGCGAAGATGCGACAAGTGAGCCAGCTACGGCCCCCTGGAACTGGTGGCCAAACTACGTCCTGTCAGATACCGGGCTCTGGACGACACCGGGTGGAGTGTCCCCCTATGGGCCGATCTCGTCGATGCCTCGCCGCGCCACACGAGGCGTGCAGTGCATTGCGCTACCCCCGGTGCGCTCTGAGCCCCGGGGCCGTGGGCAAGACGGTGCCGATCCCGCTCGGCGTGATCGGCGGCCTTCCGGGCATCGTGGTTGCCGCAGCGGCGAACCCAATCACTCAACGCATCGACTCACAGATCGCACGCGAGGTGACCTGGCGCAATGATCTTTCCCAGTGCGCAGAACCAGCCGTACGTCGAAAGATGCGCAAGTCGCTGCCGCGATGCTCGCCGATGCGGCCGGCGACTGAGCTATCGCGGGCGGTCGAGTGTCTCGGTGCCCTGGCGGCGGAGGCGTAGGCGTATGTAGGTGCGGTCGTCGAAGCTCCGGGCCCCCGGCGGTGTCGCCTTGGTAGACGCGTACGCGCCGATCCGCAACGGGTCCTCGGCCAGGGACAAGGTGAGCTGGTCCTCGGCCTCGCGCAGGGTGGGAGCCGCCGAGAGGTAGCCGTCGGATGCCAGCACGACCTCGATGGCGTCCGGGGGCAGGCTGATTGTCTCGAGGTAGCGGTCGGGTACCGGGCGGCCGTCGAGTACGCCGAAGCCCAGTGGGTTGTGCGGATCGGTGTCGTTGGCCAGGACGTTTTGCTCTTTCAGGATGGGCAGCAGCATGGTGCGGCCCGGGTCGGTCGCGGCGAGTTCGTCGATGCTCGCTCCCTGGGCGAGACGGCAGCGTAGGAGCGCGGCGCGGGCGGCAGCGACCACGCGGTCGATCGCCTTGTCGGCGGGGTGGTGCGCCCAGCCGTTGGGCGTCCGGATCGCTATGTGGACGTCTCCCACACGCCACACCTGGCGGCGGCCGGGGAGAAAGACCGCGGCCACCGCGCTGGGGGCCATGAGATCGTCCGGCGCGATCGACCACTGCCGCCGTAGTGCGCTCAGTTCCTTGGTCACCATCGTGAGCGCCTCCGTTGGCGCGACGTTCGGCGGGAGCCTGCGCAAGACCTCGGCGACGCACTCTGCCGCTCGAGCGCCGCCGGTCTGGTCCCCGTACGTTCTCGTGTCCTTTGAAGTCGCGCCGTCCACCACCGCGGCGCATCGCACTCCTTCGCCTTCGTCGTTGACTAGGACGAGGCGGTCTTCGCCGTGGCCGGCTGGCTGCTTGGGTGTGGCGGCCTGCTCCGCCACGGTCCATCCGTGCATGGGACGTGCTCCTGTTCAAGGGATCGGTGAAGGGCCGGTCGTTGAGCCGACGCGGTGGGCGGCTGTCGGTGGTTGATCACGTGCACGGGGCGGTGCCTGCGGGGCTGCGCGCAGTGCGGTTCGTGCCCCGGTTCGTGGAACCGAGGGCGTGGGCCGCGGCAGGTCAGCGTCACCGTGCCCGGGACGGAAGAGCCCACCCCCCATAGCCGTTCGGTTCTTCTCTTCGTGGGGGCTCGCCTGCTGTGCCGTTGCCTGGGGGCGTGTGCGAGGGCGCTCATGCCTGCGTGCGACCCAGGTGGATCTCGTGGACGCGTTCGACGAGGTAGCGATTGCGGAGATGGTCTTGGCGTTCCCACACCAGCCACACCGACGCCATCCTGGCCCGGATGCGCGTGGGGGGCCGGATTGTCTTCGCTAATGCCGAGGCCAGCTGATCTGAGCGGCGTGCCAGCTCGGCGGTGTCGGTGTCGATGTTGCCGTAGCCGATGGAGGCGTGGCCCCAAAAGAGCGGAGCGGGGTCCGGGAGCACCAGGCCCGCTTGTGTGAGGCCGGCACGCACGCGGCGGTAGAGGTGGTCGAGTTCGTCCTCGGGCCGCATATCGACGGTGGCGGCGGACCGGGTGGTGCGCGCCGGCCCGATCTCGATCTCGAACGGGCTGAGGTGGGCCAGTGCTTGCTGCACGGCGGCGGCCGCGGCGGCCAGGTGGGCGTTGTCGACGCGATCGCCGGCAGCGGTGCGGGGCTCGATCTTCTGGATCGTCAGGTGGAGGTCGTCGCTGTCGACGGGGGTGACAATGTCGCAGAACGTCGCGACGACCGTGCGTAGGCGGTGAAAGTAGGCCATGGCCTCGGGCTGGTCCTGGGGCAGCCACAGGACGTGGGGTTTAATCCATCGCTCATCGGGGTCGCCGGGGGACGCCCACAGCCGCTGGTTGTCCAGGAACTTCCTCATCGCGTGCTCCGCATGGCCGTCGGGTCGAAGTCGGCGATCACCGGCAGGTGGTCGGACGCGTCCAGGGCCGCTGCGCTGCGGTGGGTCGCATAGCTGACCAGCGCGGGGGCGACCGGTCGGGTGGCCAGGATCAGATCGATACGGCGTGGGCCCCACGGGTCGGGATCTCCGCGGCCGTCCGCCCAGTGGCCGACCGTGGGCCGCCACGCCGCCTCCAGGTGGGCGGCGGCGTCGACCATGTTGCCGCCCCGTAGGAGCGCTTGGGCCTGCCGGCGGTCCGCCAGCTGCGCGCCGCCGATGGTGCCGGCCTGTACCTGGAATTCGAGATCGTCGTGGTGCTGGTCTCGATACCATTCGTCGTCGTAGTACTCCCCGTCGATCACGGCGGCGGAGGGGGCATTGAAGTCGCCGACCAGGAAGCCAGGCTTGACGCCGCCGGTGCGGCGGAAGATGCCCTTGATGCGCAGGGCTTCATCGGCGCGGAAGTTCGGGCGGAACGGATCCCCATGGTAGGAGGCGACGATCAAGGGTTCTGGTCCCCCGACATCGAAGCTGGCGGTGGTGAGGCCGTGCCAGAAATCCGGTGCCCCATAGGGGGCGAAGCTATCGGGCAGCAGGGACACGGTGCTCGGGCGCCACATCAAGGCCGTGTACCAGGGGCGGTGCCCGTTGGCGGCCATGGCGACGTGCGGGCGCCCGCTGCTGGCTCGCGCGGTGGCTGTCAGGCCGCACTGCTCGGCAAGGTCGTGGATGACCTCGGCCGCCGCGCTGTTCCACCGCTCCCTGGGCAGGGCTCGTTCGTCAACGACGACCTCTTGCACGGCGAGAATGTCGGGGTTGATCTCGCGGATCGCGGTGATGCGTGCCTGCCATCCGGCGCTGCCACGCGCCGTCGGGCTGAGTTTGTAGGCGTTTAAGTTCGCTATGCGCACAGGAAACCTCTCGGACGGTGGACGTCTGGGCATCTGCTGATCTGGCCTTCCCTACCGCTCATCGCCGGTAGATGCGGCGTCCGTCGCCGTCTCGGCTGCAGGCCACCGCAGCTCGCGGTACGCCCCGTCAGCGGCCGGATCCCAGCCCTGTCGACGGGCCTGGCGAATTGCGGCGGCGACCTCGGCGGGAACGACCGGCCTGGTTGCCAGGCCGAGCCAGGTCCGGGAGTGTGGCCGGTCGGTGATCACCACCAGGGTGGTGCCACCTTTGCCTTTCGGCCTCTCCTCGAGCTCAACCGCGTACGTCATGGGCATCCACCCCTGGCTCTGTGCGTAGGTGGGGCGCGGACGTATCCGCCAGACGTAGGTGACGCCGTCGACCCGGATGCGTCGCCAGTGGGCGCGGCGGCGCCTCATGCCGCTGACTCCGGCCCGGCGTCGCTGGATGGGTCGCTGGTGTCGGCGGCGACAGCGTCCGATTCTTCGGCAGGAGTGGTGGCCGGGGCCGTACCGGCCAGGTACTGGTCCAGCAGTTCCAGGGCCACGTCGATGACGAGACGTTCCTGCCCGGGCGTGAGACGGTGCAGGTCGGCGCAGTTGAGCCCGGCCAGGTGCATGACGTGCCCGCGCCAGCCGAAGGCACAGTCGGCATCCCGCAGATCCGAGAGCCATTGGCGCCATGTTCCCAGCCCCTGGCCTCCATGTCGGGTGGCGCCGAGGTCGTAGCCATCGAGATAGCTGGCCAGGTGCTCGAAGCGTTGGGCGATCATCCCGGGGTGATCGCGGAAGAAGGACCACATGTGCCTCTCGGGCACGGTGTTGAGGGAGATGCGGGATGTTGATGTCGCTGGTGAGGTGCGGGGAGCTCGGGTCGTGGAGCAGTACGTTGGTGTCGGCTTCACTGGGCTGCGCTCCTGCTGACGGGACTGTCGGGTGCGCCTGGTTGTTCCGGTGCCGGCTCGGTTGGGGCGTCGAGTGCCCACGCGTTCGGAGCGAAGATGGGGTGTGAGGGTGAGCCCGTGGTGCGAAGTTGGCTGGAGAGGGTGGTGAGTGGGGGTTCGCCGAGGGCTCTCCAGCGGGCGATGTGCCGGTGGGTGGTGGCGGCCAGGGCCGGGGAAGCGTCGCCGGGTATGGGGGCCAGGTGGTCGGGGCGGACGAAGACCGCCGCGGTGGTGGTGGGGTCGACGACGGCGCAACCGCTGTAGTTGGAGGTGCCGTGTGCGGCCGCGCACGTGGTGCGGGGGTCGTGGGCGGCCAGGTACATCCACAGGTCGCGGTAGGTGGTCTGCGGATTCAGGGCGGGGATGGGGATGGTGGTGGTGGCGGGACGCGGCAGCCTAGTCGCGGCGGGGCGGGCGCCGGCGTAGAGGGGCCCGGTGGCTGGCATGAAGTCGGCGAAGGCGACGAGCCGTGCCGTGGTTTCGGTGATGACGGCCAGGGGATGCAGACCGCCGTGCGCCAACGGGGCCACGATCGTCCCACCCGGGGCGAGTTGCGCGAGCCAGTGGGGTGAGATGCCGGCGATTCCGCAGGTCACCAGGATCCGGTCGAAGGGGCCGTCATCCGGTGCTCCGTGGTAGCCGTCGCCGCAGCGGACGGTGACGGCGATCGCGTTGCGGGCGAGCGAGGCGCGAGTCTCGGCGGCGATCACGGGGGACGCCTCGATGCTGCTGACCGGCTCGCCCGTGATGTGGGCGATCAGGGCGGCGTTCCATCCGGTGCCGGCGCCAATTTCCATCACCCTCATGCCCGGGGCCAGGCGGGCGGCTTCGAGCATGCGGGCCATGACGGCGGGCTGGGAGCTGCTGGAGGGAGTGCCGGCCGGGTCGCTGGGGAGGTGGACCATGATCCCGGTGTTGCTGTAGGCGCGCTCGAGTAGGTCTGGGCTGGGGGCGTTCGGGGTGACGGGGATGCGCTGAGCGCCGTTGTAGTAGCCGGTGATGAAGCGGTGGCGCGGCACGGTGGCCATGGCCTGTGCGATGGCGTCGCTGCGGATCTCACCGCGGGCGCGCAGGTCGTCGACCAGGTGCTGGGCCCTGGTCTGCCACGCGCTGTCGGAGGCTGTCATGTCATCTCCTGCCGTGGGGTGTGAAGGGAGACGGGCTGGTAGAGGTGGCGCGGGTCGAATGGTTCTGCGATGGGGTGGCCGTCGGCTTCGAGCCAGGCGTGGACCTGGCTGGTGCCGGGGCGGATGCCGATGACCAGCGTGGGGGCGTGTCCGTAGCCGCGGCAGTAGAGGAGCGCGGCGACAGAGCGGTTCAGGCATGCGGTGGTGCCGCCCAGCCGGAGGGTGGCCGTAGTCACTGCCGCGTGAGCGTGCCGGGTCTCGACGGCGGTGGAGGGGCGGGCGTGGCGAAGGAGCCGGGTGAGCGTGGCGTTCATGCGGGGTGTGCTGGAGGTGATCTGTGCCGCGACAATCGCGGCGGCCCGGGCGCGCAGACGCTGCCGCCGGGTGAGGCAGATCGTGGGCGGCAGGGCGACGGGATGGCTCACGGCTCCGCCACCACCCCGGCGGCCTGGAGGTCAGCGAGGAGGGCGGTGAGATCCGCTCGCAGGACGTCTTCAGGTACGCCGGGCCAGCGGCGCGCCATGGCGTCGAGCGGGTTCTCACCCTTCGCCGCGGCCTGCAGAGCGGTGGCGGCCGACGGGTTCAGCGTCCACACGGCGCCGTCGGGGCAGATCAGGCTGCCGCGGCCGGTGCCCGTATCGGTCACCAGCTTCACGCCGGGGGCGAGGCGCGGCATCAGGCCCTCCCGCTGGTGGCGAGTTCGCCGGTCGGGACCGGCGTGCCGGTTGCGGTCCGGGCCCACAGCTCGGCCGCGACTGTGCGGCTGACGAGCACATCCGCCATGCCTCCGGCGCTGCCCCAGCGCTCTACCGCCGCACGTGCGGCCGGTGGATCAATCACCCTGAGGTCAGCCAGCACCGGATTGTGGGTCAGCAGCGCGAGAGCGGTGTTTCTGTGGCGGCGCAGCGCGGCGTCGACGTCAACGCTGTAGCCGCCCTTGGTTCTGCGCGTCAGGACCTGGGGAACCACGATGCCGCGCATGGCCGCCCGCATCAGGGGCCGGTACTCGGCCGGACTGACCCGCTGCTCGCCGCGCACCGACAGCACGGCTTCGATCACCTGCCGGTCCGCGTATGGGAACCCTAGCCGCAGGCCGCCGATGGCGGCGGCATCGGTGTGCAGGCGCGTGGTCCGCGCCATCGCCCGGACTGCGGCCAGCGCGGCGTGCTGGTGGGGTCGGTCGTGCAGCGGCGCCGCCTCGGCCGAGGCGGCCGCATCGAGCAGGGCCCCGGCGGCCGCGTGAGTCAGCCAGTTCGGCATCGTGAAGCGGCGTGCTTCCCAACTGGCAACCGGCGCGCTCGGTTGAAGGGTTCGCGCGAGCCATGCCTGGTATGGCCCTGGATGGCTGGCGTGCGCGCGGACCTCGCGAAGGGGCGCTCCCCAGAGCGCGGCCCATCCCTTGCGATGCCGGCGCGCTGTAGCCCGATCCCGCTGGCGGGCCAGGTGCAGATACGGCACGGCGCCGTGCATCACCTCGTCGCCACCTTTGCCGGACAGCAGCACCCGTGATCCATGGCTGGTGGCCAGGCGCCACCACGCGGCGGACATCCGGCCGGCAGTGACAGCTGACCCGGGCGCATCAAGGGCCAACGGCTCGCCGATGCCGTCCAGCGGACCGGGGAGGTCGCCGACATCCACCACCAGGTGCTGGGCTGCGGGTTGTGCCGTGGCGACCAGCCGCGCCCACGCGACGTCGTCGTTCGAAGGATCGGCCGAGGTGCGAGTCAGGTTGAGTAGCCCGGCGCCAACCGCCCGGTAGGCCAGCGCGGACAGCGCCGAGCTGTCCATCCCGCCGGAGAGCTCACAGGCGGCCGCCGTCTCACCCGCCGTGCGGATCTCGACGGCCTGCCGCAGCGCCTCGGTGAACTCGCCCGCGGCGTCGCCGAGGGGGAGGTCGTCGTCGGGCGGCACCCACCATGTCTCGACCGTTCGCTGCCCCTGGTTGTCGAGTTGCGCCCAGCAGCCAGGCGGCACCGAGACAACGGACGTGTAGGGCGCGTGCCCGGACTCGGCCAGCGCCAGCGGCGGTGCCGGGCCGATCAGGTATCTCGCCAGGTAATGGCTGTCGAGGCGGACATCTCCTGCCGCCTCGGCAAGGGGACGTGCGTGATCCCCGAGCACCTGGTGGCCAGCCACCTCCGCGGCGAACACCGCGCGGATCCCGGCCACATCCCCAGCCACCCACACCCGGCTGCCGTCAGCCACGATGGCGTGGAAGCACCCGGGCAGGCACACCAGATGTTTCATCAGCGCCTCGCCGCTCGAGACCCCGTTCACCGCTTGCCGAACCTGCTGCTCGCTCGGCGCGAACGACCCGACCACCACCGCGCTCATCCGCCCGACGTGCATCGCGACCACCGTGCCGGTGTGGTTGCCGACGATCCAGGGGATCCCGCGGCGGTAGACCAAGACGTCGACAAGGCCACTTACTTGGTTCATCTGGGCCAACACCCGCCGCGCAGCCGACCCGGAGGTCGGCAGCACAGCGAACCAGGCCCAAGGGACCGACCCCATCTCAGGAAGCCGAGCCCGACTGGGAGCCGGACTGGTACTGGTGGAACCAGTCGACGCTGTCGTCGGAGGTGTCCGCATCACCGCTGCCGGCCGCCAGGCCCACCAGCGTCCCGGCGCGAAGGGCCAGGGGACGCTCATACTCGGCCCACCCCGCAGCCGGTATCCGCTCGGCCGTGACGGGGACCGAGTCAGCGATGGGAGCGGTGGTAGTAGTCGCGTTCAGGTTGGTACGCATGAGTTTCTCAGCTTTCGAAAGGTAGAGCGGATGTACAGATTCCTGTCAACGCAGGGCGAGGGTCTCTAGGCGGCGAGGGCCGTAGAGGCGCACGGCGTCATCGGGGGGCGTTGTGGTCGTGGGGGCGCGTGACGTCACGTACCTCCTGAGCTGGCGAGGTGCTGAGTGGCACGTCGAGGGATGCCGGCCGCCCATCGCACGTTGTCCGCCTCGGCCCACAGTTCCGCGCCTCGCGCGCCGCCGATGATGTCGCCGAGCCATTGGAGGCACTGGACCTCCCCGAGCGGGCTTCCGGCCCTCACATACCGGTCGTGCGCCTCCCCCAGGTACATCACGGCGGTGCGGTGGTCTCCGGTGGTGGCGATGGCCTGGCCCAGCAGCGCGACCGCCCGCGCCTCCTCGAACTGGTCCGGGGTGTGCTGCAGAAGGGGGATGGCCTGGCGTAGCTCGTTGATCGCCTCGTCGGGTCGGCCGTCGTCGAATGCGATTTCGGCGCGCACGATCCGCGCCAGAGCCATACTTCGTCGGTCGCCCGCCTCGTCCGCCAGAGCGAGGGCCTGCGCCGCGATCGGCACTGCCTGGTGCGTGCGTCGGGCCGAGCGGTGAACGGACGCGAGCGTGAGCCGGCTCTCGATGTCCGCCAGGACGATGGGCTTGGTGGTGTCGGTGAACGTATCGGCGGGCGCGTTCGTGGAGTTGCCGCCGGCCGGCCGCGCAGCGGCCGACGGTGGCCCGCCAGAGGGAAGGCCGGCGCTCGTATTGGCGAGTGCCTGGCGCGCGTGGTCTTCCGCCTTCTGATGGTCCCCAGTACGGCGGTGCGCCTCCGCCAGCGCGCACAGTAGCCGAGACGTCGCCACGATGTCCCCGTGGAGTTCGGCCGCTGGCACACCGTAGTGCGTCAATAGCCCAGGCCACTCGGGGAGATGGTGCCGCTCGGCCAGCACGATGAGCGCGCCAACCAGCTGGTACTCCAGCTCGTGTCGCCCGGCTGTGTCCGCGGCGCGCACTGCAGTGACGAGGTCCGTGCGGCGCTCCACCAGCCAGGCCACGGCTGCGGCCGCGTCGCCGGCGGGGAAGGGCCACCCTACGCCGTCCGGGGCATCACATGCGGGGGTGAGGGGGGCTCGGCTGGATAGGGCAGATCCTGCGGTGATCGCTGCGTCCAGCAGATGCCGGGCCCACCGGGACCACGCCTCCCTCCGCTCGCCCTCGCGTAGACGTGCGGCCAGGGTGGTGGCGTGCTCGTGTACGTGCTTCGGTACTCGCAGCAGGTCGGTGTTGGGCACCGGTTCCAGCAGTTTCGCGGTCAGCAGCGCATTTACCGCCTGGTCGACCTCGGTCAGCGGCTGGCGCGCGGCCACCGCGATGGCGCGGCGATCCAGCCGGGTGAGAGGTAGCACGCCGAGCACGGCGACGAGGGCGTCAGCATCGCTTGGGAGGGTGCCCATGATGCTGAGCAGTTGCCGCTTGGTGGATGGGGTCAAGCTCTGGGTCACGAGGTCGTCTCGCTAACGGCTGTTTCGGTCGCCATCGCTAGGGGACCGAGCTGCTTGTCCCGTGGCAGTTCAGGCAGCGGGATATCGGCCTGTTGGCAGACTTTTTGGGCCTCGTCGTGGAGCCGTTGGCTCTCGGGGCCCTGGTGAAGCTGTGCGAGCCTCAGCAGACAACGGGCCTCCCAGTACGGCGCGGCGCAGTCCAAGAACGCGGTCTGCGCGAGCTGCAGATGAACGGTGGCGCTGGCGGTGTCGCCGGTGGCCTGGTACGCGCGGCCGCTCAGTTCGGCGAGTTGCCCGCCCAAGAACACGTCCCAGGCTCCGCGACACAGCTTCGCGGCGTCATGCAGGATGGTGAGCGCGTGGTTGGGCTGGCCGATCTCCAGCGTGATGCGGGCGGCCCACAGCCGGGACATGACCTGGCCGTGGACGTCGTTCGTCATGTCAGCCAGAGCACGGGCCTGCCCCAAGAACGGCAGGGCCGTGCCCCAACGGCGCGCCAAGGCGTGGTCGGCGGCGATGGCGATCCAGCCCTCGATCTGTGCGGTCGCCCGTCCGGCGCTCTGTGCCGCTTCCGCTTGCGAGGTGAGGCTGGCAGCCGGCTGCGTTCCGTCGATCAGCGAGAGTCCCTTGCGCACGGACTGGGCGGCGAGCGTGATGTCGTCCTCGTTGCTGTCGGCCTCTACGTGATAGTGGTGTATGCCGCTGCTGACGAAGTACAGCCGGGACTGTGCCACCACATCGTGTGTTGCCTCGGCGGCCAACAGCCCGTATCCGTCGATGTCGAGCAGTTCGTGCAGCCATCCGTCATGGGGTTGCCGCTCGACCAAGGGGACGAGAGTGTCGGCCAGTTGCCGCACCAGGTCGTATAGACCTCGCTCCCACGCGGCGTTCGCGGTGGCGGTCAGGTCCGCACGGCGCCAGTGAAGCCACGCCGTGGCGGCGGCCGCGTCGTCGCTGGCGAACGGGAGGCCGCCGTCCGGGGCGCCGTGCCTGTAGATGCGCGGCAGTGGGCGTCGGCTGGAGACCGTCTTTCCGGCGGCTGTCGCGGTGCGCAGCAGGCACTCCGCCCACCGGCCGAGGGTGTCCGCCCGCGTCTTCTCGTCCAGGTCGAGGGCGCGTTGCGCGGCGTAGGCGTGAACCCGGCTCCGCCGCAGCCGAAACAGTTCCGTGCGTCCCACTTGCCGCAGCAGCCCAGCCCTCGTCAGAGCGCGCAGCGCGGGCGTGACCGCGGTCCGAGTCTGCCCAGCGGCCGCCGCAATCTCCGCGTGGTCCAGCCTGACGAGAGGCAGCGCGCCGAGCCGGCCGAAGAGGTCGGCCGCCTCCGGTGGCAGCCGTGCGACCAAGGCAGGCAGTGGGGGAAGTGAATCGGTCGTGCTCATGGGTATCGATCCCCGAGGTGTGATGGTGTCGTCGAGGGCCGGCCGCAGGTGCCGCGGACGGCGACCGCGCTGGCCCGCCCGGGCCCCGGCCGGTGGCGAACGGCCAGGAGGCGTGGACTAGCTGAGTGCCGCCAGGTCGAGCTCGCAGACCCGTGGCAGATGGTCGGAAGCCGCCCTGGCCTCGGGGGAATTCACCGTGCGCACGTTGGTGACCGCGTGCTCGATGTTGCTGCTGACCAGAATGTGGTCGAGTTCCTGAGGCTCGGGCTCGTTTTCGTACCAGTGCCCGGTGGTGTGCTCGCGGTCGCGACCCAAGACGCTGTAGGGGTCGCTGTAGCCGGCCGCCAGCAACGTCGTGATAGTGGACCGGTCCGCGTCTCCGAAACTCCCGTCAGGCTGTCGCGTCCGATAACGCGGGTAGAGAGGTGCGGGGATGCGGCGCCAGATTGGTTGAGGGCTGTTGGGATGGGCGCAGTTCATATCACCCATCAGCACCACCCGCCGATTTTTCTCAGTCCATTCCGGCCGCATATCCGCGCCGCGATCCGCTAGAGGAACCACCTCCTCGTCCCGCCGTGCAGGGATGTAAGACAGGTGCGTTCCAAGCACCGTGACCTCGACCCCGTCTATGTCCATCGCGGACTCGATCGCCGCATGATGGAAAACTCCTGCGGCAAGCTGCCGCGAGTTCTTCGCCTTCACTGTGGCGGGCCGGTACAGCAGGGCAGTGCAGTTCACCCCGTCACCCACCCTGCTGGGTACCATGAGGGCGCACTCCATCTCCAGTCGAGCCATCGTGTCCCGAAGTATCCGGCGGTCGTCCCAGTGCCACCATGTCGCCTCGCACACACACAGAACATCCGGCCGCACGCCCTGTACGATGTTCATCTGCATGTTCCAGCGGCGGCGCGATCCACTGCTTTCCCGACCGCCATTCAGAATGTTGTAGACCATGGATTTCGCCATGTCGCACATTACCTCTCCACTCGCCTTTCGGCCATTTTGCCGGGCCCTGGTCGACAGTTACCGAGGCCAGCGCATTCCGATGGATGTCAGTTGCAGCAGCCTGTCGGTGGCCAATTTTCCTTTCCGGTAGGCGGATGCTTGTGATTCCAGCCACCGGGCCAGGCGTATCTCCTCGCCGTCTCTTTCGAAGGTGAGGCTAGGGGGAACGTTAAGATGCCCCTCCTTTTCGAAGAACAGTTGGGCCAACTCGAAATTTCGCTGCCAGCGATATTCCTTGACGTTCCAGATCATTTGGATCTTGTCGAGGCGTTCGTGCCGCTCAGAACCAGGCTTGAGAGCGCTGCGTTGATTGCCGATCCAGTTGGCCAAATTGATGGGAGGGCTACCGTCAGCCATAAATCCAGGAGGAACCATCAAGTGGCCGTTGTCGTCGTAGAAGGCTTGCGCGGCACGGAATCCCCGTTCCCATTGAGCATCACTGATGGACCAGATCATGTCGATGGTTGAGAGTTTCGCGATACGGTCCTCAGTCAGCGTTCCGGCTTTGCGCTTGTCCCGCTGCTTGTGAAGCCAGGGGAGTAGCTGAAGGGTGATGCCGTCTCGGATGACGGGATATTCCTTCGGTACGTCGAGGTTGCCGTGCTGGGAATGGAATTCGCGCGCGGCCTCGAACATGGTCTGCCAACGGCGATCTTGCACGTCCCAGACCATGTCGAGCTGGTCGAGCTGCGCACGCCGCGCAGGAGAGAGCGTGGATTCCTTGGCTCGCTGGTTGACGATCCATTGCCCGAGATTCAGTGGCGGATCTCCTGGCACGCTGTATGCGACCGGTACGAGGAGGTCACCATACTTTTGCCTGTAGGCGCGTGCGGCGTCCAACATGGTGGTCCACCGGTGCTCCTCGGTGTCCCACACCATGCCCAGGCCATTCAGCACCTCGCGCTCGTCGTCACTGAGGCTGGTGGTGCCCATACGGACGCGCTGAAGGAACGCGCCGAGCTTGATGCCGTCGCCGGTGACGTGTTCCACCGGGACGGCGAGGTTGCCATGCGACCGCGCATACGAGGTGGCGGCGGCCATGACCCACCGGCGCTCCGCCTCCATCGGATTCCACACCATGCCCAACGCGTCCAGCCGGCGCCGACGGCTGTGCGGTAGGCGGCCAGCTCGATAGAGCTGGCGCTGGGTGCTCAACCACCGTCCCAAGGCCAGACCGCTTTCACAGCGGTGGCTCTGGGGGACGGACAGGTCTCCTTCGCGTTCGTGGTACGCCTTGAGCGCCCCGTAGTACTCCTCCCAGGACTCGGTCGTCGCTTGGACGGTCATCGTGCTGATGGCCCGGACCAGCCCGGCGGGCATCGGGATGCCCTCGACGTGGAGCCAGTCGGGCAGCTCCCACGCCGGGGTCGAGGTGGGCTTGGCCGGCTGTCCCATGTCCTCGCGGGCCCGGTCCAGGGTGTCGGCCAGATCCTGGTCGTGCGCGCGTAGCGCCCGCAGGACACGCCAGACGGTGCCCCACTGGGATCCGTTCAGTGCTTCCTCAGGGTCTTGTCCCTGGGCCAGCAGGACCGGGATGATCACCGAGGCGGTCTTTTCCTTGAGGCCGCCCAGCCGCAGCGCGCGCCCGAGGGCTTGGACGATGTCCACCACCGAGTCACGGCCGTCAAGGAAGGCGACCCCATCCACCGCCGGGGCGTCGACACCTTCCCCCAGCACACGCGAGTTGAAGACGATGCGCCGCTCATTTCCCGGGGCCCGCAGCCGGTCTAGGACATCGAGGCGCTCGGCGCTGCTCTGCTGGCCGTGCACCAGCCCGGTCCACAGCGGGCGGTCGACACACAACCCGGTCCGCAAGGCGGTGTCCGGAAGCGTCTCGGCGAACCAAGCGGAGTCGCGCACCAGACGGGTGTAGGCGATGATCCGGCCCAGCTGATGCTCTTCCGCAGCGCGAAGTACCGCCAGCTGCTTGGCCAGTGCTTCGGGACTGATCGCATGGCGACCGATGGCGAAGTAGTCGCTGCCGTCGGGCGCCGACATCGCACGCCGTAGTTCCTCATCGGTGACCACGGCGACGATGACCTGGTAGTTCGCCAGTAGGCCGGCCGCTCGCGCATCCGGGTAGGAGAGGCGATGGACCTCGGGCCCGAAGACGGACGGGTCGTCCATGCTGGCCACATAGCCGGCGCTGTCCGCGCCCGCCATGCTCTCGATGATCCGTGGCGTGGCCGTCAGATACAGCCGGCGCTTAGCCTTGATGAGGTCATCGTCGTGAACCGTCGACCACGGGCGACCGTGCAGCCCCACGGTACGGTGCGCTTCGTCGGCGATCACCACGTCCCAGGGCTTAAGCCCATGGAGGAGGTGCGCGTCCGCGACGGCACGCAGGCTGTCGTAGGTGGCGACGGCCGTCACCGGGCCGGGCATCCCCGCCAGACGCGCGATCTCCTCAGCGTCGTTGGTCGAGGCGATCCCACCGTTCCAGTCACTCGCCCGCTGCATGATGTGGCGGTCGCCGCAGATCGCGAGGACCTGACCCAGCGCGGCCTCGCCGAGCACGTCCCGCCACTCCATCAGCGTCTGCGCCAGCAGGTCCCGGGTGGGCACCACGACCAAGGCCCGAGGCCGAGCGACTCGCTCGAAGGCGGAATGAACGCCAACGCGGGTCTTCCCCGTGCCGCAGGCCATCACCGCCGTCACACGCGGATGCTTCGCCCAACCCGCGACGATCGCTTCCACAGCCTCCTGCTGATGAGGCCACAGCGAACCGAGCGGGGTCTTTCCTGTCATGTCGCACCTATCTGTCAACTCAGCGTTATCGGCCCACCGCCATGGCGGTGAGCGAAGAGGAGAAGATCGTGGGGGCGGGTGCCGGGCAGGGAACCGTCACTCTCCCGCCCGGCACCCGGAGCCGTGGGCCGCGCCTAGAACGGGGGTGGCAGAAAGTGCTGACCCGCCAACGCCGCGCGGACTCGGCGTTCCATCAGCGAGGTGGCGAGGCGACCGATGTCCTCCGGCGCAACGAATTGGACATTCGGGTCGGGGGTGAGTTCGCCGAGCCCGAGCCGGGCGGGTTCGAAGAGCAAGCTGACTCCGGCGGGCCGCGCTCGGAGGGGGTCGGCCCGGCGCCATTCGGTGACCAGCAGGGCGCCGGGTGGGTCGCGTCGTATGCCGGTCGCCCGGTGGATGGCGCGCGATGCCGTCTCGTGCGGGGTCTCGCCGTCGCGGACGGTGGCGCCGGGCAGTTCCCACTCGCGGCTCAAAACGTCCTTGGTGCCTGCCGGCCGGACGAGGGTGATCTGGTCCTGGGTGTCGCGGAGCAGCACCCAGCACTCCGTGGAGTGCTGTGGGGAAGACGCGTCTCGGGGTGCCGTGGTGATGGAGGCCGGCCCTCGCCAGCGCATATCGAATCCTTCGGAGTTGAACAGGTGGACGGAGGAGAGGTGTGATCCAAGGCCCCAGGTCCGGGGTTTGACGACGGGCCTCCGAGAGAAGGCTGCCGAGCCTGGGAGATCGGCCCGACAGGCCGATCTCCCACACCGGGCGGCCGCCACGTCAGGTCGGCTGATGCCGAACTGCCCCGTTAGGCAGCCGTGGCGGCCCGTGCTGGCGTTGCCCTGGTCATGCGCCGCCTGGCACATCGGCCATGGCGCCGGGCGGCGACACTGTCAGCCCAACGCGGCGACCAGCTTGGGCAGGGAGTACTCCCACACCAGGAGGGCGTGATCGGAGGCTTCCACCACCTCCGGGGTGGTCACCACCTCGAACTTCTTTAGCGCGGGCAGCAGGTTCGGGGTACTGAGGGCACGATCGATGCGCCGGCGCGGGCCCTGGTCCGTGCGCCACAGTGACGCGGTCGCCTGGGTCGCCTTCGGCTGGTCGAGGTTGGTGGCGGCGTGGAGGGCGAGATCGGCGAAGACGCCCGTGCCGGTGAGGATGTCGTCGGGGCCGGTGTCGATCCACCGCTTACCCGGCTCGCCCGGCGCACCCGGGACGTGCACGGTGCGGTGGGCGAGGAGCGAGGCGTCGGTGCCCCAATCCCCCGGTTGTGAGGGGCGCTTGTTCCCCAACTCCTCGGAGTTGAAGTCGCCGGCGAGGATCGCGTTCTTCCCCGGTTCGCCCAGCGTCGTCAGCCGCTGAGCCTGGACGGCCCGCTCCTGCGGAGCCCAGTAACACAGGTGCAGCGAGGCCAACGCGAGAGGCTTCACGGTGCCCCTCAGCCGTACGACCGGGATGTCCATCGGCTTATACAGCCCCGTGGACCACTCGATGACGTTCACCAGGTCGAACAGCTGCGGGTCGTAGGAGACGGCGGTAGGGTTCCGGCTGTCTCCGGTGACGGGCGCCACGCGGCAGACCAGCCCGAGCTCGTTCTCGATCTCCTTGCGCCCGGCCTCGTCGTCGTCCATGGAGTACGTCGCCTCCTGCTGAAAGATGACGCGCGGCTTGCGCTTCTTCAGCTCGGCCAGGGCGATGTCACGCCGGCGCCGCGAGCCGTTCGCGTCAATACCATCTCGTTCGACGTTCCAGGAGCACATGACCAGGGTCTCCTCGTGCTCCGTCGTCTCGGTCGCTATCACTGCGATGAGTCTCCTTCGGTAGTTGTAGTGAGGGGTGGGGCTGTTGCCCCGGGCGTGCCGCGCGGGGGTTCGGGCCCCGGGCAGCGGGCCCGGGTCGGTCATGAGGGGGGTGTCGTCTCCGGCTCGGCGGGCCGGCTGTTCTGCTGGGGCAGGCCGGTAGGCGTGGTCTTCGGCGCGCTGGATTCGAGGTCGGACTGCAGCTGCCACAGTTCGCGGAACAGGCCCGGGGCTGCGCGCAACTCCTCGAAGCCGCCGGACTGGATGACGCGTCCGTGGTCGAGGACGACGATCCGGTCCGCGATCGCCACGTTGGTCAGGCGATGGGTCACCAACACGACACAGCGGTTCTTGGCGTAGTCGCGCAGGCCGGCAAAGATCCGGTGCTCTGCGCGGGCGTCCAGCGCGCTGGTCGGTTCGTCCATGACCAACAGCCCCGCCGGCCGGTAGAAGGCGCGAGCGATTGCGACCCGCTGCCACTGACCGCCGGAGAGCTCGACCCCGCCGAACTCGTGGTTCGCGAGCAGTGTGTCCAGGCCGGAGCGCTGCTCGGCGATGACCTCAGCGGCGCCGGAGTGTTCGGCGGCCTCAAGGACGGAGGCGTCGCCGCCTGGCAGGGGCTGGCCGAGGGTGATGTTGGCGCGTGCGGTCATCGGCCATCGGGTGAAGTTCTGTGGGATCAGGGCGGTGTGGGCCCAGGCCGCCTCCGGGTCGAGAGCCAAGGTGCTGATGTTGTCCCAGGTCACCTCCCCGGCAGTGGGGAGGTAGAGGCCGGCGAGCAGACGCGAGAGCGTGGTCTTGCCCGAGCCGTTCTCACCGACCAGGGCCAGGATCTCGCCACGGTGTACCTCCACGCTCACTGCGTCGAGGGCGGGCTTGTCGGCGCCGGGGTACTGGTAGGTGACGCTCTCCGCGCGCACCACGTCGGGAGAGGGCGGGGAGATGGTGCCGCGCTTGATGCGGTGGCTCGCGGCGGCGGCGATGAACCGGGACCAGTCATCCAGGTACAGCCCGGAGCGGAAGAGACGGGTGCCGTAGCCGACGAGTCCATGGAGGGAGGTGCTGACGGTGCGCAGCGCGACGACGGCGGTGCCGGCGGCGGCCAGCGACATGCGTCCCGAAGCCAGCAGCCCCAGGAGCGCCGCCCAGACGCCGGCTGTGGCGATCCCGCCGGCCACGGCTCCCGTGAGGGCGTAGCGGGCCTCGCTGTGCGCGGCCTTGTCGATCTGCTCGTCGATCCGGGCACCGATGGTGCGGTAGCGGCCCAGGAGGTAGTCAGCCATGGTGCTGGCCCGGATCTGGTCAGCAGCCTGCTTGGTGAGGATGTGCCAGCGCAGGTGGTTGGAGGCGACCCGGTGGGCGGCGGTAGCTCGGGATGCCTCGTAGTGCACTCGGACACCTCGGATGCTGGCCCAGCCCTGCGGGAGCGTGGCCAAGGCAAGCAACGGCAGCAGCACCGGGTGGAGCACGGTCATGACGCCGGCGGCCGCCACGAGCGAAGCGATGCTGGCCATGACGTCCTGCGCCTCGATCAGCAGGTCCCGGGATGCTTCCGCTCCGCGATTCGCGGCTTCCTGCTGCTCGCTGAAGCCGGGATTGTCGTAGGCGGACAGCTCGGCACGGGTGGCCGCGCGCAGCAGTTCCAGCTGCGCCTCGCGGGTCATCCGTGGAGCGAGCCGGGTCGAGATGTTGGTGACGGTGATGCCGAGCGCGGCCCGTGCTCCGAACGCCGCCGCGAGCACCGCGAGGGATGGCAGCGCGTCCCGGAGGCGGTCGTCGATGTCCTCGGCCGCGACATTCCCGTCGCCGATCAGCGCGCCGAGAACGCCGGTGATCGCCACCAGCCCGAATGCCTCGAGGAACCCGGCCGCGGCCTGGCAGGCCAGCAGCAGCGTGACGGCGCGGCGGTCGATGCGCCACCCCAGCCCCAGCGCTTGGCGCAGCAGGTGAGGGAGCCGGCGGATCATCATGCCGGTGGTGACCTGGTTGCGCTCGAACACACCGCTGCCGGACGGGATGTAGCGCAGTGTCTCGTTGTGGCTCGTGGGGCCTTGGGGGGTGGTGGTACCGCTGGAACTGCTGTCGCTGTGGGTCAACGCGTCGTTCTCCTCTCGCGGCGCTGGGACATGGAGTGGCGGCCGGCCGTGGTGGGGCTGGTTAGGGGCTGCTCTCGGTCGGCTCGTCACCCGTCGGGAACAACGCCTGCGTGGGGTCGTCGATGCGGTGGCTGTCGGCCAATCGCCGCCCGCTGCTGGGGTGTTCGTCGGGGTTCCACTCGATCGGGCGGGCACCGACGGGCCCGAGTTCCTTGTCGGGGTCGTCGGTGTGGAGCAGGCAGATCGCCCGCCCCCCGGTCACCGCGGCGTAGTGCGCCTCGCGGGTGATGATCTCCAGCAGGGTCTGCGAGAGGTCCGGGCAGGTGGTGGCGAATGTGTCGTAGTCAGTGAGGACGATGGCCGTGCCCGGTACGCCTTGTGCCGTCGCGCGGCTGATCGCCGAGCGGAGGTGATCGCGCAGTGTCTCCGGTGAGTACTGCGCGTCGTGGTGCTCGATGATGTCGAGGCTGCGTGCGACCGCGCGGTGCAGATCGTGGTGGCCAGACCAGTGGCCGGCGTCCAGATGCACCATCCGGTATCCCCGGCCGGCGAGCCATCGCACGGTCTGCCTCAGCGTCTCGCGGCTGTGGTAGCGGGTGACGCCGTGGATGGCGAGATGCGTGTCCAGCTCCCCTTCGCCGTCGCAGAGCGGGGTCGTCGCATCCGGCGGCGCGACGGTTCGAGGGACGGTGCGGGGCTTGTCCGACGTCTTGGTGTTGAGGAATGCGGCTATGGAGCGGGTCAGCACGGTGATGGCGCACCGTTGCTCGGTGGGGGCGAGGTTGAGCAGTTGGGCGCAGTGCAGTCCCGCGCGGTGCAGGATCAGGCCGCGCCACCCGAACGCGCACGTTCGTCCCGTCTGATCGATGAGCCACTCCTCGAACCCGTCGAGGTCGCCTCCTCCGTGGCGGCGGGCTCCGTCGGCGTACCCCTCGAACCACCAGGCCACCCGATCGAACTGGTCACCGAACACCCCAGGCGCTTGGCTGATGAGGGTCCACCATTCGGCCTCAGGCATGGTGAGCGGGTCCAGGTGTCCGGCTGTGTGGGGCTGCGCGAACTGGTGGCCGAAGAACGTTGGCTGCTGTGTCATCGCGATTCGTTCCTTGAGGAGGAGCGACGGAGCGCCTCGATGGCGGGGGGCGCCGCAAGGTCCCAGCTGTGGCCATCGGGGGCTGCGTGCCAGACCCGCTGGCTGGTGGGCGTGATGGTCAGCCCGAACTCGCTCCGCGCCGGCGCGTGATCGGGCCAGAGGGCGTGGCACTGCTCGATGACCGACCAAAGGTTGCGGGGGCCCTTGTGCCACACCCGCCCCTCGGCATCGGCGTGGACGGCGGAGCCGTCGTAGGTCCACAGCTGGATCTCGGTGGTGACACCGTCGTCATCCCACCGGGGGACGCACTGGTGATCGGGCAGCATGATCGACAGCGCGAAGCGTAGATCGCCGCTCACGCGCTCCAGCGGCACGCTGGTGCGTGCCGGTTCCGCGGTGAAGGCGTCGTTTGGCGGTGCCGGCGGCGGAAGCGGCGAGGTCCGCAGCGGCATGAAGTACGCCGGCACCGTCAGGAACCGCCCCTCAGCCCGGTCGCCGCGCACGTCCAGCCGGGCGACGCCGTTTCCCAGCGGGCTGACGATCACCCCGCCATCTGTCGTCTGTTCCACCCAGGCCGGGGAGATCCAGGCCGGCCGGCAGGTCACGATGATCCGATTAAACGGGGCCCTGTCCGGCACACCGACGATGCCGTCGCCGGTGACGACTCGGGGCCGGTAGCCGGCCTGGGCCAGCCGGAGACGGGCCCGCAACGCCAGCTGCTCGTCGGCCTCGATCGTGGTGACGTGCTCGCCGCGGAGCCGATGCGCCAGCAGCGCGGCGTTGTAGCCCGGCCCGGTGCCGACCTCCAAGACCCGCTGCCCCGGCTGCGGATCCAGGGCCCGCAGCATGTCCAGCATCAGCGAAGGCTGGGTGGATGAGGACATCGGCCGGCCCTCAGCATCCAGGCCGGTGACCAGCACATGGTCGCTGTAGACGAGCCGCAGCCAGTCCTCGGTGCCCGGGGTGGGGGTCTGCCAAATGCCCTCGTGGGCCATGAGGAACTCCGGCACGAGGAGATGCCGCGGCACATGAGCGAGTGCATCGCGCCACGGATCGCTCGGATCGGTCAGCTCGGCAGCGAACCGATGACGTGCCTCGGTCGCGAAGTCAGCAGCATCAGGGACATCAGGGGTGTTCACAGGGGTCCTTGGGGCGATCTTCGGAATCGGTGCCGGGCCATGGGGCGCGGCCTGCTGGGTGGTGTTCCTGCTGGAGGTCGACGACGTGCACCGTGCGCTGACGTGACCATCCGGCCATGTGGGCTAGCACCACGGCTCACGAAAGGTGAGGAACTCGGGGTGGTTGGGCGCGTCCCAGGTCAAGGGGTGCCGGGCAGCGTTTCGCCGAATCCGTCCACGTCGGAGGGCTTTCGAACGTGCTGCCGGTCACCGGCGCTTCGCGATCGGGTCCGCGGCGTGTTCGGGGAAGTCCTTCATGCCGTGCACACTCCGATTCCGTTGTCGCTGGGCGGCTCGGCAGGCGTCTGAGGAGGGGGCTGCGATGCGGTGGCAGTGCCAAGCAGCATCAAGACGCCAGCCGCCGCCGCTCCCGCCGCGACTGCGGCGACCAGCGGGCGCCTCCTATCGGGCGCCATCGAGTTGGGCATCTGCTGGTCCATCGCCCGGGTGGCGACGGCGGCCGTTTCCTCGCGGGCCGTGCCGCCGCGCCGGGTGCGGGCGGTGATCGTGTGCTGGGATTCGGCGGGGTTATCGAGCACGAAGGGGTTCACGGTTGGGGGCTCTCTCGGTTCGATCAATGGGCAGGTAGAGCAAGGTGGTTAGGTTTCGACCCGCTTCACCCAGGACTCGGGCGTCGCGATCTCGTCCAAGGTGGGCAGGAGCGAGGGGTCCTTCCACATCCGGTTGATCGCCTCGATACCTGCGAGGTGGACCACCTGCCGCACGAAGGCGCAGCCATCGCGGGTGGCGTCGCGGGTGAATCGATGCGCATGCCCGGCGGCGGCCTCGACCTCGCTATATGACCGGGACCGCGTGAGCTCTGCGTCGTCGAAAGGGCGCCCGAACAACTCCGCAGTGACCTGCTGGTCAACCCACCGGGCGTGTCCCTCCCATATGTGCACGACCGCCAGGCCCTCGATGCCACGCTGCCGGCGGGCGAGAGTCAGCCACCGCGGATCCGCGCCGCTCGCGGCCAGCTGCATCTGATGGGCCAGCTCGTGGGCCACGACTTGTGCCTTCGCTCGCGAGTCACGGAGCACGCCCGCGTACTCCCAGACCTGCGGCACGATCAGGCTGATCGCGTCCTCGAGGCCGCGGATGGGGATTGTCGTGGCTGGGTACAGCACCCATACATGCGGCAAGGTTTCCCGCGATGCCTGGAGATGACCCAGCAGTGTGCGAACGGTGTCCCCGCTCAGGTTGAGCTCGGCGATATCCCGGTCGATGGTCCGCTGCACGAAGTCGATGCCGTGCCGCACCCATTCCTCCGGAGTGACCAGCTGGAAGATCGCCTCGGGGGGCAGGCTCAGACCGGTGGTCTTCGCCACGCGCGGCGCCACACTGTCCACCAAGTCCGCGATCTCATCAGCCAGTTCCTCGTGGAAGCCGGTGTCGTCGCTCACGTTGATCTTCACGTTGCCTGTTCGTCTCTCTCGTACTCAATCGCCCAACGGGCGGCAGTGGTGGGCCGGCACTCGGGGTGGCGGGCGCCTGACCGGCTGGCGCCACCTAGGCATTTGGGATCGAGTGCCGGGCGAAGGCCGTCACACCCCTCGCCCGGCACCCGGCTTGTGGGAGGCCCGATCAGCGGCGACGGGGCTCCGGCGGGGTGTGCCGCGACACGGACGGGGACCGCTCACTCGTCGGCTCCCTGTGCAACGAGCCGGCCGAGCTGGTCGGCCAGATCCCTGGCGGTGGGCCGGTCCTGGGACTGGGCGGAGAGAGCAGCTCGCAGCGGGGCGCTGACCGCTCGCCACTCGATGAGCTCGATCTGGTGGCGCCACTGTTCACTGGCCACGGCGCGCTGCACGGCGAGGGAATCGTCGGGCTCGGGCTTGAGGCCGGCGGCCTGGTAGTTCGTGGGCCAGGTGTCGGTGAGGGAGTGCCACCAGATGGCGGCCAGCGCGTAGACGTCGTCGGTGGGCGTGGGTGTGATGGTGTCGCCGGCGAGGAGCCGGCGGGCCGTGCCGGGGGTCCGGCAGTGCACGAGCGGGCCCGGGTAGGGCAGGTCGTGCTCAGGGCGCAGTTTCACGGAAGGGTTGTGGGCCCAGGCGAGGTTGAGCAGTGCGACGCCGCGGGGGGTGTGCACGATGTGCTGCGGGCGCAGGTCGCCGTGAGCCCAGCCCAGGGCATGGAGGTTGGCGAGAGCGCCGGCGGCATCGGCCATCGCGCGGAGGGCGTCGCTGCGGGCGGACTGGTTGTCGACGCGGCCGCGTAGCTGCTCGAGTTGGGCGTCCACGGTGGGGCCGTGCTGCCAGGGCCTTGCCATCCACGAACCACCTTCCGGCAGCGTCCCGGAGGCGACAACGGGGCCCGCGGTCGGACCGATGGCGCGCGTGACCTCTGCCTCACGCGCGGCGAGGTGGCTCAGTGGTCCGTCGCCGGGGCTGACGGTGACAGCCAGCCGTGTGCCGTTGATCATGACGGCGTGGTGCCGTAGACGCCCTTGGTGGCCGTCTGGGAGTGGGGTGATGCGCTGCCAGGGGCCAAGGGCGGCCTGGATCGCGGCGGCGATGGTGTCGTGCATGGACTCGGTCTCTCGGTCGGGAGGGTCGCCGGGCAAGCGGCGGGCCGGCGGGGGGTTACTTGGGCGCGGACGGCGATCTGCGCCGCGGCCGCGTGATCAGGTCTGTGCCGGTCAGGGCCTCCCGCAGGGCTCTCGGGCACGTCAGCGGCTTCTTCGGAGAGACGACCCAGCGAAGGTCGCGGCTGGTGGTGACGTTGGCGGGCGGCAGCGCCAGGGGCGTGCCGCGGCGTAGCAGGCGGCTGCCCTTGACGTCCCAGGCCGGTGAAGCGCCGGGGAGGAGGGGGATGAGGAAGTGCCAGGTGCCGGCGTAGGCGCTGTTGACCACCGGGCCGATGTCGTAGCCGAGGCGGCGTTGGACGTCACGCACGAGGTCGGGGGTCACGCGTATGGCGTCGAAGTACGTGCCGCACAGGACTGCCCTTATCTGGCGCTCGGGCACCCACGGAGGAGGGCCGAAGAGGTCCTCGTGAGGCGTCGTGGTCGCGGCGGCGACGGTGGTGGTCATCGGTGGCTTCCTTGGGTGAGAGGCGCGTCATTGCGGGCGGGGCTCCAGAACCGGCGGACCCCGTCGACGGGCCGCTGCGGTGATCGCCGCGGCCGCCTGCGCCGCGCTGGCGACCCGAAGGTGGATCGGCCCAAGCTCCTTCGGCAGACAGGAATAGGCGTAGGGGGTGAACGCCACGTCTCGGACGATGTGCGGAGTACCTGTTGTGGCTTCCTCTTGGGCCTGCGGTGACAGGAATCCTCGGAGGACGAGCATCCCGCCGTGGGTCGGCGTGGTGGAGACCACGGTGAAGTGTCGGTCGTCGCGGAAGTTCGGCTCGATGAGCGTGTACTCGATACCCATCGATGAGCGTGTACTCGATACCCATGGGTCCTCTGGTGTGGGTTCGGGGCTGGCGGTGCCGGCGACGGCGGGGGATGTGTGGTGTCGGGGGATCCGGTGCTGGTGTGCGGATCAGGGCCGGTAGGTGAGGCGCACGGGCAGTTCCTGATCGACCGGGTCGGCGGATCCTGCCGTGACGGGCTCGACGTCGAAGGTGGCGAACAGGCCGCGGACGGCAGCACCGGTGGTATCGCGGGCCAGGGGGATGCCGAAGCGCTCCGCACCCTCCGGGGGGAGGCCCGGGAGGTGCGTGATGCGGTGGCGGCGCAGCGTGTCCTGGGTGATCTCCGCCCACTGTGCGTCGTCTGCGCGCGCTCGCCGGAGCCGCACCGGGTCGGCCGCGAGGTCGCGGACGGCCGCGGTGATGAGCGCGGTGGTGGTCGGGATGCCGGCCATCACCAGTTGGATGAGAGTGGCGACCACCTGGACCGTGGGCAGGGCCGCGGCGTCCCATTCCCGCATGACCAGGAGGCGCCCGATCAGCTCGTCGGATGACGGCTGCTTGGCCTCGACCAGCAAGTACATGGCTTCCCACAGCGTGTGCTGTTCCGCCCCGCTCGCCGTGGTGTTGGCGGCGGCGTCCATGAGCTCGACGGTGGTCTCGCGCTGCTGCGGCAAGACCCCGAACAGCTCGGCCAGCACGCGCCCGGGTAGGCGGCGGCTGTAGGCGGCGTGCAGGTCGACGACCGCTCCTGGTGGCGTGGCGGCCAGGTCGAGGAGGAGTGCCCGCACAATGCCGTCGATGTCCTCGCGCAGCCCGGTGATGCTCGGGTTGACGACCCGCTCGATGACGTGCTGAGGCAACGGTTCCCTCGATTCCGGGGCAGCCTCGTGCTGTTGCTCGGCCACCGGGGTGTCAGCGGCCGGTATCTGCGGATCGGGGTCGGCGGTCATGGCGGATCTCCAACGGTGGTAGCGGTGCGTGTGGGGCGAGGACTGACAGGGGCCTTCCGGGGCACGTTGCCGTCGGCGCCCGGGGCGCCTAGAACCTCGGGTCGGGGAAGGGCCCGCGTGGGAGGGGTGAGTCCCAGGTCCCCGTGGAGCGGCTGCTGGGGGTGTAGGGGTCACCGACCGTCAACTCGGCCTTGGACACCTCCCGCACCGGCGCATCGGGGGCAGGTTCCGCCCCGGAGACGTCGTGGCTGCTCACGCTTCACGCTCCCCGCAGTCGGGCACAGCAGTGAGGGCGCGCAGGGGCTGCGGTCGGGGGCTGGCACGTCGGGGCTGTCGGGGCTGTTTGTTGAACCGCTCCTTGGCGGCCCCGATGTGGACACGGCTCTCCTCGGGCGAGAGCGCCGCCTCTTCTACGCGCTCGAGTTGCAGGTGCAGCGAGTCGCCGAGACGGTCGGCGTAGTAGACGAGTGCCGAGGCATCTTCTGTGCAGATCAGCCGCTGCCTGCGCTGGGGTCCGTAGTACAGCTCGGTTGCGTTGGGCCCGGGCCGCCCCACGACGGTGCGCATCAGGACGACCCGCACCATGGCAGCGCCGGAGAGCGACATGGTCAGCAGGTGGTCCATCTGCTCGGCCAGGACCCCCGGACAGGTGGTGACGTGGTACAGCAGGGCCTCGTCCAGCAGGAAGGTTGCGGTCTGCCCGGGGCGGGGCTCCGGAAGCGGCGGTTGGGCACGGTCGAGTCCCTGGGCGGTGGGCAGCCTCGCCACGGAGGCCGCGTACTGCTCGGATCGCAGGGCGTGGGGGATGAGCCGGGATTGGTAGCTCCGGATGTGCTGGGCTTCCAGTTCACAGGTCCGCAGCCGGGTGTGGCGTCCTGAGGACACGTCCATGGCGCCGGCATCATGCGAGCTGGCCTCGTCCAGGAACGCTATGGCGCCCATGACGTCGATGTCGTCCACGCCGTAGTGCTCCATCAGGGCGTGAACGTGCCGCCAGTCCGGGGGCTGGAACGCGGATTCGATCCGATGGATCGTGGTGTCCTTCAGACCGGTGGCCTCAGCGACCTCCTCGACCGACAGTCCGGCGCCGCGCCGCAGCGCGGCGACCTGGGTGCCGAGCACCAGATGCGCGGCCGCCGGGGTGCGGCCGCTGTCGATCGCGGTGACGGTGCCGCTGTTCGGATGGAGCTCGGCGGGCTCCGCAGCGGGCGTGGGGTGGTCGGGCGGGGGCAGCGTCATGCGGGGGTTCCTGTCAGGGAGGGGCGGGTTCGGTTCTTCTGGTCGGCGTGCGCGGCCTGGTGGGCCAGGCGTGTGCTGGCGGCCGCCAGCCGCGCGAGGCTCTCTTCGCGCGGTAATGCCGCCTCCTCCGCGCGATCGAGCTGGGCGCGCTGGCCTTCTGCGCAGCCGGTGAGGCAGTAGCTGACGGCCGGGCCTCGCTGGATGTACATCACGCGCTGTCTGCGGAGGGTGCCGTAGCGCAGCTCGGTCAGGTTGGTCGACCCGGTCAGCGTGCCGACTTCTCGGGTCGGCACGATCCGCACGGTGATGGCGCCGGCTTCGTCCAGGCGGATGAGATGGTCGAGTTGGTCGGCCATCACCTGGGGCTCGGCGGAACGGCGGTCCAGGATGAACTCGTCCAACAGGATCACCCTCCGCTGGCCGGTGCGGGGGTGGGGCAGCGGCGCGTGGCCGTCAAGTGGCTCGTCCGCCAAGGGTTGGTGCGCCAGATCCGCTGAGTAGGCGGCGGTACGCACAGGGCGGGGCACCAGCACGCTGTGGAATGCCCGGATCTCGGTGGCCTGGAGTTCGCAAGCTCGCAGCCGCGTGTTCCACCCGGCCTGTGAGTCGTCTACGCAGCACTCGACCGGCGGCCTGGAGAGTAGGCGCTCCACGTCCGCGACACGATGGGGCGGCACGCCGTAGTGCGTCAGCAGGGTTCTGGCTCGGGTCCAGTCCAGCGGGATGGCGGCGATCTCCATCCGGGAGATCGTGGATGCCGAGCGGCCGATCACCGCCCCGGCCCGGTCGCTGGATTCGTCGCGCCCGTGCCGCAGAGCGGCGAGGTAGTTGCCCAGCAGCAAAGCGGCGGTGTCGGGCAGCGGCCGGTCGTCCAGGGGAACGATGACGCCGGGCGTCGAGCGGACCGGGCCCGGGCAGGCCGGCTGGTCAGGGACGACGTGAAGACGGCGTTGCGGCTCGGGTGGCGGAGTGGACACGGTGGCTCCGGGGCGTGCGCAGTGCGGAAGGAGTGGGCCGAGGTCAGGCGGCGCAGGCGTCGTCGAGGGTGATGGTCACCGGCAGGCGGCGCCAGCCGCGTAGCACGTTGTTGAGGCCGCGCTCGGCGCCGGCCGGCTCGACGGCGCGGCATCGGGCAGCCAGGGCCTCGACGAGTGCGGTGGCCTGGAGTTCCGCCAGGTGGTTGCCTGCGCAGGCGTGCGGGCCGGCGCCGAGCGAAAGGTGCTGGTTCGCGTCCCGCCGGCGGACGTCGAAGCGGTCGGGGTTGTCCCAGCGGCGGGGGTCGCGGCCGGCGGACCCGTACAGCAGCCAGACCTGCTGGCCGGGTCCTATGCGGGTGTCCCCGATCGTCGTCTCTGTCGTGACCCGCCGGCCGAAGCCTTGCACCGGGGCCTCCAGCCGGAGGGCCTCGTGGAAGGCGTTGCCGGCGGTGCCGAGAAACCGCGTGCGGTCTTCGCGCACGAGCGCCCACTGCTCGGGGTGGGTGGACAGCAGGTGGATCGTGCTTGCGATGCCGAGGATGGTGGTGTCCATCCCGGCCGCGGTGTAGGCGGACATCAGCGGCGTCGCCTCATGCTCGCCGAGGGCGCCGGCGTCGACGGCCTCGTAGATGCCGGCCATCCACGAGCCGGGGCGCACCGTCGTCCGGGTCACGGCCTTGTGGAGGAAGGCGACCATGGCGGCGGCGGCCGGGGCCGCGTCGAGAAAGCGCTGGTTGGCGGGGCCGAAGCAGTCGAAGGTCGGGGCCGCTCCATCGAGCACGGTCTGCCGCGTCGAGTCGGGCAGCCCCATCAACTCCATGACGGTGTCGGCGACCATCCGCCGGGCCAGATCGACCGCGTCGAACGTCCCGTGCTCGACGGCCTGGCCGACGAGTTGCTGTGCGCGCTCGCGTACCAGGTCGGTGAGCTTGGCAATGGCCGGCTGGCCCAGCTGACGCGCCAGCACCCGGCGCAACCGGCGGTGGTGATCCCCGTCCGAGGCCAGCACGGTGCCGGCCAGTATCTGCTGGTTGGCCGCGTCCGTCAGCGCGACACCACCCTCGGAGCCGAAGGTAACCGGGTCCTTCAGGGCGGCGCGGACGTCCTCGTGTCGGCCGACCGCCCACACGCCCAGGCGCTCCATGTAGACCGCCGAGTCCAGGTCGCGCAGTTGGGCGTACAACGGGTAGGGGTCGGCAAGGGTCTCGTCGGAGAAGAGATCGAGGTCGGAGGTGTGCGCCGTGGTCGTCACTGGTGACCTGCCCTTTCCGTTGTCGTCATGGACGGTCCGAGGCGGTGCTGGATGAGCGCGACCAGGGCGTCCCTACAGGACTTCTTGTCGAGGGCATCCAGCCGGACGACGGGGGTGTCCGGTCGCAGTTCGAGGGAATCGCGGACCGCGTCATCGGAGTAGGAGAACGCGTCGGGGAACTGGTTGAGGCCGACGATGAACGGCGTGGCCCGCTCTTCGAAGAAGTCGACAGCCGCGAAGCTGTCCTCTATGCGGCGGGTGTCGGCCAGCACGATGGCGCCGATAGCGCCGCGCACGAGGTCGTCCCACATGAACCAGAAGCGGTCCTGTCCCGGGGTGCCGAACAGGTAAAGGACGATGCGGTCAAGGGTGATGCGGCCGAAGTCCATCGCGACGGTGGTGGTGGTCTTGCCCGCCACCTTGCTGATGTCGTCAACCTGCTCACTGGCAGCTGTGAGCGGCGCTTCGGTGGAGAGCGGATCGACCTCGCTGACGGAGCCGACGAACGTCGTCTTACCGACGCCGAAGCCGCCGGCGATAAGGATCTTCACCGAGTCGGGCGCGTCGGGCGCGCTAGATCGCATTGCGGAGTCCATTCCGTACGCGTTCGAGAAGGGCGAGGGTGACGACGCTGTCGCCGGTCAAGTCCAGCGGATCGCGGGTGTCGACGTGGCCGAGGTCTCGCAACTCGGCCACGAGGACCGCGGCCACCCCGACGGGAATCTTGAGGTGGGCCGCCAGCTCCGCCACGGCTCGCGTGGTCTGGCACAGCGTGAGGATCTTGGCGAACTGTGTGCCGGCGGGCGGGCCGTCGCCGGACAGGGTGGTGACGTGGGTGTCCAGCCGGATGTCGCTGTTCTCCACGGACCGCACCCGTCCGCCGGTGGCCGACCACCCGCGAGAGCAGCGGCCTGAGGGCCGCATGGTCATGTCCGGGGCCCGCCCTGATCGCCTTGGCGCGGGTCGGTGTCCAAAACGGTCGCCAGCTGCTTGGTCAGCAAGGTCAGCTCGTAGCCGACGACGCTGAGGTTGGCGTCCGGCCGGGCGCTCACCGCCAGGTAGGACCGCTCACCGCAGCGGGCGACGACGAAGAAGCCCTTCTCCATCTCGATCAGCGTCCGCTTGACAACGCCGGCTTCCTCGTCGGCAGCGATCCGGGCGGCGATGGTGCCCAGGCTGGAGGACAACGCGGCGCGGCGCTCGGCGTCGTCCTTCTCCAGCCCGCTCCAGTACCTGGGCAACCCATCGTCGGCGAGCACCACGGCCGCCCGCACGCCGGCGATGTTGTTGATCCTCTCACTCAGGATCCGCTGAACCTCGGGGTTGTGGATCACTGCTCGTCCTCCGCGATGGTGTTCTCGGCGCTGTTGATTCCGGATTGCCAGGCTCCCCACGCCGCGCTGATCTGCGCCGGTGACAGGTCGCCAGCCAGCGGACGTGCGGGCGCCATCCTGGCGGGGACCGCCAGTTGGGGCGCGATGTGAGAACGGGGCCGCCGCTTGGGCAGCGGTGGAGCCGCCGGATCCGTCACGGCCCGTGGCTCCCTGCCCGGGGACGCGGGAAGGTCCGCAGCCGGTCGGCGGCCCTCGCCTTGGATTGGCGCCCTTGTGCGCGAGTCGGCGCCGCGCACCGCTGGTTCGCGGCGAGGCAGCGCCCGGGCGGCAGCGTCGCCGTCAGCCGCATTGACGGACGGCGGCGGCGAGTCCGCCGGCACGGCGGCGGCAGACCTCGGTGCGGGGCACTGAATGTCGCGTGGCAACAGCACCACGGCCAGGGTGCCCATGTAAGCGGAAGGCCGCAGAGTCACCTGGAGCCCGTGGCGGTGGGCCAAGTGGCTGACCACGAACAGCCCCAGACGACCATCGTGATGCCGCGCCATACTCTCGAAGGTGGCACGGGAGGCCAGCGTGGCATTCGCCCACTCGTAATCCGCCGGCTCCATGCCGATGCCCCGGTCCTCGATGTGCACCGCGATGCCATGGACCGCCGACACAACGGTGACCCTCACGTCCTTGCCACCGGAGAGGCGCAACGCGTTGTCCAGCAGCGCGGCCAGCACGTGCACCACATCGTTGACCGCCTCGGGCCGCACCCACACATCCGTGCGAACCTCGTTCGTCACCCCCGTCGGGTCGTCGGTCTCCGCGGCCGCGTCGTGGACCAGATCCGCCAACGCCTTCGGCTCGGTGTAGGGCTGATCATCACTGCCGGCCAAGGTGCGGAGGTTGTCCAGGTGACGACGCGTCCGCACGGCCGGCTTGTCGACGTCGATCAACTCCCGCAGCAAGACGACGTTCTCGCCGTACTTCTTCTCCAGCCGGTCGAGCTCGTGCAGCAGCCTTTCGATCCCATTGAGGGCGCGGCCGGCGCTGTCGGCGACGAAGCTGGTGAAGCCGCGGCGGTCCGCGGCCTGAGCGGCCGCCATCTCCACCGAGGTACGGTGCGCCACGGTCAGCGCCATCGTCAGGTCCGTGAACTCGTCCCCTCGCGGCGGCGGCATCGGGAACTCGACGGCGGCGTCGACCTCCCCCCCGGCCTGCAATCGGGCCACCACCTCCGGCAGCCGGCCGGCAGCCGCTTCGGCGCCGGCTTGCAACGCGGCCAACCGGCCGCTGATCGACCGCAGCACCATCACGATCAGGACCGCGATCGCCACCACGGCCGCGCTACTCCAACCGACCTGCCAGAACACACCGGCCCGCACTTCGGCAGCCCGCTCGTAGCCATGCGCCAGCAACCCCTGGGTCCGCTGAAGGTTCAGCCTCCCGACCTGCTGGGCGACCTCGCGGTAGGCGGGCGCCCACTCCTCGGCTTCCGGTGGCAGCACTGCCACCGTGCCGTCCGTCGACGAGGTCGGCGCCGCCAGCATCGCCCCCTCAACCCGTTGGATCGTCTGCCACGCCGCCCCAGCGGTGATCTCCTCCCACAGCACCCGCTCGGCCTCCGGGAGGTAGGGCACGATCCACCGCTCATACATCACCCGCTGCGCGCCGTAGGCCGCGGCGAAAGCTTCGCGGTGCTCCGGCGTCATGTGGCCTGAGGAGCGGGCCTGCGCGATCAGCGTGTCCTCCTGGGCGAGCGCCTCGCTCGCCCAGAACAGCCCGACCAACGGTCGTGTCTCCAGTTGGAGATCGGGGTCGTCCATCGCTGAGAGCGCCTGGTAGAACTCGACCATTGTCGCGAGCAGTGATGTGTAGTAGCCGGTGATCTCATCCGGATTGCCCACGCCGGCGTCGGCCTGGCGGCGGACCTCGTTCATCCGGTCGAGTTCGGCGTAGACGGCCTCCACGTGCTGCCACTTGATCCGGTGCTCGGTCTGCAACTCGGTACCGGAGAGGTGGCGGAAGCTCGCGGCCCCCTGGTTGGTCGCCTGCCGCTGTTCCTCCAGAGCGGCGCGGGCCTCTGCAGTGGGGTTGGCCAGGTAGGCGGCGGTCAGGGTTCGCTCGACCTGCGCGGCGACGAACAGAGGCAGCGATGCCTCTCCACCGAGTTCACCGGTCCGGCTGTCGTTGTGCAGGGAGCGCTGGAGCTCCCAGTTCTCGGAGGCGTTGACCGCGACCAGCACCAGCAACGCGCCGATCGCGACCGAGGCGACCGCGTACAGGCGGGCCCGCACTGTGAGCCACCAGCGCGGCCGTAGCGCGGCCGCCGCCCTCATGACTCGCTCCCGGAACGCCAGTCGTCGTACTCGCCCCGGCAGCTTTCACAACCGCGCCCGACTTGGAGCACCTTGGCCACGAGCCCGGTCACCAGCTCGATCAGCCGGACATCGTTCGAGCCGATCAGTTCCGGATGCAGCAGGCCCGGATCCGGCCGGCCTCCGACGATCTTGGGCAGCCGCTCAGTCTCCAAGTGGTTCAGCTCGGTCACCAGTACCCCGTGCCGCGCCCTCGGCCCGGCCTCGCGCCAGGCCACGTCCGCCTCCGGACGCCTCCTCCCCGGCCGTCCGGTGACCTCATAGGCCAGCGCCATCGCGGCGGCGCCGGCGACCCGGCCGACGGCGATCAGCATCCCTGCGTCGAGCGGGCTCACCGGTCCCACACCGTTCGCGTGACGGGCTCTCCGAGAGCCGGGCGGCCCAGTTCCGGGTTGGTCGCCATCAGAGCCTCGGCCACCGCCCATGGGTTGGGCAGCTTGTGGAACCCCTCCGCCCACATCCACATCTGCGCTTTGCACGCCCGACCGATGCCGCACGCCAGTGACGTGCCAGTCCGCCACCGGCCCACCTCCAACGGGCGTCCCACGGGTACCACCAGCGTGTGGTGCTGACGGCACAGCCGCACCGCCCCCACCGGCTCGCCCTGCTCGCGCAGCCATCGCACGGCGGCCATCCCCTGGCGTTCTCCCAGTGCCAGGACCTCGACCCGCCGATCCATGAGGGGCTCCGGGGGCTGCGTGTAGTCGAACGACACGCCCCAGTCCAAAGACGGAGTCTCCAGGGTGGTAATCATCGAAAATCCCAACAAATGTGGTTTGTGAGGACAAAATGAGGGGGAGTTGGCCGCCGGGGCGGGGGGAGGTCCGGCTCGGGGGACGACAGCCCGATCCGGGGCCCCGGCGACCGGGTCTATGACGGTGTGGCGCTGCGAAGACGGAGAACCGCCCAGACCAACTTGGTGCGGCCGTTCGCGGCTCGGCGCCACCCCCACCTCGTGGTGTTCGCCTCCACGAGACGTAGGCCCCGGCCCTCCTCCGCGTCCGCGTCGGCTCCGTTCAGGACCGGTACCGCGGTGGGTCGGCTATCCGTGACAGCCACGTACAGCTCCTGGCCCACAATCCGGAGCTGCACCTCGACACTCGCGGTGACCCGTGGTTCGCGCGCGCCGTGCTGCTCTGTGCCGTGGCACACCGCGTTCGCCACCAGCTCGGTGACGACGAGCAGCGCGTCGTCCATGACATCGAGCAGCTCCCAGCGGAGGAGATGCTGACGAACCATCCTTCGAGCCTGGGCCGCGCTCTTCGGCTGTGCCGAAAAGGTCGCGGCCGCCCAGGCTCCCCGAGGGTCCGGTGCGGCTGAGTGCCACTGGGTCGTCTGAGGGGGACAGGGGCTGACCTCGGAAGCATCACCGTGGGCCCACCGGAAGCAGCGCGCGAGCGCCCGCTGGATGCGCCTATGGACTACGGCTCCGGCGCCCCCCACGCCTACGGACAAGAGGCGGTGGGCCCGAAGCGCGGATTCGCCGGTCATAGTCCTCTCCTCAGCTCGGCAGCCCGGCCCCGAGGATGCCTCCGGCCTGCTGCGCCTGTGGTGTGGCTGATGGAAGTCTGACCAAGCAGCTTGCGTCACGTAACAGTCGCGGCGGAAGTGTCCGCATGGATGTTGAGGCCAAGGACTGGCTCTTGCTGGCGTCGTTCCGCCATGTAATTTTCTTGTGGCTGCTGCACTCCTGCACAGACACTGGGGTTGCACTCGTCCTAGGGAGCACCGCGATGACCAACAGATCGGCCAGGGCCGCCGCTGAAGCGGAGGTTGGGCCCACGGCACGACGACGGCAGGTGGGAATCCGCCTCAAGGCCCTTCGAGATGCCGCCGGCATGACGGTCGATGAGGCCGGCTCGAAGGCTGGCATGTCAGCGGCAAACGTCAGCCGGTACGAACGGGGCCGGGGCAACGTGCGCTGGAACCAGGTCGACGCGCTCTGTCGCGCTTACGGGGCCTCGGAGGACGACCGCGAGGCACTGATCGATCTGGCAAAGAATTCCAAGGTGACGGATGGCTGGTGGGTCCCGTATGCCGGGCGGCTCTCAAGCCCTATGCGGCTATTGCTGGCGATGGAGGACGAAGCGCCGCGCATTCGCCAGTACACGGCTGGAGTGATTCCCGGTCTGCTTCAAACGATGGATTACGCACGCTCCATCAAAGAAACTCCCTATGAAGTGCTTTCTGCCGACGATGTCGACAGTTACCTCTCGATGAGGATGCGGCGGCAGGAGATCCTCGGCCGCCAGAAGCCTCCGACGTTCCAGGTGGTGTTGGACGAGGCAGTCATCCGACGTGTTGTGGGGAGCCCCGAGGTGATGGTCGGGCAGCTTGACCACCTGCTGGAGCAGGGGTCACTGCCACACGTCACCATCCAGGTCCTCCCCTTCTCTGCTGGTGCGTATGGCGCCGCGCTCAGCAGCTTCATCATCTACGGCGGTGTCGATCCGTCGCTCGATGTCATCTTCATCGAGACCTCTGCCGGCTCACTCTTCCTGGAAGAGCCAGGCGCCAGAGAGCAGTACGACCGCGCCATTTCCTTTCTTCAGGAAGAGGCGTTGGACGAGATTTCCTCGGCTGACCTGATTGCCGAGGCCAGTAAGTCGCATCTGCGACGTCAGAAGTAAAGGTAGATCCGTGGCCGAGCAGCCTCAGTTGAATTGGTTCAAGAGCTCCTACAGCGGCACTCCGCAGAACGAGTGTGTGGAGTGCGCGGAGACTGCGCAGCACATCTTGGTTCGAGATTCGAAGTCCGTCCGTGGTCCGCGGTGCGGCTTCTCTCGCGAGGCGTGGGCGGCCTTCACCGTGGCTGTGGGGTCAGGGTCACTTAGCTGACTTCTGGTCGACATCGTCCGACGCTGGCCCGCGGTTCCCTCGGTGGGGGCCGCGGGCTGGTTCTTGGCCTGACGGCTGCTGGCGGCGCGTGCCCTTGCTTCCCCGGTGCGTCGAGGGTCGACAACCCTCACGTTACGTGTTACGCCCGTTGCACGGTGGGTAGGTGCTCACCAGATTGGCGAAAGTCCCCTGCGGAAACGGTCGATGATGCGGACAAGCCTCATCGGCCGGGTTGTCCGCATCAGAGTGTCGGCGAGGATGCCATGCCCCAGCGAGAGCGGCCACTGGACGATGCCGTGTCCATGCCCGCGTGGTTCGGTGTCGAACTGCGCAACTGGCGCAAGACCCGAGAGTTGACCACCTTAGCTTTGGGGAAGAAGGTCCAGCTCAGCGCGTCATCCGTTGAGCGGATCGAGAAGGCTCAGCGGTCATGCAACGCGCGGCTGGCGGACGCCTTCGACGAGGCCCTGGACGCTGGCGGGGCGATCCGACGGCTGTGGCGGCGAGTGGAAGAGGCCGCGGCTGATGCGGACAAGGCCGCTGAGCCTTCCGAGGGTGACGGCATCACCCCGATGGCCCAGGGCAGGATCTCCACAGACCGAACCCCGTCTATGGAGCTGTCTGTGGAACGCCGAGCCTTCCTGGCCGCCGGCGGCGTCGCCGCCCTCCTCCCCACCTCTCTTGCCGAGCTGGCCCCTAGGCTCGGAGCGAGCGAACTGCCAACTAGCGTCCGCCCCGAGGACATCCACCACATCCGAGCCGCGGCTCGGAACCACACGAGCTGGGATAATCGTTTCGGCGGCGGCGGGATCGCGCGCGCCACGTCGCTCGGCCAGTTGGCCTGGGCCCGAGGCATGCTCAGCGTCACGTGTCCTCTACGCCTCGAATCCGATCTGCTCACCGCCATCGGGGAACTGGCCCTGGTCGTGGGCGCGAGTGCCTTCGATGCCTGCGAGCACACTGATGCGGCCCAGCTCCTGGACTTCGCCACGCACTGCGCTGTGAAGGCCGACAACTGGCACCTGAGAGCGCGGGCGCTCAGTTTGCGGTCGCGACAGGCGACGTGGTGCCAGCTCCCGGACGATGGTCTGACGTACGCCGAGAGCGGGCTCGTCCGCGCTGACCGCCTGACCCCCAAGGAGCGAGCGATGCTTCACATCGCCCGCGCGAGGGCCTTGGCGAAGCTGGGCACCCGGCAAGCCACCCTGGCCGCGATCGGCCACGCTGACGACGCCTTCGCCAAGGCCAAGGAAGGCGAAGACGCCCCCTGGATGGCGCACTACGACTACGCCCAGCACCACGGAGACACAGGGCACGCCGCGTTCGACATCGCCATCCTGCCCGGACAATCCTCCTCATTCGCCATCGAGCGACTGACCACCGCGATCCACCACCACACCGACGAGTACGTGCGCTCACGCGCCCTCTCCGCCACGAAGCTCGCGACACTGACCATGGCCACCGGAGATCCTCAAGAAGCGGTGGCCATCGCCCACCATGCTCTAGACGAGATCGGTCAACTAAGGTCCAAGCGAGCTTCCGCCGACGTCCAAGATCTCCAACGAGTGTCAGCGAGGTACGCCTTGCGACCCGACGTCGCCGAACTACGCGAACGCATCAGGACTAACGTGCTGGGATGACCAGCACACGCGTTGAGGAGTCCCTCGCCCTCCTTCGGAGAGCCGCCGCCACCGCAAGACTCCCCGTGCTGGATGCCGAGCCCATCCGTCTCGCCGAGAACGACCTGTGGCGACTACCCAACCACGTCGTGGCGCGCATCGCCCGGGCAGGCCAGGACGCCGCCGCAGCCCGCGAGGTGGCGGTAACCCGCTGGCTCGCCGAACAGGGGCTGCGCGCCGTCCGCCCGCTGCCAATCGACCAGCCTGTCCAGGTCGGGGATCGGTGCGTCACCTTCTGGGAGGAGCTTCCAGCACACCGCCCCGGCTCGGTGGCAGAACTCGCACAGTTGCTGCGCCAGTTGCACCGGCTCCCATTGCCCAGCTTCCCCCTCGGCCCGTTGGCCCCCTTCATCCGGCTCTCGGATCGCATCAAGGCATCCCGGATCATTTCCGATGAGGATCGCCAATGGCTCCTTCGCCGGCTGGAGTCGCTTCAAGGCGAGTGGCGACACCTCCCGCCGGGCCTACCGGAATGCGTGACCCACGGCGACGCCTGGGGCGGGAACGTCGCGGTCAGCAACGATTCGGGAACGCCCTACCTGCTGGACTTCGAACGCACGTCCGTCGGCCCGCCAGAGTGGGATCTCACCTCGACGGCAGTCAGCTACGAGACCACAGGCACACGCTCCAAGGCCGAGTACGTCCGGTTCTGCGAGCTGTACGGCGTTGACGTAATGTCATGGCCCGGCTACCCGACCCTGCGGGCGATACGTGAGCTGCGCATGACCACCTTCGCCCTGCAAGTCGCCGACCACGACCCGACGGCTGTCGAAAACGCCCGTCACCGTCTCGCCTGTCTCCGAGGACTCAGAGGGCCCCGCCCGTGGGGATGGCAGCCCGCAGGATGATCACTGCCACTCTCCCGGTGCTGCGAAGCGCCGAGACATCTCCCGCGAGAAGGGCCCCAGGGCGTCCGGCCCTGCCGGGGCGTTGCCCGTGCGCGCTTCCGCGAGATAGGGGACCGAAAAGGCTGCTCAGGCAGCGCTCCACGTCGCCGCTCGATCATTGCTGCGGAGAGTTGTCAGGCGGAAGGCGAGCTGTTTGACGGCTGTTCCGTCCCCCTTGTCGGCGCGCCGTATGAACGAGCCGAGGGTGTGTAGGTCTCGCATCCGGGTGAGGACCACGAGTCCCGGCCATGGTGTCGGGTCGTACCCGTAGGCGTGGATGAACGCCGAGAGCTCCTGCTGGGTGCGTCCGAAGCGGACGCCTTGGAAGGTGTTCGCGAGATCGATCTCCCGCGGGCCGATGGCGGCCTCATCCCAGTCACCGAGCAGTGCACCGCTACCGCCCCACAGCGTGTTTCCGGGGTAGGCGTCACCGTGTATGAGGCCCGCGTCCAGCGGGAACTCCAACTGGCTGTACGCGTCGAGGGCCTCCGCTACAGCTCCCTGGAGCCACGACCTGTCACCGTCGGAAAGGGCGACGCTTCGGTTCGTGGTCTCCTGAAGCGCGGTGAGGGGCTTGTACGGAGGCAGTTCAAAGGGCGAAGACGGCAGCTCGTGGAGCTGGCGGAGGAGCCTACCGAGGTGTTCGGCCGGTGGAGGGGATCCGTCAGGCTGGGGATAGTAGGTCCAGAGGGTAATCACATAGGGCAGGCGTTCAATCGGTTGCGGGACGCTGAGCGGTTCGGTCACGGCAAGCCCCTGGTCGGCCAGCCAGCGTGTCAGAGCCACGGATCTGGCCAAGGCATCTCGCCGGTCCCAGGGGCTGGCGCGGGCGATGATGCCGTCCTGCGGGAGCAGGTAGACGGAGGTGGCGTGGCGTCGCAGTGGAGTCAGGCCGTGAGCCGAGAACCCAAGGGCGCGGCATACGTCGCGGACGGCTTCTTCTTGGGCTAAGGAGGACGCGGTCACCCCCCTGAAGGTACCTGGCGGGTCTTGGGGAGACGGGGCGTTCGCCGTCATCGTCGTCCTCAGGCGTAACTTAGGGGACGCGCTCGTTCCTTGCCCTGACCGCGCGATCAGACAGCCAGTAGGGATGCGGTGTCTGCGGCGCATGCCCAGGACACCGTGACGCCGCAGCCGCCGTGTCCATAGGAGTGCACGCATACCGCGCCGGTCGGCAGGATCTCCCGCTCCAGTCGTACCACTGGGCGCGTCGGGCGTAGTCCCACACGGTGGTCGACCAGGGGGGCGTCGGCGAGTGCTGGGATCACTCGTGCGCACCGCTGGATGATGCGGGCCGCTACTTCCGGGTTCGGGCTGGTGTCCCACCGGTCGGCGATCGCCGTACCGCCGAGCACCACCGTCCCTGCCCCGAGCTGCGGAAAGATGTAGGTCGTCTCCTCACCTCCCCCCGCTTCGACAAACCAGCGTGTGACGCTGGCGGTGTTATTGACGATGGCGAGGTGGCCCAGCACGGGCCGCAGCGTCGGGTCCGGCACCAGGTCGTGCGCGCCCAGCCCGGTGCAGTTGACGATCAACGGCACATCGAGCTCGGTCAGCGAGGCGACAGGGCCGATTTCGATCTCGCCACCGGCCCGAACCAGCCGCTGGGTCAGGTAGTCGAGGTAGAGGGGCATGTCTACCAGCGGCAGCCGCGCGGTCCAGCCCGACGCGTAGCCGGCCGGCAGCTCACCCGGCGCTGCGAGACGGACCAGGTTCGGATGCTCGGCTGCCCACCAGGGGGCGGTCAGCCCGGGCCGCGGGTGCGCCGTGGTGCCCTCCACCATCCGCACCCCGGTCCTCGGGTCTTGGGTCAGTTCGGCGAAGGTCGGATAGGAGCGGTGCGCCCACTCGGCGACGATCTGCCGTGGCTCCGCCAGATAGGGCTCCCACAGCGCACCGGCGACCGCTGACGTGGTCTGCCCGACGGGGTCACGCGTCACCACCCGCACGCAGTGCCCGCTCTCCGCCAGGACCACCGCTGTTGTCAGCCCGATCACCCCGCCGCCGACGACCGTTACCTCACCCCACCGTCGGCCGAACTCATTCATTCCCCGTCTCACTTCTGCTGGCTGGCTCACGCGACGGGACGCTGAGCCGTGTTCTGCGGGGGAGCACCTACCCAGGGCCGAACATCGACAGCGTCCATCCCGGCGGCCCGCGCGGCCTCGAGCCCTTCGTCCGCGTCCTCGAAGACCAGGCAGCGTCCCGGTGAGACGCCCAGGCGATGGGCGGCGAGCAGGAATAGGTCGGGCGCCGGCTTCCCCTTCTCCACCGCCTCGCGGGTCACCACGACGTCGAACAGGCTGGCCAGTCCAGTGGCGGCCAAGCCCGCTCGTACGACGGGACCGCCGCCCCCGGAGGCCACAGCGCGCCGAAGGCCGGCTCGGCGAGCTTCCTTGACCCAGCGCACCACCGTCTGGTGGGTCCGCAACGTCGCGGCCTCCTGGATGATCAGCTCACTCCACACGTCGATCACGTCCACGGCCACCTCTCGCGGCACGCCGAGCTGCGCCAGGAGGTCGAGGCCAGATGTGCCCAGCCGCCGGGCGTACCACTCCCAGGCGACGGTGACTCCGTGCTTTCTCAAGGCGGTTGCCAGGGCCCTGTGGTTCAGGGGTTGCGAATCAACGAGCGTGCCGTCGAAATCGAAGATCAGTGCCTCGTAGCCGGAGAGGTCGATGGGCATACCCGCTGTCTCCCCGGCTCGAGAAGTCGGCACACCGCCGCTTCGACTATCTGCGCAAAGCGTCGCCGCAGCCGGGTAGAAGGCGCTCAGGCAAGGCACCCAGACGGGATCCCGGCGGAGAGGAGGCGGCGGTGGAACACCGAGGCGATGACGTCGTAATCCCTCAATCCGGCTCACCATCTGGCACTGACCAAACAGAACCTCGCGTGGCCCTGGTGACCGGCGCGAACCGTGGCATCGGAGCAGCCATCGCACGCGGCCTGGCCGAACGCGGGCTACGTGTCATGCTCGGCTCGCGCGAGGAATGGGCCGCTCGTGCCGCGGCCGCCGAGCTGACCGCCTTCGGTCGCACTGCCATGGCGCACCAGCTGGATGTCACGGACCCGGCCAGCGTGGCCCGGGCGGTCGCCGACACCGTCACCCAGTTCGGGCGGCTCGATGTACTGGTCAACAACGCCGGCGTCGCCGTCGACCGCGGGCAGGCCGCTGCCGACCCCGACTTCGAGCGCGTGCGCGCCACCATCGATGTCAACCTGCTCGGCGCCTGGCGCTGCTGCGCCGCCGTCATTCCGGAGATGCGGCGCCATGGCTACGGCCGCATCGTCACCCTCTCCAGCCACCTTGGCACGACCACCACCATGATGGCAGGCGGCAACGTCTCCTACCGGGTCTCCAAGGCCGGGCTCAACGCTCTCACGCAGATCCTCGCCAGTGAGCTGGTCGGCGATGGGATCCTCGTCAACGCCGTCTCACCGGGCCGCACCAACACCCGGATGGCCTCCGGGGAGACGGACCGCACCCCCGAGCAGGCCGCCCGGACCCCTATCTGGCTTGCCACCCTGCCCGACCACGGCCCCACTGGCGGCCTGTGGTACGACGGCAAGCCCCTGCCCTGGTAAGTAGCCGGCCCCACACCTCGTCACGAAGAAGGAGCGATGCCTCGTGCTCAGCCACCGCCGTGAAGTTGATAGAACATCGTCGGACCGGGAAGACCGTGTGGGGAGGCTCGGCTCCCCACCGGCGGGTCTGTTCGTCTACGGCACTTTGCGGTGCGACCGTGTCCTCGACGGGCTGCTACGTCGCATACCGCGCGGCGTCCCCGACTCCGCCCCAGGGTGGCGTGTGGCCAGCCTGGCCGCCCGTGTCTATCCCGGGCTCGTACCTGGCCCGGGCGCAGCCGTCGGCCTGGTACTGAGTGACCTGACGCTGCCCGAGTGGCGAATCTTGGACGACTTCGAGGACCAGTGCTACGAGCTCCGTCCGCTCACGCTCGCTAGTGGCCGCGACGCGGTGGCGTACGTGTGGACGGTCGACAGCGAGGTTCTCGCAAGCGACTGGGACCTGACCTCCTTTGAGCGGGACCATGTCGCGGCGTACGTTGCGCGTTTCCAGTAGCCTGCGGCCAGCCATGGCCCCTTCGCACTCGCCGAGTCCCGCGACATCTCGTGATTACCGGCGCCCGGTGTCGGCGCTGCGCGCGTAGGAGGGCACCGCTCGGGCCCGTCCGCAGAGAACGCAGCGTCGCGCGCTGAATGTTGGTGTGGTGTCCGGGGCTGAGAGCAGCCAGCCGTTATCGCGGGTTCGCGATCGACGGCATCGTGGCAGGCCAGTACGGCCCCGTGGACGGGTCCCTGCACCAGATGACCTGGCTTTCCTCACGGACGGTCATGCCGAAGTCGTAGAGGTCGGGCATCCCCTTCTCGGTCCAATGGGCCCAGGCGTGGTCGAGGTCTGCGGCGAGGTCGTGAGGGCCACCGCTGTAGGTCATGGACTGCGAGCCGTCGAGCGTCGCCCATGAGGAAGCGCCGTCGTGCACCCAGGCGGTCACGTTCCCGCCTTCGGTCCGGGTGATGATCTGCACGGTGGGCAGGGCTATCCGCAGGGCGAACAGCAGGTGCGGATTGTCGTGCAGCGGTGCCAGGTCCCGCGTGAGGGGCCGTTCGTGTTCCGCGGGCCCGTCGCCGCGGACCTCTTGCCAGGTCCGGAACCTGGCGGAGCCCCGGGCGGGCATGAACTGCGCCAGGCCCTGGATCCAGCCGGATGCTGAGCGCCCGTCAGCGGCGACGGTTAGCGCCACATGTCCCAACCGACCCCAGGGGGTGACGATGCGGCCGCCCGGGACGGTCTGCTCCACCCATGCCCAGGGAACCTCTTCGACCGCGTAGGTCGCGATGATGCGATCATAGGGTGCTTCGGCGGGCCAACCGGCCGCACCGTCACCGACTTCGACTTCGGCTTTCACCCCGGCGCGCTCCAGTCGGGTCCTGGCGGTGGCGGCGAGAGCGTCATCCACCTCGACGGAGATCACCAGGCCGGGCCCGACCCGGTGGGCCAGCAGCGCCGCGTTCCATCCAGTGCCGGCCCCAAGCTCAAGGACTCGGTGCCCGGGCTCCAGGAGCAGGGAGTCAAGCATGTCCGCCACCACGGCCGGGGCGGAGAGGCTAGACGATGGGCGGCCGTCGGTGATCTGGGTGATCGCCGCGTCGTGGGGTCCGGCGTAGACCTGAGCTGCCCAACCGTCGGCATCCCTTCCGCGATCCACCGGCTGGTATCCGTACCCGTCCCAGTACCAGAGCTGGTCAGCAGCAAAGTCGTGGCGCAGCAGGCTCGCTGCGGCCTCCCGGATCCACGGGGAGCGCGCGGGCCAGCAGCCCGACTCCGCCATAGCGGAGTCCAACTCGCCCCACCGCGCGGGGATGTTCGACACCGACACGCTAGTCCCGCTTCCCCTTGCCGTCGTCCTTCTTGTGAGTGCCGGACCCCGGAGCGGGCGGAGGTACCTGGCCATCGGCGTTGTCCGGCGGTGGCGTGCCACCGGACAGTGGCGGATCAGGCTTGCGGTGCTCTCCCACGGACGTCTCCTCATTGCTCGTGGCCGCGACTTACCCATGGTGACGTACCGAGTACGTGCTGGATAGACGGCCTCCCCTCCGTTCTTCCTCGCCAATGCACCCTCACCCGCAACATCCTCGAGACCGTCGCCGCGGCGTCCGTGCTCTCACTGTCATCTCGGTCGGGGCAGCGCGGTTGGGGGCTCGCCAGCTTGGTGGACGTGAGTCTGGATCACACACGGCTGTTCGCCGGACGCTGTGGCTGAACTCCCGTCCCTGAGCCTGCGGCTGGGACTTAGGACGCTCCGTGCCGCAGGCAGGGGTGGGGTCGGCGGCGTACGTCCATCACGAGCAAGCAAGGTCGGCTGGTGGGGCTGTGAAGGCTCGGACGTTCAGCCGGGCGCCGGCCCGTACCTGGCGGTTCAATGGGGCGGCGGGGCGAGCATGCCGTCGCTTCGACCATCGGTGCAATGTCAGGACTGGGTCTCATCGATGAGGTAGGTAGCGGAGGGATCGTCCTTGACCGCTTCGACGGATGACACCTTGTCTCCCCATCTGCCACAGGTGGTAAAGCACCGAGGAAGGGCTGGACAGACCCACCCTCCGTCCGATCTCTCGTATGGTCGGTGCCTCGCCTCGGTCGGCAATCTGGTCACGGATAGTGTGCAGGATCCTGTCCTGCCTATCGGTAGTCACCCGACCCGCTCCTGTTCTTCAATCTCACGGACGCGGCGTCGCAGCTCGCCCCAGGTCGTCGCCCCGTTTGTCCAGAAGGGGTGGTAGGCGATGTGGATCGTCAAGCGGAGCACCCGACGTCGCAGGGCTGTGCTGTTGAGCGGAGGCATTGCGCCTGCGAGAGCGGCGTACGTGCGGTTCAGCCCGCGCTGAGCCAGGAGGAGGTCGTCGGGGAAGCAGGGATACGTCATACCTGAATTAGATCACCTGTTCGAATCATTCACCGGCCCGCAGCGCGGAGTGCGCGTCCGCGCTTCGCGACCGGCGAGTCGGACCGCAAGTGCCGATGTCCGCCCCCTCTGACTGTGCAGTCCCAGCTCATGCTTGACGCGGGTGTGGCGGGTCTTCTTTGACGGTCGTTGGAGATCTTTGACGGTCCGCTCACATTCTTGACTGGTCTCCGTCATTGTTAGGGCATGGGTGAGAC
>NZ_JAVREM010000050.1:0-49816 GCF_031845425.1 Streptomyces millisiae
TCGCGCTCGTCGGCGAGCTCTCGCTGCGCGACAAGCAGTTCGCCCAGTGGTGGGGAGAACACCAGGTCGCAGCCCGCACCATCGGCACCAAGACCCTCGACCACCCCGTCGTCGGAGAACTCGTCCTGGACTGGGACACCCTCACCGCCAACACCGACCCCGACCAGCACCTGACCGTCTGGACCGCGCCCCCCGGCTCCCCCACCCACGACCGCCTGCGGATCCTCGCCTCCTGGGCCGCCAACCACCACCTACCCGCCTCCCAAAACCTCACCTGACCCCACCCGACCGGCTCGGAAACGGCAGGTCAGTGGATGGCACCGCGGCCGAGCGACAGCGGGCCGGTCATAGTTCCATGTAGACACTCTTGGTGTACAGGTAGGTGTCCATATGTGCAGCACTCCCCTTGGAGCCATACCCACTCAGCTTCGTTCCACCGAATCCGACCAACGGATCGATGTAGCCGTAACAGTTCACCCACATCGTGCCGGTGTGCACGCCATGGACCACTCGAAGAGCAGTGGACAGACTTTGTGACCACACCGCTCCCCCGAGACCATATTCGCTGTCATTAGCGATAGCGATGGCCTCGTCCACATCATCGAACGGCAGAATCGACAAAACTGGGCCAAAGATCTCTTCGCGAGCGATTCGCATCTCGTTGGTCACCCCTCCGAAGACACTCGGCTGCACGAAGTATCCGTTTTCGAGTTCGCCCCCGAGCCGTTGGCCGCCGCGGAGCAGTTCGGCCCCTTCGGCTCGTCCGACATCGATGTAGGACAGCACCTTGTCCAACTGGGCTTGGGAGATGACCGGGCCCAGTGCGGCGGCGGCGTTCAGGCTGTGCCCGATCCGAAGGGTGTCCGTGAACGCCAGCAGCCGCTCGGTGAACTCGTCAACGATGGGCCGCTGAACCAGCACCCGGGTGCCGGCGAAACAGATCTGACCGGAGTTGGCGAAAACACCCATCGCGGCTCCCGGCACCGCCTTGTCCAGGTCTGCGTCGGAGCACAGGATATCCGCCGACTTGCCACCCAGTTCCAGCTGCAGCTTTTTGATGTTCACGGTGGACGCCTGGATGATGCTGCGGCCGGTCTGCGTCGATCCGGTGAAAGCGATGCGGTCGACATCGGGGTGAGCCGCCAGCGCATGGCCGGCTTCCTCGCCCAGGCCGGTGACGACATTGATGACCCCAGCCGGCATTCCGGCCTCGTGCAGGAGCTCGGCCACCCGCAGCACCGAAAGGGAGGCATCCTCGGATGGCTTCAGCACGGCGGTGCACCCGCTGGCCAGAACAGCACCGACGATCCAGAACTGACCGTTGAGTGGACCGTTCCAGGGAATGATGCCGCCAATGACTCCGACCGGGGCCTTCAACGTCATCGTGGTGACGTTGCCGGGGATACCGTTCATCAACGTCTCACCCGTGATGTTCGCCGCCTGAGAGGCGAAGAACGACACCATCTTCAGCAAGGCGGGCTTGGTGTTACGCAACCTCGAGACCGGGGCGCCCATGTCAAGGGCCTCGATCTGAATCAGTTCCTCGAATCTTTCGTCGAGGACCTGGGCGATGCGCGTCAGCAACGCCTGGCGCTCGTACGGGGTCCAGCTGCTCCACGGACCTCGGAACGCCCTGCGTGCGGCCAGGACCGCGCGATCGACGTCGGACCGGCCGCCGGCGGCGAGCCGCGCCAGGACTTCACCGGTCGACGGATTGACGGTGGTCAGTGTCTGCCCGGACGCGGCCGGGACGCGCTGGCCGTCGATGACGAGATGGTGCACGTCACGGGACAAGAAGACCTGGGCCTGCTCGCTCGGAGCGAAGTTCTGCTGGGATGTGGTCACTGCTTCCCTCTCACCTGACCTTCGACGCCTCGTCAGTCGAAGACGAAGACGCCTTTGCCGATCTGGCGTCGATCGAACAGCTCGTAGGCCCGCTCCGCCTCGTCCAGCCGGAACTCGTCCGTGAACAGCGACTCCACGTCCAGGCCGCGCTCGGCGACGAACAGGGCACACTCCTCCTGGAGGTTCTTGCTGAAGGTGAGCGAGCCCACGATGGTCTTCTGCAACTGGATGAGTTCTTCGCTGTCCAGCTCGATCTTGCCGAAGACTCCGACCATGCATGCGGTTCCCCAGCGCCGGAGTGCCTGGACCGATTGCCGGCGCACGGTGGTGTTGGCGCTGCATTCGATTGACTTGTCCGCGCCCTCGCCGTTGCGAGTCAGTTGGCGAACAGCGGCCACGGGGTCCTGCTCTCGCGCATCGACGACGTGGTCGGCGCCGAACTGTTCGGCCAGCTTCAGCCGCGAGGGCTCGACGTCGAGGGCGATGACCCGAGCGCCGAAGGCCTTGGCCAGCAGGGTGCAGCTCAGGCCCACGGGCCCCTGCCCGAAGATCGCCACGGTCTCGTCGGCGGACAGACCGACCCTCTTGATCGCTCCGAAGGCCGTTCCGGTGCCGCACGAGATGGCCGCGCCGGTCTTGAACGACAGTGAGTCGGGCAAGCGGATGAGCGTGTGCGCGGGAATTCTCATGAAATCCGCATGTCCACCGTCGCCGTCCAGCCCGCCATATACCGTGCGCGCGTTGGGACAGTACTGCGTCCAGCCCGAACGGCAGTATGGACAGGTACGGCACCCGTCGTAGTGGTGGACCATGACCCGGTCTCCGACCCTGGCCTCGCTGGGTCGCACGGCGTTACCGACGAGCTCGACGACGCCACACGGCTCGTGTCCTTCGATCACCAGCTGAGATCCGGTGCGCCGCGGGCCGTGGAGGTGGTGGAGGTCGCTCCCGCACATGCCGGAGGCCTTCATACGGATGACCACTTCGTCCGGCCCGGGCACCGGGTCGGGACACTCACGGACCTCAAGCTTGCCTTCGCCCAGGAAAAGAACAGCCTTCATGTCTACGATCCTCGATGATCATGAGGTGGACGGCGCTGACGGCACCGCGGGTGTGATGGCCGGCAGCGGAGTCGCCGCCGGATTCGCCAGCCGGGCCGGCAGGACCGACCCGGCTGGCCACGGGCATGGCCCGCGGACGGGTTCAGCCGTGCGGGCCCGGCCGCTGAACCGCGAGAGACGAGCCCGAGGGCGAGGAACCGGGAGACGCACCCGGCTCCGGCTGTGCGTCATGCGTGGCTCTGGGTCCCTCCGGCGCCTCATCGGCGTCGCCGTCCGGGGCGAGCTGCTCCAACGCCTCGCGAGACGTGTCCACACCAGCTACGGCGTTGAGCAGGGTCACGACGACGTACATGCCAGAGACGGCCAGGATCACCCCGAGGACGCCGTGGTGGGAGAACAGCCACAGGACAATGAAGGGGGAGAAGATCAGGCCGATGCGACCGACGGTCTGGGTGAAACCGCCGCCACGGAAGCGGAAGGCGGTCGGGAAGAACTCCGGGGTCGTGCCCAGCCCCAGGGTCAGGAACGACGCGACCGTGGCGACCAGGACGAAGCCGACGGCGATGACCTGCGCGGGCTCGTTCATGAACGGATAGACGCCGGCGAAGATCGCCGAGAGCGTCCCGAACATCATGATGCTGCGGCGCCGTCCGAGGCGGTCGACGATGAACACGCACAGGAGTGGCCCCGCGACGTAGCCGGACATGATGGCCGCGTTGAACCCGAGGGACTTGGACACCGTCATCCCCTGCTCCACGAAGAAGGTGGGCATCCAGCCGGTGACGGCGTAGGAGCCGAACAGGCACGTGACGGTCAGGATCAGCGCCATCAACGTCCGCCGGATGACAGGGCGCGAGAACAGCACCGTGATCGGCACCCACTCGACATTCTCGTCCGCCGCGCCGGCCGCCTGGTGCGCGACCGGAGTCGGGACGACCTGGCCCGAGACCCCGGACTCCCTCTCGATCCGCTGGATGATGGCCTCGGCCTCCTCGTACCGCCCGCGCGACTCCAGCCAGCGCGGCGACTCCGGCATGCCCCGGCGCAGCCACCAGACGATCAGCGCGCCGACGCCCCCGATGACGAACATCCCGCGCCAGGACAACGCGGGAATGACCACCCAGCCGACGAGCGAGGACAGCGAGACGCCGAGTCCGGCGAAGATCCCGAGCAGGCCCAGGTATCGGCCGCGGCGGCCCCGCGGGATGAACTCCGTGATCATGCCGTAACATATGACGTACTCGGCCCCCATCCCGATGCTCATCACGCCTCGCAGGACGATGAGCACCTCCATTGACGGCGCCATCGCCGCACCCAGGGCGAGGGCGCCGAAGAGCGCCAGGCTGAACTGGAAGGCGAAGCCGCGTCCGTAGCGATCACTGAGCCAGCCGGCGAAGGACGCCCCGATCGCGAGACCGGCGAACGTGACCGACAGGAAGAGCGAGTTCAGCTCGAGTGTCGAGAAGCCGGTGTCCAGCATCGCCGCCAGCACCCCGGCCGAGAGTGTGTTGTCGAACGAGTCGCAGAACATGCCGAGGCCGACCAACAGCGCGAAGCGCCGGTGGAACCTGCCAGTCGGCAGGCTGTCGAGCCGCGGGCCCGCGTTGACGTGCGTGTTCATCGGTCGACACCTCCCGGTCGCACCGCGCCCGAGACGTGGCGGGAACGGGTGGGGTCATCAGCCGGGCTGGGAGTACGAGTTTCGCATGGGTTCGATCGCCATTGTCCGGTCATGCGGCTTACTACCTTTGCTTTGGTGTTCGGTGCGCGACGGCGCGAACACGACGGTGTGTGGTGAACCGCCCCTTCTGGCGGTGGGCCGTCTCGATCAAGACGGACTGCCGGCTCCGCTTTCAAAGATGGGCACGATGCGCCGGCGGCTCGGCGGCGACGGTGTACGGCTCCTCGCTACGACGCTTGAAGATATCCTGCATTGTGAGACTTGGTCAATGACTGGAGCCGGCTTACCGCACCATCACGACGGGCGCCGCACCCGCCGATACCGCCGCTCAGGCCGGACGCTGCGATGTCATCGACTGGTGTCGTGATACTGGCCCGCGGCACGGGCCCGCTGGGTGGCCAGTTCGATCACCAGGTCGAGGTTGGGGGTCGGGACCCCCAACCGTTCGGCCAGGTCGAGGGGGACCCGGAACATGGCGTCGATCTCCATGGGCCGGCCGGCCCGCAGGTCCTGCGCGATGCTCTGTAGATGCCCGGACTTCGCCAGCTTGCTCAGGCCCTCGTCGGGGTCGCCCGGATCGCAGCCCAGGGCGCGGGCGATGGCGGCGCCCTCGGCTGCCATCGCCTTGGCGGTGCCCGCCACAGCGGGCTTGTCGAGGACGTCCTTCATGGGCGAGGCGCTGAGGACGGCCAGCGAGCCTCCGATCAGGTTCATGAGTAGTTTGGCCCAGATCGCGTCGCGGATCCTCGGCGTGACGCCGACCTCCAGGCCGCTCGGATTCAGGAGCGACGCCAGGGTGTCGAGCCTCCCGTCGGGCCGGCCGTCGGGGCGTCCGATGATCAGGCGGTTGCGTGGGTTCTCGGCACGGATCACCCCCGGCGCGATCACGCTGCAGGCGGTGTAGGCCACGGCGCCCACGGCGCGCTCCGGACGGACGTGGTCCCACAGCAGCCGCCCGGGATCCAGCCGCCGGAGGTGGGTGCCGTCCAGGGCTCCGCCGTGTGAGTGGAAGTACCACCAGGGAATGCCGTTGGTGACGAACAGCGCCAGGCCGTCCTGGTGGAGCAGGGAACCGACGTGCTCGGCGATGGTTGGCAGGGCCGGGGCCTTGACCGCGACGATGACGACGTCCTGTGGCTCCAGATCGCCGGGGCGGTCGGTGGCGACGGGGTGCGAGACGAGCTCTCCGTCACGGGTCTCCACCCGCAGCCCGTGCTGTCGGATCGCGGCGAGTTGCTCCCCGCGGGCGATCAGCGAGACCTCGGCTCGCCCTCCGGCGAGGCGTCCGGCGATGTGCCCGCCCACGGCCCCGGCGCCGTACACGCAGATCTTCATGTGCGATTCCTGTTCCGTGACGAGACGATCAGTCGAACTGCCGACGCTTCTGTGCCGCGGCGGCGCTGAGGAACGAGATGTCGTTGCCGGTGGAGACGTAGCCGGCTCCGAGTTCCAGATACCGCCGGATGAGGTCCGGCCGCCCGCCGAGGCCGCCGAGGCCCACGGCCTTCCCGTGTGCTCGGCAGGCGTCGATGACGTGCAGGAACGCCTCGTGTACCTGGGGGTGGTCCACCTGCCCGGCGACCCCCAGTTCGCCGCTGAGGTCGCTCGCGCCCACGAGGAGGACGTCCACGCCGTCCACCGCGGCGATGGCGTCCGCCGCGTCCAGACCGGCCCGGGACTCGACCATCGCCACCACCATGGATGCCTGGTCGAGCTCGCGGACGGTCTGATCGGCGGGGAGGGGCCGGTAGTGCAGTTGGGGCGCCGCGCCCGCCAGGGAGCGCTCGCCCAGGGGCGCGTGCTTCACGGCTCGAACCGCGGCGCGCGCCTCGTCGGCGGACTGCACGCCGGGCACGACGATCCCCATGGCGCCGGCGTCCATCACCCTGGCGATGAGGAAGGGGTCGGGGCCGGGGACGCGGACGAGGGGGGTGACGCCCAGATGGGTACAGGCCATGCAGATCTGGCCCGCGGCTTCCAGGGGAAAGCTGCTGTGCTCCATGTCGATGTAGACGGAGTCGAAACCCGCCGTGTGGGCGATGGCGGCGATGTCGACGGTCCGCACCAGTCGAATGGTCATCGAGAACACCGGCTCGCCCCTGGACAACTTCTCCTTGGCGGGATTGCGCAGCAGAGGGATCGCTTCGTCGTTCATGTGCTGAAGGCTCCTGACGGGCTCGGGGTGTCTCAGCCGAACAAGGTCGGCAACGCTTGCGCCTCGTCCTCGAACCCGTACACGGATTTGACTTCGAGATATTCTTCGAGTCCGAACCTGCCCATCGAGCGACCGATGCCGGACTGCTTGTATCCGCCCATGGGGGTGTGGGAGTCCGTCGCCGCGCCGTTGTAGCTGATGCGTCCGGCGCGCAGCCCGTTCACCACGCGGTGGGCGTTCGTCCGCCGGCCGCCGAAGACATATCCGCCGAGCCCGTAGGGCGAGTCGTTGGCGATGCGCAGGGCGTCGTCCTCGTCGCGATAGGACAGGACGGCCAGGACAGGGCCGAAGACCTCCTCTCGGGCGATCCTCATGTCCGATGTGACTCCGGTGAACACCGTGGGACGTACGAAATAACCCCGGTCGAGACCGTCGGGCCGCTCGACACCGCCGGTGACGAGGCGGGCGCCCTCGTCGAGACCGCTCTGGATGTGGTCTCTGATGGACGTGAACTGGGCGGCGCTGACGACCGGCCCCATGGTCGTCGATCTCTGCAGCGGGTCACCCAGGCGGTAGCGGCGCGCCTCGTCGACCAGGAAGGGCACCACCTGCTCCACCTGGCTTTCGTGCACCAGCATGCGGCTGGGAGCATGGCAGGACTGGCCGGCGTTGAAGAAGCAGCGCTGGATGTTCCAGCGCGCGGCCCGTTCGAGGTCGGCGTCGGGCAGCACGATGTTGGCCGACTTCCCACCCAGTTCGAGACAGGTACGTTTCACGGTGCCCGCGGCCGCGGCCCCTACCTGCTTGCCGGCGGCGGTGGACCCGGTGAAGGAGATCATGTCCACGCTCGGGTGGTGGGACAGCGCGTCGCCCACCTCGCGGCCGGTGCCGTTCACCAGGTTGAACACGCCCGGCGGCACCTCTGCCTCGTGCAGCACCTGGGCCAGGAGTACACCGCTCGCGGCGGAGTTGAGACTGGGCTTGGCGACCACCGTGCACCCGGCGGCCAGCGCGTAGACGACCTTGATCACGCCGGTCTGGACCGGCCAGTTCCACGGTGAGATCAGCGCGCAGACGCCGATCGGCTCGCGACGGACGATGGCGCTGCCGACCCGCGACTCGAACGGGTACTCGCGCAGGACGTCGCGGGCCGCCCTCAGGTGTTCGGCCGGGCCCGTGACCTGAGCGCGGTTGCTGACGGGGATACCGACCTCGCGCGCGATCAACTCGGAGAAGTCGCCAATGTGCGACTCGTACACGTCGATGACCCGGTCGATCAACGCGATCCGCTCCTCCACCGAGGTGGTCGAGAAGCTCTCGAACGCGTGTCGGGCCGCGGCGACCGCGCGGTCCACGTCCGCGGCACCCCCCAGGGCCACCTGGGCGAAGACCTCCTCGTGGGTCGGGTCGACGAGTTCCCGTTCGCGGGGCTCGATCGGCTCAGTCCATCGACCGTCGATGTAGAGGTGCGGGTACTGCCTCATGCGCGAGGTCTCCTCAGACTGCGTGTGGCTGTCGGGTGGGTCAACTGCTGTGGGTGTAGCCGCCGTCGCACGCGATGGTCTGGCCTGTGACGAACGCGGACGCTGGCGTGGCCAGGAAGAACATGACGCCGACCAGGTCGGTGGGGACCATTCCCCGGGGGATGCACTGTTGGGCCGCCGCGCGCGCACGGGCCTCGGCGGGCTGGTCGCGCTCGACCTCCGTGGCGACCATGCCGGGCCGCACGCAGTTGACGGTGATCCCGTGGCCGCCCAGCTCGCGCGCCAGGGAGTTGGTCATGCCGATCAGGGCCGACTTCGAGGTGACGTAGTGCAGGTAGTTGGCGGTGCCACGGGTCACCGCGTCGGACGAGACGTTGATGATGCGGCCGAAGCCCGCCGCGCGCATGTGTGGGGCCACCGCCCGGACGCACAGGTAGCTCCCGGTGACGTTGACCTTCAGCACCTGTTCCCACTGCGCCACGGGGATCTGGTCGAACGGCGCCTTCTCGATGGTCGCGAAGATCGACGCGTTGTTGATCAGGACGTCGATCCGGCCCCACCGCTCGATGACGGTGTCGACCATCGCCAGGACGGACGACTCGTCGGCCACGTCCACCCTGACGGCCAGACCGACCCCACCGGCGTCCTGGATCTCCTTGACGACCGTGTCCGCCTTGTCGACATCGATGTCGGCCACCACGGCGACGGCTCCGGCCGCGGCGAACTGGCGCGCCAGTTCGCGGCCGATGCCCTGGGCGGCACCGGTGACGACGACCACCCGACCCTCGACGCTGAAGTCCCGCGCCGACGCCGGCACGCCGGAGTCATGTGGGGTGTGGGTCAGGGGTGTCGTCGTCATCGTCGATCCTCGTGGCGTCGCGCTTCGTGGTGGGCGTGCGGGCAGTGGTGGACGGGGCTCCTGGAGCGTCACTCGTGCGTGACGGGAGGTGGCATCCCCACCACCCCTTGGAAGTTATCCCGCATTATGGGATATCGTCAACGGCGACGGTCGCCCCCGCCGGACGCCTGCGGGCAGAAAGGACGCCGGGGCCCACCGGCGCTCACCGCGGGGCGACATCGATTGCGTGAAGGAGCAGAGATGCGCGTAGGCAAGGCATCCGACACCGACAGCGAACGGGTCGGAACCATGCGCGAGGGAACACTCGACCAGAAGCACCTGCTGTTCGGAGAAGACGGCTCGCCCAACAACTACGACCTGAACATGGGCCTCACAGGCGGTGGCGGCTGGCGGACCCCTCGCCATCGGCACAACTTCGACCAGATCCGCTACGTCATCCGGGGCAGGCTGCCGTACACCGATACCGACGTGCTGGAGGAAGGGTGGGTGGGGTACTTCCCCGAGAGCGTCCACTACGGCCCCCAGGAGCGCCCCGAGGGGCTTCGCACCATGGTCCTGCAGTGCGGCGGCGCGAGTGGCGCCGGCTACCTGAGCGTCGCGCAGCGTGAGGCGGTGAACGCCGAGCTGAACAAGACCGGGGAGTTCAAGAAAGGCCTGTACCACTACACGGACGCCGAGGGGGTGCCCCGGACCATGGATGGTTCGCAGGCGATCTTCCAACACGCCACGGGAGGCAAGCTCGAGTTCGCGGCTCCGCGGTACACCGATGTCATCGCGATGGACCCGAAGGCCTTCGCATGGCAGCCCGGCGGCGCGGGCCTCCAGGAGAAGTGGCTGGGAAGCTTCACGGAACGCAATCTGCGGATCGGCTTCCTTCGTCTGGACGCCGGTGCGGTGTACCAGGCGGGCCAGCACCCCTCCATCGAGATCCTGTTCCAGATCGACGGCAGGGTGTCGGCGGGCGGCGAGGAGTACGGTCCCGAGACCGGGTACGAGTTCTCGGCCAACGAGGGTCCGGTTCCCGTCGAGGCCGTCGAGCCGACCGAGTTCTTTCGCGCGGTGCTGCACACCTTCTGAGCCGACGCCGGACGACACGGGGCACCCGCGGCCCCGTGTCGCGGTCACCGGCCACTGACTGACGTTCCGAGAAAGAGCTCATGCCCATGACCGATCCCGCCAGCCGTCCGGTGACGGCGTTGCTCCGGGAACTCGCGGAGGCGGGGGTGCCGGCTGAGGCGTCGCCGCGGCGGCGTTCCGAGTATTCCTACGACGCCTCCAACTACCGCGTCGAACCGCTCGCGGTCGTGTTTCCGCGCACCGTCGACGACGTCGTGGCCGCCGTCGCGGCGTGCCGGGCGAGCGGCACGGCCGTCATCGCCCGAGGGGGCGGCACGTCCATGGCCGGCAACGCCGTCGGTCCCGGGCTCGTGCTGGATTTCTCCCGGCACATGGACCGTGTCCTCGCCGTCGACGAGGAGGCCGGGACGGTCGATGTCGAACCCGGCGTCGTGCTCGCGGCGCTGTCCCGCGAGGTGGAGCGCGCCACCGGCGGTCGCCGCACATTCGCGCCCGACCCCTCGTCCAGGAACCGCGCCACGGTCGGTGGGGCGATCGGCAACGACGCGTGCGGCAACCACTCCGTCCGCTACGGCCGCACCTCCGACCACGTGGCGGAGATCGACCTCGTCACGTCCGACGGCGCGCGGCTGACGGCGACCGAGACAGGTATCCGAGCCACCGATCCCGCCGACCTGTTCTCCGTCACCCGGGCGGAAGCCCTCGCGGCGTCGCTGGCCCGGCTGGCACAGGAGAACCTGAGCGCCTTCCGACTCGAGTTCGGCCGCATTCCCCGGCAGGTCTCCGGCTACCACCTCGAGAACCTCCTGCCGGAGAAGAAGTTCAACATCGCGCGCGCGGTCGTCGGCTCCGAGGGGACGTGGGCCGTCGTCGTGGGCGCTCGCATGAAGCTCGTGCCGAAGCCGGCGAGCGCGCTGCTCGTCTGTCTCGGCTACGCGGACGTCGTCGACGCCGCCCGCGACGTCCCGACGATCCTCGAGTTCTCGCCGGCCGCCGTCGAGGGCACCGACGAGGCCATCGTCGCCACGATGCGGCACCGCCGGGGTTCCGGTTCCGTCCTCGGCCTGCCCAAGGGGCGGGCGTGGCTCTTCGTGGACCTGGACGGCGACGACGCGGCGTCGGTGCGCGCCCAGGCGGACCGGCTGCTCACGCGGCTGGCGAAGAACGGGCGGCTCGTGCAGGGCCGTGCGGCCGCGGACCCGGCGGAGCGTGCCTCGCTCTGGCGGGTCCGGGAAGACGGGGCAGGACTGTCCTCCCGTCTGGCGTCAGGGGGCGAGTCGTGGCCGGGCTGGGAGGACTCGGCGGTCGCGCCGGAGCGGCTCGCCGACTACCTCGCGGACCTTCGCGAACTCCTGGCCGAGCACGAGCTCACCGGCGTGATGTACGGGCACTTCGGCGCCGGCTGCATGCACATCCGCATCACCTACGACCTGCGAAGCGAGGAGGGCCGCGAGGTCTTCCGCGCCTTCACCCACCGGGCCGCGGAGCTCGTGGTCCGGCACGGCGGATCGCTGTCGGGCGAGCACGGAGACGGCCGTGCGCGGTCCGAGTTGCTGCCCCTCATGTACTCGCCCGAGGTGCTGGCCGCGTTCTCCGAGTGCCGCCGGCTGTGGGACCCGGCGGGCATCCTGAACCCGGGCTCCATGACGGATCCCGACCCCATGGACGCCCACCTCGCCCTCGCGGGGGTTCCGGAGCGTGAATGGCGCACGAGCTTCGACCTGCGACCGGCGACGTCCGCCGGGACGGATCCGTGGGTCCACGCCGTCCAGGGCTGCATCGGCGTGGGCCGGTGCCGCGCGGACGGCGGCGGGGTGATGTGCCCGAGCTACCGCGCCACACGGGACGAGAAGGACTCGACACGAGGCCGTGCCCGCGTCCTGCAGGACATGGTCCGTGGCGCGCGCACGGTCGAGGAGGGCTGGCGGTCCGAGGAGGTCCGGGAGGCCCTGGACCTGTGCCTGGCGTGCAAGGCCTGCTCAACCGACTGCCCGGCCGGTGTCGACATGGCCACGTACAAGTCGGAGTTCCTCGACCACTACCACCGTGGCCGCCGCCGGCCGCTCACGCACTTCTCGCTCGGCTGGCTACCACGGTGGCTCAAGCTGACAGGCCGCCTCCCCGGCATCGTCAACGCGGTCCTCACGACCCCGCTGGGCAAGGTCGCGGCGGCGGCGGGCGGGCTCACCACGAAGCGCGCGCTGCCGCGGTTCGCCAGCGCGCGGGAGTGGCGGCGCGAGATCGCCGAAGCCGGCGTCCGGGCCCCGGGGGCCGCCGGCGAGGACGCGGCGGTCCTGTTCGTGGACACGTTCACGCGCGGCTTCCGGCCCGAGGTCGCCGGCGCGGCGGCCCGCGTCCTCGCGGACGCCGGCGACGCCGTCGAATGCGCCGCCGACGCCTGCTGCGGTCTGACGTGGATCTCGACGGGCCAGCTCGGTACCGCGAAGCGGCTGCTCGCCAAGGCCGCGGAAGCGCTCGACGACGGCACCGACCGGCCGATCGTCGTCGTCGAGCCGAGCTGCGCGGCCGCACTCCGGAAGGACCTGCCCGAACTCGTCCACACGGAGCAAGCCGAGCGCGTCGCGGCGCGCGTGCGCAGCTTCGCCGCGCACCTCGCCGACCGGGTGTCAGCGGGCTGGGAGCCGTCCCCGGCGAGGCCGGTGCCACAGCGGGCGGTACTCCAGACGCACTGCCACGAGTACTCGGTCTTCGGGGCCACGGCCCAGCGGACCGTGCTAGAGGCGGCCGGCGTGCGCGACATCGTCGACGCGAACGGCTGCTGCGGCGTGGCCGGGAACTTCGGCTTCGAAGCCGACCACTACGACGTGAGCATGCGGGTCGCGGAGCACGCGCTCGCCCCCGCGCTCAGAGCCACCGACCACGACGTCGCCGTACTGACCGACGGCTTCTCGTGCGCCAGACAGGTGGACCAGCTCGATCCCGCGAGGCCCGGCCTGCACCTGGCCCAGGTCCTCGACCGGGGCGCGACCAGAGCCACCAGCCCGACTGCTCCCCCGACCAGAGACCGCCACACCGAGGAGACGGAAGAACCCCGATGACCACCAACGCCAGCGACCTCCGCACCTCACAGCGAGCACGCGAGGTCATCGCCACAGTCAACACAGGCGTCTTCATCGACGGGCAGTGGGGCGAAGCCGCGTCCGGTGCCCGCTTCGACGTCGTCAATCCGGCGACCGAGGAGGTCGTCGCGACCGTGGCCGACGGCGGCCCCGAGGACGCACTGCGCGCCATCGAGACCGCGGGCCGCGTGCAGAGGGACTGGGCCAGGACGGCGCCCCGTGAGCGCGGCGAGATTCTGCGCCGGGCCTACGACCTCATCATGGCGCGGCAGGACGAGCTCGCCCTGATCATGACCACTGAGATGGGCAAGCCGCTCGCCGAGGCCAGGGGCGAGGTCGCGTACGCCGCCGAGTTCTTCCGCTGGTTCTCCGAGGAAGCCGTCCGCATCGGCGGCGACCTCACGACAACGGGCGACGGGAAGAACCGCATCCTCGTCTCGCGCGAACCCGTCGGCCCCAGTGTCCTCGTCACCCCCTGGAACTTCCCGCTCGCCATGGGCACCCGCAAGATCGGACCGGCCATCGCGGCCGGCTGCACCATCGTGTTCAAGCCCGCCAACCTCACCCCGCTCTCCTCCCTGGCGCTCGTGGACATCCTGGTCGAGGCCGGGCTCCCCGCCGGCGTCCTCAACGTCGTGTGCACGATCGACGCCTCCTCGGTGGTCTCACCGTGGATGGCGAGCGGCATCGCCCGCAAGATCAGCTTCACCGGGTCGACCGCGGTGGGCGTCCGCCTGCTCGAGCAGGCGTCCCAGCACGTCATGCGCTCGTCGATGGAGCTCGGCGGCAACGCCCCCTTCGTCGTCTTCGAGGACGCCGACCTGGACCGCGCGGTCGAAGGAGCGGTCGCGGCCAAGATGCGCAACATGGGCGAGGCATGCACCGCCGCGAACCGGATCTTCGTCCAGCGGCCCATCGCCGAGGAGTTCGCGCGCCGTCTCGCCGCACGGCTGGGCGCGTTGTCGGTCGGCGACGGCGCCGAGCCCGGCACCGAGGTCGGCCCGCTCGTGGAGGAGAAGGCCCTGCGGAAGGTCCAGGAACTGGTCGACGACGCCGTCGGCAAGGGCGCCAAGGTCGTCTGCGGCGGGAACCGGCCCGACCGCCCTGGCTACTTCTACTCGCCCACCGTCCTCTCGGACGTCTCGGCCGACGCGGACCTCATGGCCGAGGAGATCTTCGGTCCGGTGGCTCCCGTCGTCCCGTTCGACACGGAGGAGGAGGCCGTCCGCCTGGCCAACGACACCCCCTGGGGCCTGGCGGGCTACCTGTTCACCCAGGACGTGGACCGCGGCTTCCGGGTGGGGGAAGCCCTCGAGGTCGGCATGGTCGGCCTCAACACCGGCATCGTGTCCAACCCCGCCGCGCCGTTCGGCGGCGTCAAGGCCTCGGGTCTCGGCCGCGAGGGCGGACGTGTGGGCATCGACGAGTTCCTCGAGTACAAGTACATGGCGATCCCACGCGCGTGATCCGCCGGCTGGGGCGAGGCGGCTGGAGCCCGGAACCTCGGGGCCCGAGCGGGGCGTTCCGCGCTGCTCGGGCCCCGACGTTCCGGCTCCAGCGCGTCGACGGCCGACCGCCAGCACCGGGAACAGTCGCTCCGGTCTCACACCGCTGGAACGGGGCCCGGCGGGGCACTAGCATGGCCACCATTACCAGCGCCGCCGAACCGACCGCCGTCGTCAGGACGGTCCCCATGGTCACCATCTTTGACAATATCCCACAATGCGGGATATTTTACCTAAATGGCAGTGACAGCGACTCAGGGCGGCGCGAGCCTGGCCAAGATGCTCCACATCCTGGAGCTGTTCAGCGAAACAGAGCCCGTGTGGTCCACGGCCGCCATCATCGAGGCCCTGGAAACCTCCCGGTCGACCGGGTACCGGTACATCAAGACCCTGCACGAGGCGGGGCTGCTCGACGCGGTACGCAACGGCCACTACGCCCTCGGCCCACGCATCATCGAGATGGACCTGCAGATCCGCCTGACGGACCCACTGCTCCTCGCCAGCCATGGCGTACTGGAGGATCTGGTGGACAGGATCGGGCACTCGGCTCTTCTGTGCACCGCGTTCCGTGACGCGGTCCTGTGCGTCGGCGAGTACCGTGCCCCGCTGAGCCCCGAGAACCGCTTCAGCCGCGGGCAGCGGCGCCCATTGTTCCAAGGAGCGGTGTCGAAGGTCATCCTGGCCCATCTCCCCCATCACCGTCTGAAGGCCATCTACGCCCGTCAGAGCGGCGAGATCGAGAACGCCGGGCTGGGCAGCACGTGGAGCGCCTTCCGCGCGACCCTGGGTCAGATGAAGAAGGACGGCTACGTCCTGACCGTGGGAGAGTTCAACCCCGGCGTCTACAGCGTCGCGGCACCCATACTCACCGATCAGAAGACCTCTCTGGGCAGCGTGGGTGTCGCCTGGGACGAGAACGAGCGGCGCGACGTCGAGGTCCAGCACGCGGTGCTCGCCGTCAAGCAGGCGGCGACGACCATTTCGGAACGCCTGCTGGAGAAGCAGCGCCGCTGAGAGCCCGCACAGCGCCATGCGCAACACCTTGAGGGGTGTTCCCCTGTGCCATGAGAGGTCCCCCCACGCCGCTCCCCTTACCCCCGCCGAACGGCGCCTCGGGCACCGGGACCAGCCCTCGTGTGTCGCGATTCGACCACCTCCACGGTGACCTCGTCCCCTTCAAGGCGATCGAGTTGGTCGAGGGAGGCGTCATGGGTCCCGAGGTGGAGCGTCTGGCCGGAAAACCGTGCAGGAAGTGTCGTAGTAGAACCCCAGGATTCCCCACGGGGTGTAGTAGATGCAGCTGTTGCGCCTGTTACCTGGGCTTCTGCTGGTGTCTGCGACCGCTGTTGTGCACGCGAACACCGGCCTCGAGGATTCAATCATTCATGCAGGGCCTGGAACCCTGCGCTAGTCACGGGGGGTGGCGTAGTAGTCCGCCAGCATCTCGGTTGGCCAGGCGGGCTGGTGGACCTCCCCACGCGGGCCCATCTCCTCGAACCAGGGTTTGATGTCCAGCACGGGCGTGCCGTCCACGGCGTCCAAGCCCTCCACGTGGAGGTCGAGGCCGTCGACCTTGAGCAGACGGCAGCGAGACACCCCGAGCCAGTTGAGCCGGCGCATGTTGCGGTGGGCGAAGATGCCTCCCGCCGGCCAGTCGGGATTGTCCGGTGGGCGCCGCGGTTCGGGGTGGAGATCCGTCGGGTCCGTGAGGTGAAAGCGGAAGACCACTTCGATGTGCGAGAAATCCTCCAGGCCGACGACGGAGCCGGTGCCGAACCTGGTCGCGTCGATACGGATGATGGCGCGGCTACCGCCCCAGTAGTCGTCAGTCGGCTCGATCCGGCCGCCCACGACGTGGGCGACGGGGACGACGGTGAACTCCTCGGTCATCTGTGGTCTCCAGGTGATCAGGTCCGTGCTTCAGGACGACTGCGCCAGGAACGCGGCGGCTCGGTGGTCGATGTCTCTGACGAGGGGGATGCCCCGGGCACGCACCGGCGACAGGGCACGGCGCATGTCTGCCGCGGTACGTCGGGCGCGGGCGGAGTGGACACCGTCCATGAGGTCGAGGGCACGTGACCACGTTGCACACGCTTCTTCAATGCCCCCTTGTCGCGCCTGCACGGACCCGAGGTACCCCAGGGTCACCGCATGCGTCCGCGTGAAGGAGGACGCCTTGCGGGTGCGCACACTCCGGCGGAACTCCCGCTTCGCCCCTTCGAGATCCCCGGTGTCACGCAGCACGCAGCGTACCCTCAACCAGCCAAATGAGATGAGCTCTTAGCAGACTCCGCTGATATCCCGAGCTACACGGAAAGCAGACCGGAACAGGCGACTGCCGCAGGGAGCGATATTCCACTCCGGCCACGGAGGCGACACATGTCCCCGGAGTACGGCGAGGTCCTCAACTCGCTCGGCCTTCGCAGGTCCGCCGGCCGAACCGGGATCTGCTGCGGCAACGCGATGGCCGAATCGTTCTTCAGTGCCCTGGAGAACGAGCGAGTCTCACGTGCGACATGCCTGACTTGCGAAGCAGCCCGAAGAGACATCACCAGATATATCGAGCGCTGGCACAATCCCAGGCGACTTCACTCGGCGATAGGTTACAGTCCCCCTCGGGAAGTCCGCGTCGAGTTCGAAGAGCTGCAACTCGCCGCATGAAATAGTCGGCCAACTCCCTGTCCGGAAACAGCGATGCCCCTCACCTGTGGGAGAGGAGGCTGGGGCGGTCAGGTGGAGCTGCGTGTCGATCGGCTGGAGTCCGCCGACCAGGAGGCCAGCACGCGCAGGCTGTCGTGGGTTGGAGTGCCAGGTTCAGCGGTCCAGACGATGATCTGAAGGTCGGGGTCGGCGGCCCAGGTGACGGCGTTCCAGTCGAGGTACAGGCTCCCGACGACGGGGTGGCGCAGGTGCTTGTTTCCGGTGTCCCGGACGGCGACATCGTGGGCGCCCCACCACCGGCGGAACTGCTCGTCCTGGGCCGAGAGCTCGCCCACCAGGGCGGCGAGTCGCACGTCCCCGGGGTTGTTCGTGTTGTGCATCCGCATCTGAGCGATGGCCAGCCGGGTGACACCCTCCCAGTCCGCGTACAGATCGCGCATCGCGGGGTCGGTGATGAGCAGCCTGATGTAGTAGCGCTGCTTCTCCGGGATCTTCCCGAAGTCGGTGATCAGGGCGGCGGCCATGGCGTTCCAGGCGACGATCTCGGTGCGCGGCCCGATCACGAAGGCGGGGGTGTGCGCCATGTCGTCGAGCATGCGCTGCAACTGCGGCTGAACCCGGGGGTGCGACGGGCGACGGGGCGCGCGGAACTCGTTATTGGCCGCGAGCTCGTACAGGTAGGCACGCTGATCGTCATCCAGGTGCAGCACGCGGGCCAGGGACTCCAGCACGGACGGTGAGGGCTGGATACGGCCCTGCTCGAGACGGGCGTAGTAATCGGTGCTGATGGCCGCCAGTACCGCGATCTCTTCACGGCGCAGCCCGGCGACGCGCCGTGGGCCGCCGTCGGGCAGACCGACGACGGCCGGGGCGAGTTCGGCGCGGCGTGCCTTGAGGAACTCTCCCAGATCATGGCGGCGAGGATCGCGCTTCATGCCTCCCAGCTTGACACCGGAGAGCGGCATTGTCAGGGGGAGAGATCTGTCCCTGGCAGCGCTCACCGTCAGGGTGTCGGGGGTCGGCCGCCGCAGGCCGCGGGTTCAGCGGACGCGGGTCCACGTCCCGTGTAGCTGGACGAACTCGCCGCTGATCACGGAACTGGCCATGCAGGTGCCCTCCGTGTAGTCCTCGATGTGCGTGACGTGGTCACCGGCGTCGGGCTCGGTCCAACGTACGACGTACAGGCCGTCCCGGAGCTGGGTGGTGGTGTACTCCATCGTCTGCTTGCGGCCCTTGATGGCCCCGCCTGTCACCTCGAAGCTGACCTGGGTCGCCGAGTCGAAGGTGATCTCCACCGTGAAGTGGCCGAGCGGTGTGTCCGGGCCCAGGTCCGCCAGCCAGGTCTGGCCCACGCTGGGAAGAGTCGCGTTGCTGTCCATCCCCTATTACCTCTTTCTGCGAGACCATTGATCGTGGTGCGGTGTTTCGTCAGCCGGGCAACGCTCGGGACAACGGTCCAGATGCGCTCCTCGGGGGTCGGTGAAGGGGCTGTCTCAGGCCGCGAGGGCGGCCCGCCCGGCCAGGAAGTACGCCGTCTGCTCGGCCACGCGGGCGCCGAGGCCCTCGGCGGTGGCGATGTCCGAGGCGTGGACACCCTCAGGACCAGCATCGACCGGCGTCTGGGCGCCCGCACCGACGAAGTAGCCCAAACGGTTGACATCGTCCTCGCTACCCGTGGTGGAGGCCCAGCCCGGCTGGACGCCCAGGCTGATCCAGTGCATGCCGTGCTGGGCGGCCATCGTGAAGAAGTAGCCCAGGGTCGAGGACTTGTCGCCGTTCTTGGCGCCGGAGTTGGTGAAGCCGGCGGCTATCTTGTTGGCCCAGGCCTGGGTGTACCAGCGCTTGCTGCTGGCCTCGGCGAAGGCGTGGAAGGCAGCGGAGGCGGTGCCCATGTAGGTGGGGGCGCCGAAGATGATCGCGTCGGCGGCGTCCAGCCGCGCCCACTGCTCGTCGGTGATCGTGTCCACGGATATGGAGATCACCTCGGCACCGGCTCCCGCGGCACCGCGCGCGACGGCCTCGGCGATGACGGCGGTGTGTCCGTAGCCGGAGTGGAAGGCGACGGCGACCGTGGGGCGAGAAGTGGAGGACATGGGGGTGTTGCTCCTTGAAAAGGATTGCCTGAACCTGCCCTGGAAGCATGGCACGCGATTCGGCGGAAAGGGTAGGAAGGATCTGTCCCTGGTCGGGTTCCATCCTGGTAGGGACTTGCTTCCCGATCGGGAAAGAATCCCGGGGAAGCACGCCGGAAAGGGCGTGAAAGAAGACCGCGCCCGTCAGCCGGCGGTGTCGGACACGGAGTCGTTCTACCCCCTGCCGGCGGGTGACGGGCCGCATCGCGGAAACCCCCTTGGTGATTCCGTTTCTGGCGCTTTCCTGGTGTCGGCGCCGCCGCGAAGCACGAAGAGGGATCACGACAGAACTCCTGAAGCGGCGGCCGACGGGGAAAGGGCCACCCGTCGGCGCGATGCCCACCTCCGTGCCTTCCCTCCCGAGAAACGCAAACAGGAGTAGGGACATGTGAGCGACCGTGATCCACGCCCCCGGCGACATCCGGGCCGGTGGCCACCTGCGTCTGCGGCTCCGGCCCATGGCCCTATCAGGGGCTGGAGCCCGTCAGCGACCCGCACCCGAGGTGGCACGAGTACGTTGGCGTCGTTGAGGAGGCCGGCAGTGAGGTCACCCACGTCAAGCCCGGCCAGTTCGTTGTCGGAGCCCGGTGTTCTGGTCGTGGAGGTTGCTGACGGATGCCTGGAACAACTCCTACCCCCACCAGCTGGATGAAGAGGCTCATCGTGGCGGCTGTTCTTCGGGACGGCCGAGGGGGAACGACTGGCACACCGGAACCACCGCGCCGGCCGCTGCGCCGTCCGTCGTTCGGGTCGGCCCCTGTGGGGCAGCGGGCACCAAGTGCCAGAAAATGCCTGATCAGGGGCTTGTGGCAGGAAGACTGCATATTTACTGACTCAGCCTCCCCAGGTTTCAACCCTGGCGCCGCCATCCCAGCGATTCGGCCTCTGACCTGTGGAAACACGGACACGGGTCGAGCTGTTTCTCTTACGCACCGCCCGACGGAATGATCATTCCGCCTGGATTTGCCCCATGTGATCTCGCGCGCTGACCAGCGCGTGTTTGGGGCAGCGTGGGGCGTTGTCGCGGATCTCAGGTCGCCGTTCCGGCGGCGAGGCGCGCCGCGATCTTGGCGTTCTCGGCGGGACAGGCGCGATGCGTGGGGCCTTTCGGGGGCGCTTCTTGAGCCCTCGCTGGTCATGCGGCTCGCCGCTGTGCGTTGCAGGCATGGGCCGCTCGGCACCGCGCGAAGGTGGCTGAGGCCCGGCGCGTGTACGACCTCGTCAACGCGTCACAGGCTGGTCCGGCGGTCGTGAGCGGACAGGGCCCCGCCTGCGGCCCGGACCGTACTCCGGGCGGCCGTTCTCGATGACCAGGCGGTTGCTCACCGCGTCGCCCGGCGGGCCGTCGACGTCGAACACGACGGACTTCATGCGGCCCGGCCGCCCACGATCACCCGCCACACCTCGAACATGGCAGGCAACGAGCACGCGGCGAGGTGCTCGTCAACTGTCTGGGACGCGCGAGGGCTCTTCCTTGACTGTCCGCTGTGACCCGTGGCACGTCCGCCAGGTGTCAGGGAAGCGGCCGGAAGACGTCAGCCGGCCGCGCTTTCATGTCTCCCCCTTCCCCCACCCTCGGGGGCTCACGACAGCCTCAGAAGGAGCGAGCACATGAAAGACCGGGTCCCGGCCGAGGAGCTGCTGGCCACCTCGGACCTGCGGGTGCGCAGCGCTGCGACCGCGTGGCGGCATGTCAGGGCCGAGTACGTGGACGTCGTCGACGACATCCTGGACACCCTGGCGCCCAGCGGCCCCTACGCGTACACGGTCGTCCCCGTCCTGGAGGAGGGCAGGGAGATCCCGACCCAGCGGATCGTCACCACCTACGAGGAGATCGAGCACAGCTACCGCTCCATGCACCGGTACGCCGCCGTGGTCGGGGTCCGCCCGGTGACGGAGATCAACGGCTCCTGGTACACGTTCGTCAGCGGCCTGGGGCGCGGGCGGGAGAAGGAGACCGGCGCGGAGCACGAGCGGCCGATCATCGTGCTCTTCCCCACCATGGGCTCCGAAGGCATCACCGGCGAGCTTTTCTGGGGCAGGACCCAGCAGGACACCTTGGCCGGCGACCCGGCCGACGGCGCGCTGGCCGCCAGGTACGCCGTGGGCGCGGTGCGGGCGACGTTGCTCGACGCGCACCGCGACGGGGACGTCGACACCATCGTTGAGCTGGCCCACCCGGAGATCCAGGCGGGCCTTCGGGACTACGTGGCCGGCACCGGGACGCTCGCCGAGCTGCACGGCGTGGAGGAGCTGCGGGCCCACCTGTCGGATTTCCACGCCCACTACGCCGTGCGCGGGATCGAGGTCGTCGCCAGCCACCTCGACGCCTGGTTCTTCTTCCACGAGCTGCGGTGGACGGTCGAGGCCAGGAAGGGCCCGGAAGCCGGCGCCGTCCTCCGCTACCACACCGCCGAGTACGCCGAGGTGTCCGCCGCCGGGCTCGTGGTGGCGCGGATCGGGCACGGCACGGACCCGATCAGGATCGGCTGAGGCCCGTCAGGGCCGGCCCCGGTCGAGGGGGAGTTCGGCGGTCACCTCGAACCCGCCCCCGGCGCGCGGGCCGGCGCTGAGGTGGCCGCCGGCGGCGACGGCGCGCTCCCACATACCCAGGAGGCCGTAGCCGCCGCCCGGCGCGTGGCCCACGGCTGGCCGGAGGCCCTCGTCGGCGTTGGTGACGGTGAGGCGCAGGCGGTCGTGGTGATAGCTCAGACGCACGGCCGCGGCGCGGGTGGCGCCGTGCTTGGTGACATTGGTCAGCGCCTCCTGCGCGATGCGGTACGCCGCGAGGTCGGCCCCGGCGGTGAGCGGCTGCGGCTCGCCCTCGGTGGCGACCGTGACCGAGAGGCCGGCGCCCCGGAACGAGGCGGCGAGCTCGGCGATTCCGATGACGCCGGGGGCCGGTTCCGGCGCGGGCCCCGCCTCGTTCGCGTGGCGCAGCAGGCCGACGGTCGCCCGAAGCTCGCGCAGGGCCGCGGCGGTGGTGCCGGTGAGGTCGGCGACGAGCCGTTCGGCCTCCACCGGCCGGTCGCGGAGGACCCGGGCCGCGGTACCGGCCTGGATGGTGGCCAGCACGAGGTGGTGCGCGACGACGTCGTGCAGTTCGCGGGCGATGCGCAGGCGCTCCTCGGTGACGCAGAACCGCGCCCGCTCCTCCTGGGCCCGCTCGGCCTGCCGCGCGCGGAGCCGGTGCGCGGTGCCGAGGGCGGTGGGCAGCAGCAGCCAGCCGGCGGGGCCGACCGCCTTGAGGATCAGTGGCTCGGCGGGGCCGGCCACCAGCGCCACGGCCACCAGTGCCGCGACGCATGCGGCGCAGAAGGCGTTGGCGGTCCTTCGGTCGGCGCGGGCGGCCAGCGAGTGGAGCGCGACCATCAGCGGGCCGAGCAGCAGCAACACGGTGAGCATGTAGCCGAGCGCTGCCGTGGTGGTGGCGCAGGCGGCGGCAAGCGCCACCGTGACGCGTGGTCGGTCGCGTCGCCACGGCAGGACGGCGCAGGAGACGCCGGCCAGCAGCACTCCGGGCCACCACGGGGTTTGCCGCTCCGCGCCGGGGAGTGTGAGCAGGCTGCCGGGGAGCGAGCAGGCGAGCAGCGCGACGGGGACGGCCGCTTCGACGAGTCGCGGCCGGCGTCGGCCGGTTCCGGACGGGCTGTCGGGCACGGAGTGTTTCCTGCGGTCCTGGTGTCCTACGGAGCGCCGGAACCGGTCGAGCGATCTCCGGCCGGTTACGACCGGGCGTCGTCGGCGTCGTCGAAGGTGACGACGACCTTCTCGGCGGCCCCGGGGGTCAGCACGAGCTCGAAGGCCTGCTCGGCCTCGGCGAAGGGCACGCGGTGGCTGATCAGCTTGGCGAACCGCTGCTGGTGCTCGGCGAGTTCCGGGGTGACCTCGAAGATCTCGGTGGGGTAGCCCTGGGAGGCGATCAGGGTCAGCTCGCTGCGGAGCATTCCGCCAAGGTCGATGGCGTCGGACTTCTTCTGCACGGCGACCATGACCAGCCGCGCGCCCCACTTGGCGTTGTCGACCGCGGCGTTGAAGACGGCGGGGGCGCCGGCGGCGTCGATGTATATGTCGGTGCCGGGGCGGGGCTGGCCGAGGGCGTTGGCGGCCTGGCCGTGTAGTTCGGTCAGCCGCGCGGTCAGGTCCTCGGTGGCCGAGTCGACGACGGCATCGGCGCCGACGGCCAGAGCCGTCTCCAGGCGTTCGGGGAGCACGTCCACGACGACGACGTGCTCGACGCCGCGGAGCTTCAGCCAGATCGTGGCGCCGAGGCCGATAGGGCCGGCGCCGAAGACCACGACCTTGTCGGAGGGGGTGGCGGCGGAGCGGTTCACGCAGTGGCGGGCGACGGCCATCGGTTCGTTGAGGGCGGCGACGTCGAAGGGCAGCGTGTCGGGGAAGACCGCGACGCTCTCGCCCACCACGGCGTTCTCGACCAGTAGGTACTCGCTCATGGCGCCGAGGGGGCCGCCGCAGCCGATGATGCCGGAGGGGGCGCCCTGCGGGTTGACGACCACCCGGTCGCCCACGGACAGGCCGCTGACCTCGGTGCCCACCTCGACGATCTCGCCGGCCGGCTCGTGGCCCAGCGGCAGCGGGACCATCGAGCCACCGGGGCCGAAGGGGGCACCGCCCATGTGCAGGAAGGTGACGTCGGTGCCGCAGATGCCGCAGGCGCGGATCCGCACCACGGCGTCCCTGGGGCCGGGGACGGGGCGGGCTATCTCGGTGACGGCGATCTCGTTCACGGCGCCGGTCTGGACTGAGCGCATCGTGCTCATGGGGCCTTCTCTCCTCGACGGTGTTGCTTAACTCAGGCAACCATATCCCATTGCTTGACTTAGGCAAGTAGGTCTAGACTGTTCGCCCGCCCTACTGATCGGTCCTGTCATGAAGAGGCACCTCGTGCGTGAGAAGCCCTGGGGCCGGGAAAGGCCCTGGCCGCCGCGTGGCGATGGGCGGCACATCCTGGTCGTCGAGGGCGATCCCGGTGTCACCGACCTGCTCGCCACCGCGCTGCGGATGGCCGGCTACCGCGTCAGGACGGCCGCCACCGGCGCGGACGGGATGCGGCAGGTCGCGGAACGCCGCTTCGACCTCGTGCTCTGGGACGCCACGCTGCCCGATCTGGCCCGCTTCACCCGGGGCCGCCGCACCACCCCGGCGGACCGACCCCCGCTGCTCTTCCTGGCCACCTGCGAGTCCCTCGACTTGTTGCTGCCCGAACTCGACGCGGATGGCTCGGACTACGTCACCAAGCCCCTTCGAATCGTCGAGGTCCTGGCCAGGGCCCAGACGCTGCTCCGCCGTCGAGGGGCCGAGCACCGCCGGGGCGACACCGGCTACGGGGACCTGCGTCTGGACGACGCTGCCTGCCAGGCCTGGCGCGGGCCGCGGCCGCTCGAGCTCTCGCCCGCCGAGTACCGGCTCCTGCGCCATTTGCTGGCCAACGCCGGGCACGTGCTGTCCAAGGAGCAGATCAGCCGGCACGTCTGGGGCGAGTACCGCGCCGACCATGCCATCGAGAAGCTCGTCTCCCGGCTGCGCCACAAGGTGGACCTGGAGGACCCCGCGCTGATCCGTACCCGGCGCGGCTTCGGCTATTGGCTCGGGGTGTGAGGTGCGTCATGTCGGCGCAAGGTCAGGAAACCGTCCGGCCGGCGTCAGTCTCCTCCGCTTCCCTGCGGTCCATCCGCACGCGTGGGCATCGGTCTCGACCGAGCCCCTGGCAAGCAAGGAGGAACCCATGACGACCGTGGGCATCGTCACCGGCGCGGGACGCGGGATGGGGGAGGCGTGCGCACGACGGCTCGCCGACCAGGTGGACGTGCTGCTGCTCGTCGACCGCGACGAGACGACCGTTTCGGCGGTCGCCGAGGAGTGCGCCGGGGCCGAGCCGTTCGCCCTCGACGTCACCGACCGGGAGGGGCTGGCCCGGCTCGCCGCGCGGGTCGCCGACCTCGGTGACCTCGGGCCCGTGGTCCACGCCGCCGGCATCTCGCCCACCATGGCCGACTGGCGGCGGATCTTCCAGGTGGATCTGATCGGCACCGCGCTGCTCGCCGACGCGCTGCGCCCTCTCGCCGGGCCCGGGACCGCGATGCTGTACTACGCCTCGATGGCACCGTTCCTGTCCGGCGTCGCCCCCGATCCAGCCGTGACGGCGGTCCTGGACGACCCGCTCGCGCCGGACTTCCTCGACCGGCTGCGCGAGTCGCTCGGCCCGGCCGTCGAGAACCCAGGGACCGCGTACCCGTGGGCCAAGTACGGTGTGCACCGCTTCGCGCGCGCCGAGGCCGTGCGCCTGGGTCCGGTCGGCGCCCGCGCCTGCTCCCTGTCGCCCGGCGTCATCGACACCCCGCAGGGCAGGCAGGAGGCCGCCGAGCACCCCGTGATGGCGGAGTTGGTGCGCCGCACCCCCCTCGGCCGCACCGGCCGGGCCGAGGAGGTCGCCACGGTCGCGGCCTTCATGGTCTCCGCGGAGGCTGGCTTCCTGAACGGCGTCGACATCCTCGTCGACGGCGGCGCGTACGCCGCCGTGCGCACCGACTGAGAGACCATCTCATTGAGACCGTGTCCTGTGTGGTGAGTCGGCAGAGACGTTTGTGGCAGATGAGGGCGGCGGTAGCCGGACAGCCAGGACATCGCGCGTTCGATCACCACCGGTGACGGCCAAGTCGCTGGCTGGACTCCACTCCCTTGCGGGCGATACGGACGGCAAGGCGCTTACCACGGAGCCATCTGCGCAGGTCAGGCCGGTCGTATGCGTTGTCGGCGCGCACCTTGCCGGGCCGGTGGTGCCGGCCGCGTTCGGGGTCGTGTCTCGATTGGAGACCGGCGAGGAGGGGCTTCAGGCCCTCGCTGTCGTGGACGTTGCCACGAGAGAGCGACGACGAGAGGCAGTCCGGCGACCTGGTCCAACGGCAGGGTGAGGTCGAACCCGGCCCGGGTCGATGCGGCCGTCGAGGACCCGCTGGACGAGGTCGGGCAGGTGGCGCGGACGGGAGCTGGGCCGCCACGCAGGTAGGGCCCACAGGTCCGAGCCACACGCAGGTCACGACCATGCGGATGATCGCGTCGGTCGGACGATCCTCGGCTCTTCGAGCTCCTCGTCGACCCGGCGATGCGGACGCTGTACACGGACTGGACGACCTCGGCCAGAACCGCCGTCGCCCAACTGCGGATGGAGGCCGCGAAGTACCCCGACGACCCCGGCCTGATCGCACTGGTCGGCGATCTGTCGATGCGGGACGCCCGGTTCGCCGAGTGGTGGGGGGAACCCCGGGTCGCAGCCCGCACCATCGGCACCAAGACCCTCAACCATCCCATCGTGGGCGAACTCGTCCTGGACTGGGACACCCTCACCGCCAACACCGACCCCGACCAGCACCTGACCGTCTGGACCGCGCCCCCCGGCTCCCCCACCCACGACCGCCTGCGGATCCTCGCCTCCTGGGCCGCCAACCACCACCTACCCGCCTCCCAAAACCTCACCTGACCCCACCCGACCGGCCGGCGGCGCCCGTCAGCCGAGTTCGGCCAGCCGCCGTACCGCCGGCGCCACCCGCTCCTCGATCCAGCGGGCCGGCCGGGGTTCCGCCGTGGCCGCGATGACGGTGTCGATGCCGAGTCCGGCGTGGTCGGCCATCTCCCGGCCGAAGGCGTCGAGATCGCCGAGCGCCTCCCCCCGGCAGATCACCGTCTTGCGGATCCGGTCGTAGTCCCGGCCGAGGTCGTCGCAGTGGCGGCGCAGCACGTCCAGCTTGTGCGCGGTCTCCTGCGGGGTGGAGGTGAGCAGGTTGCAGGCGTCGGCGTACTGGGCCACCAGCCGCAGCGTCTTCTTCTCACCGCTGCCGCCGATCATGATCTCCGGGTGCGGACGGCTCAGCGGCGCGGGCACGTCGCGGGGTTCGGCCAGGCGGTAGTACTCGCCCTCGAAGGGGCCGTTGTCCTCCGGGTCCCATACCCGCAGGCAGACCCGCAACGTCTCCTCGAGCCGCTCGAACCGCTCGGCGACCGGCGGGAACGGCACGCCGAGCCCCAGGTGCTCGCGTTCGTACCAGGCGGCGCCGATGCCGAGGGTGGCCCGGCCGCCGGAGAGGGTGTCCAGGGTGCTGACGATCTTGGCCAGCAGCCCCGGATGGCGGTAGGTCACCCCGGTCACCAGCGCGCCGAGCCGCACGGTGGAGGTGTGCGCGGCCAGGTAGCCGAGGGTCGTGTAGCACTCGAGCATGGCGAGTTCGGGGCCGCCCAGCTGCTCCATCTGGAAGTAGTGGTCCATCACCGACAGCCAGCTCGCCCCCGCCGCCTCGGCCGCCGCTCCCGCGGCGGCCAGCTCGGGGCCCAGCGCGCCCGGCCCGTCCGGGTGGTCGAACCCCATGATGTGAACGCCCAACCGCATGTTCCCACTCCTCGTCGTGAGGTCCTGTCCGGGTGCGGATCACCCGCTCGGCCGTGCGGTGAGCCTGCCGGCCCGGCCCGGAGAAAGCACCGGTTCGAGCACGCGCCTTTCCCGGCGACGGCGACGCGTTCAGGAGGCGGGCTTCCCCGCGAAAGGCCACGATAGGCACATGCTGACCCCGTGGAAACGGCACCCGCCGCACGCGCGGCGCGAGCCGCGGGTGGGGCCATGATGCCGCCGGCCGAGCAGGCTGTGGGTGGGAGGGATTCCTCCCTGGATGAGGCGTTCCCGGGATGCGACTCTCCCCTTCACGCCCGCCGGCGAACACGCCAACCTCGGTGCCGGGACGGGTGGAGGAGATCGGACCGGTCGGCCGGGCAGACCGTCAGAAGGGAGCACGACCATGCGTGGTGCCGTGATGTACGCCCCGGGCGACGTCCGGGTGGAGGAGCGCCAGGACCCGAGGATCGTCGAACCGACCGACGCGGTCATCCGGCTGTCCGCCACCTGTGTCTGCGGGTCCGACCTGTGGCCCTGGCGCGGGATCGACCCGCTTCAGGAGCCCTCCCCCATGGGCCACGAGTACGTCGGCATCGTCGAGGAGGTCGGCGACCAGGTGCGGAACGTCCGCCCTGGACAGTTCGTGGTCGGGTCGTTCTTCGCCTCCGACAACACCTGCGAGATCTGCCGCGCCGGCTACCAGAGCTCCTGCGTGCACCGCGTCCTGATGGGCCCGCTCGGCGCGCAGGCCGAGCGTCTTCGGGTCCCGCTGGCCGACGGGACCCTGGTCGCCACGCCCGAGGTCCCGCCCGACGACCTGATCCCGAGCTTCCTCGCGGCCTCCGACGTGCTGGGCACCGGCTGGTTCGGCGCCGTCGCGGCGGAGGCCGGCCCCGGCAAGACCGTCGCCGTGGTCGGCGACGGCGCGGTCGGGCTGCTCGCCGTGCTCGCCGCGAAGCAGCTGGGCGCCGAGCGCATCATCGCGATGAGCCGGCACGAGGCCCGGCAGCGGCTCGCCGTCGAGTACGGCGCGACCGACATCGTCGCCGAGCGCGGCGCCGAGGGCGTGGCGAGGATCAAGGAGCTCACCGGCGGGCTCGGCGCGCACTCGGTCGTCGAGGCCGTCGGCACCCAGGAGTCGATGATGCAGGCCATCCACGCCACCCGGCCCGGCGGACACGTCGGCTACGTCGGCGTCGCCCACGGCGTCGAACTCCCCGGCGAGGAACTCTTCTACTCCCACGTCCACCTGCACGGCGGGCCCGCCCCGGTGCGCCGCTTCCTGCCCGAGCTTCTGGACCTGATCTGGAACCGCCGGATCGACCCCGGCAAGGTCTTCGACCTCGCCCTCCCCCTCGACCAGGCCGCCGACGGCTACCGCGCCATGGACGAACGCCGCGCCACCAAGGTGCTCCTGCGCGTCTGACTTCGCGTCGGGCACCGGCTCCACACCGTCACCGAAGAAGAAGGACAAGAGAGAAGAGAATGGGACCGACCTACGACTTCACCGGGCAGGTCGCCCTCGTCACCGGCGCCGCCTCGGGCATGGGCCTGGCGACCGCGCGCGCCTTCGCCGAGGCCGGCGCGGCGGTCGTGCTCGCCGACATCGACGAGGACGCCGTCCGGACGGCTGCGGACGACCTCACCGGCGCCGGCCACCAGGCCACCGGCGTACGCTGCGACGTCTCCGTCGAGGACGACGTCGCGGCCCTGGTCGCCACCGCCGTACGCGTCCACGGCCGGCTCGACATGGCCTTCAACAACGCCGGCATCCAGGTCCCGCCCAGCGACGCGGCCGACGAACCCGCCGACGTCTTCGACCGCGTCAACGCCGTCAACCTGCGCGGCGTGTGGGCCTGCATGAAGCACGAACTCGCCCAGATGCGCCGGCAGGGCAGCGGCGCCATCGTCAACTGCTCCTCGCTCGGCGGCCTCGTCGGCATCCCCGGCCGCGCCGCCTACCACGCCTCCAAGCACGGCGTGCTCGGCCTCACCAGCAGCGCCGCCCTCGAGTACGCGCCGCGCGGAGTCCGCATCAACGCGGTCTGCCCCGGCACCATCGAGACCCCCATGGTCACCGACATGATCGACAAGGGCGAACTCGACCTCGCCGAGGCCGTCGCCAACCAGCCCATCGCCAGACTCGGCCGCGCCGACGAGATCGCCGCCGCCGTCCTGTGGCTGTGCAGCCCCGGGGCGAGCTTCGTCGTCGGCGTCGCCCTCCCCGTCGACGGCGGCTACACCGCCCGCTGACCGCGCGGGCCCGGCGGAGCGTCAGGGCTGGGAGCCGCCGTCGTCCACGGCGAGTTCGACGCACCGCTTCCGATGGCAGGTGGTTCCCCGGTTGCTCACCGGGCCCACCGCCAAGGCCCTGGAGGCCCGCCGCGCCGAGGCGTATGAGGCCTTGGTCCGGCTCATCGACCGGGTCAAGCCCACCGGCCGTCTGCGCAAGGACTTCGACCCCTCGGACCTGGTGCTGATACACACGGCCACCGCCGGCGTCGTCAACGCCACAGGGCAGCCGCCCGAACGCCTGGCGACGCGTGGTCGCGCTGTGCTTCCAGTCCTTCGAGGCTCCTGCCCGCGGTCCCCTGCCCGCCTCGCCCGAGCACGACGCCCTCTGCCGGGCCATGCTCCGCGCCGGCCCGGCGGGCGCCGTCACGCCGGAGCCGGACAGGAACAGCCGACCCACCGTCGACGGCGACCCCTCTCCCCCCAGGCCGGCCTCAGCACAGTGGCGCCACCTCGTGCCAGGTCCTGTCAGCGCCCCTCTCGCAGCGCGTTCGTGTCGTACGGTGCCTCCATGAGCCCCTCCATCGCCACCAACACGCCCGTGGACTTGGCCGGCCTGCTGGACTTCGTCAGGCCCCGGCACCGCTTCCTGCTGATCACCCGCCGGGCGGGCGGCTCCCCGCAGGCCTCGCCCGTGACGGGTGGGGTGGACGACTCGGGGCGGCTGGTCGTGTCCACCTACCCCGAACGCGCGAAGACCCGCAACGCGCGGCGCGACGCCGCCGTGTCCCTGGTCGTGCTGTCCGACGAGTGGAACGGCCCCTGGGTGCAGATCGATGGGGAGGCCGAGGTCCTCGACACGCCTGACTCGGTGGAACCGCTGGTCGAGTACTTCCGCAACATCTCCGGCGAGCACCCGAACTGGGACGAATACCGGGAGGCGATGATTCGCCAGGGCAAGTCGATCATCCGGGTGACGCCCCGACGCTGGGGCCCGATCGCCACCGGCGGCTTCCCCGCCCGACTCGCCCCGTGACGGAACGGGTCCCGCCTGATTTCCCACCACGGCGCGCTGACACCTGACGACGCGGCGCGGCCCCGCGAACGACAACGGTCTCTCGGCACGACGCCGCGCGCCGGGTTCACGAGGAGACCCGTCCCATCAGGTGGCGTGGGGGCCGGGGTGGGTGATGCGGACCATGGCACGGTAGAGGGCGGCCGGCGGTGGAACGTCGGGCATGGGCGGGATCGGCGCACCGGGTGCGGCGTAGGAGCGGAGCATGTGGGCGACGAGGCGGCGCCAGGCGTCGGGGGCGGCGTCGCCGGTGGCGTTGATGACGCCGGCGTTGGCCATGAGCAGGATCGGAAGGTCGCGGTCGGTGAAGTCGTCGCGTAGATGACCGGTCGCCTTGGCACGGGCGATGACTTCGAGGAATCCGTCGTAGGCCTCGGCGCGGCGGGCTTCCAGGGCCTTGGCGGCGGGGAAAGTCATGGTCAGGACGTCCGCGAAGCCGCGGTCGGCGGCCTGCATGGCGCACACGGCGTGGACGTAGCCGACGAATCCGCGCCAGGGATCGGGGTCGGCCAGGGCGTCGGTGACGGCGGCGGCGTAGCCGTTCATACGGTCGGCGAAGACGGCGTTGATGAGCTCGTCCCGGGTGGCGAAGCGGCGGGAGAGGGTGGCTTTGCCGACGCCGGCCTCGCGGGCCACGGAGGCCATCGAGACGCCGAGACCCTCCGTGGCGAACAGGCGGCGGGCGGCGGCCAGGATGCGGTCGCGGTTGCGTTCGGCATCCGCGCGCAGCCCCGTTCCGGACTGCTGGTCCGAGGCGCCCTCGGGGGCTGCGGAGAAAGTCATGACCCCATCCTACCTATCTGGAACAGGCGGCCCACTTTTGTTGTTACGCTGGGCGGCAGTGGAATCGGGAAGGCCGTTCCACTTATGGGAAGGTGTGTGGTCATGCTTGCTGTCACGCTGCATGAGGTTCCTTCGGCCCTGGCCGTGACCGAGGTCGAGACCCCCCGGCCGGAGGCCGGCGAGGTGCTGGTGAGGGTGGTCGGCTCGTCGGTGAACGGCTTCGACGCCGCCACGGCGGCCGGCTATCTGAAGGGGATGATGGAGCACCGGTTCCCGCTGGTGGTCGGCAAGGACTTCGCCGGCATCGTCGAGGAGCTCGGCGAGGGCGTGGACGGCTTCGCCGTCGGTGACGCCGTCTTCGGCGTGGTGATGAAGCCGTATCTCGGCACCGGTTCGCTGGCCGAGTACGTCACCGTGCCCGCCGCCCACGGTGTCGCCGCGATCCCCGAGGGCCTGGCGGCGCCGAACGCCGGCGCGCTCGGCCTGGCCGGGACCGCCGCCTGGGACAGCCTGGCGGCCGTAGCCCTCGCCGAGGGCGAGACGGTGCTGGTCTCCGGGGCTACCGGCGGAGTCGGCGCGCTGGCAGTCCAGCTCGCGGCCGCCCGCGGCGCCCGCGTCATCGCCACCGCCCGCCCGGGCGCCGAGGTCGACTTCGTCACCGCCCTGACCGGGACGAAAGTCGACGTGGTCGACTACACCGGCGATCTCGCCGCCCGGGTCGGCGTCCTCGCCCCGGAGGGCGTGGACGTGGTGCTGCACCTGGCGGGCGACGGCGTCCAGCTCGCCGGCCTGCTGCGGCCCGGCGGACGGATCGCCTCCCCCCTCGGCCTGACCCCCGACGCGGTCGAAGACCCGGGCGTCACCGTCCACCCGATCATGGCCGACCCGAACGCCCGGACGCTGTCCACGCTGGCCGAACAGGCGGCCTCCGGCGCGCTCCGCATACCCGTCACCGCCACCTACCCGCTGGAGCGGGCCCCGGAGGCGTTCGCCGCCTTCGGCACCGGCGCACTCGGCAAGCTCGCCATCACCTGCTCCTGAACGCCACTACTCGGAAGAGCCGCATCATGCCCACCATCGCCATCGTCGGCGCCGGCCCCGGTATGGGTCTGGCCATCGCCCGTGTCTTCGGCAGCAGCGGCTTCGACGTCGCCCTGATCGCCCGCACCAGGCAGAAGCTCGACGCCCTCGTCGACCAGCTCGGCGCCGAGGGCATCACCGCCGCCGCGTTCCCCGCCGACGTCCTGGACCGTCCCTCCCTGACCGCCGGCCTGAACGCCGCCGCTGACCACTTCGGCGGCATCGACGTGCTGGAGTACTCCCCGGCCTCACACGCACCCGGGCCCGGCCTCACCATCGCCACCCCCTCCGAGACGACGGCGGAGAACCTGCGGCCGTACCTCGAGTACGTCTTCTACGGCGCCGTCACCGCCGCCCGTGCCGTGCTCCCCGCGATGCGCGAGGCGGACGCCGGCACCCTCCTGTTCACCTCCGGCGGCGGCTCGGTGGACCCCGTCCCGATGCTGGGCAACGTCAACCCTGCCGGCGCGGCCCTGCGCAACTGGGTCATCAACCTAAACAAGGAACTGGCCGGCAGCGGCGTCCACGCCGCCCACGTAGCGATCAACGTCTGGATCGGCGATGAGGGCCCCGAGGGCTTTCCCACCGCCACATCCGAGGAGATCGCCCCCCTCTACTGGGACCTGCATCGGCGCCGCGACCGGGCCGAGGCCGTCTTCGACGCCTGACCGGCCGGTGCGTCCCACGCCAGGGCCCCGGCCCACCTCGTTACCGAAGGACTCCTACCGTGAACGTCTTCCTGTGGATCGTGCAGGCCGTGCTGGCTGCCATGTTCGCCATGGCCGGTGTCATGAAGTCCACCCAGCCCAAGGAGAAGCTGGTCGACAGCCTGCCCTGGGTGGCCGACTTCTCCCAGACGATCGTCCGTTTCATCGGCGTCGTGGAGCTGGCCGCCGCCCTCGGGCTGATCCTGCCCGCGGCCACCGGCATCGCCCCCGTCCTGACCCCGCTGGCGGCGACCGGCCTGGTCGTGGTGATGGTCCTGGCCGCGATCACCCACGCCCGCCGCAAGGAGCCCGGCGCGATCGCCTTCAACGCCGTCCTGCTCGTCCTGGCCGCCCTGGTCGCCTGGGGCCGCTTCGGCCCCTACAGCTTCTGACCCCGTCCCCAAGGACCCCGTCATGCGTGTCACCGTCTTCGGCGGGACCGGCGCCATCGGCCGCCTCGTCGTCCAGCGGCTTCTGGACGACGGCTACCAGGTCACCGCCCTGGTCCGTACGCCCGCGAAGCTCGCCCTCACCCACCCTCGCCTCACGGTCATCACCGGCCAGCTGTCCGACGCCGCCGCCGTCGGGGAGGCGGTGGCCGGCGCGGACGCGGTGATCAGCGCTCTCGGCCCGTCCCTGAAACGGTCCGCGACCGGCACCCCGCTCACCGAAGGGACGCGGATCGTCGTCGAGGCGATGGAGGCGCGGAAGGTGACCCGCTTCGTCGGCCTGGCCACGCCCTCGCTGGCCGACCCGCGCGACAAGCCGCACTGGAAGCACCGGGTCCTGCCCGTCATGGCCGGGCTGCTGTTCCCCAACGCGCTGGCCGACCTCAAGGGCATGACCCGGGCCGTCACCGACTCCGGCCTCGACTACACCCTCGCCCGCATCACCAACCCGACGAACAGGCCCGCCGCTGGCCGCGTCCGCGCCGGCTTCCTCGGCCACGACCGGGTCGGCTCCGCGATGAGCCGCGCCGACATCGCCGCCTTCCTCGTCTCGCAGCTCACCGACACCCGCTACCGGCGAGCCATGCCCGCCATCAGCAACTGACCCGCCCCTGACGGCGCCGGCGTCGACCGGAGCCACCCACTCAGGAGGAGTCCGCCGTGGAGATCGGCATCCTGTCCCTGTCCGACCTGCAGACCGACCCCGCCAGGGGCACCCTCCACGACCCCGCCCGCCGCACCCGCGAGATCGTCTCCTACGCGATCGCCGCCGACCAGGCCGGCCTCGACGTCTTCGGCCTCGGCGAGCACCACAGCCCCGACTTCTCCGTGGCCAACCCGGCCGTCCCGCTGGCCGCCATCGCCCAGGCCACCACCCGCATCCGCCTCACCAGTGCCGTCTCCGTCCTGTCCACCCTCGACCCGGTCCGTCTCCACCAGGACTTCGCCTCCCTGGACCATCTCAGCGACGGCCGCGCCGAGATCATCGCCGGACGCAGCGCCTTCCTCGAAGCCTTCACCCTCTTCGGCATCGACCCCGCCCACTACGACACCGTCTTCGCCGAGAAACTCGACCTCCTGCTGGCCATCCGCGACCACGAGCGCGTCACCTGGTCCGGCCGCCACCGCCCCGCCCTCGACGACCTCCCCGTGCCGCCCCGCCCCCAGCAGGAGAAGCTGCCGTTGTGGCTCGGGGTGGGCGGCACGCTCTCCAGCGTCGAACGCGCCGCCCGACTCGGCCTCCCCATGGTCCTCGGCCTCATCGGCGGCGACATCCGACGCGCCCGCCAGCTCACCGAGCACTACCGCGCCCTGGGCCAGGCCGTCGGATATGCCACCGACGTCCTTCGCCTCGGCGTCACCAGCCACTTCCACGTCGGCAAGACCTCGCAGAGCGCCCGCGAGGAGCTCTACCCCTACTACCGCGAGTACCTGCGGCCGAAGACACCCGGCGGGCGCGGCTGGCTCGTCGGCCCCGACGAGTACCGGGCCCTGTCTAGCCCCTTCGGCGCGCTGATGGCCGGCAGCCCCCAGGAGATCGTCGACAAGCTCCTCACCGAACGCGAACTCCTGGGCATCGACCGGTTCATGGGGCAGGTCGACTTCGGCGGCATGCCTGCCCCCATGGTCCACGGCTCCATCGAACTCCTCGCCACCGAGGTCGCCCCCGCCATCCGCGAGGAACTCGGCCCACCGACAGGACCCGCGGCATGACCGACGGCACCGGCTTATCCATCCGCGCCCCGCCGCTCCGCTCCCGCCCCGACCGACTGATCCCCGACACCGCGAGCAGCACCCTTCGAGGAGTAGACCGGCATGACCACCATCGATCCGTCCCACGTCGACCCGGCACTGATCAACCCCCGCGCGGTGCGTCTGGTCGAGGCGTTCAAGGACGCCCTGGCCCGCCTGCGCGACGAGGAGGGACTGACCTTCGACGACCTCAACGCCGTCACCGACCTGCTGCAGAAGATGCAGACGGCCACCGGCGCCCCCCTGGCGTTGATCGCCATGCCCCTGTACAGCGAACTCTTCCAGGGCGGCCGCGACGGCTACACCCCCTCCGACGATGTCAACAGCCCCACCTACCTCCCCGACTCCCCACGCGTCGACAACCCCGGCACCCTGCCCATGCGGCCCGACGAACCCGGAACCCCGCTGATCGTCTCCGGCCGCGTCCTCGACGGCCACGGCCGACCCCTCACGGGCGCCAAGCTGGACATCTACCACGCCGCCAACAACGGCAACTACTCCGGTCTCTACGACGATGGCGTGCCCAAGTACAACCTGCGTGGCCACCAGTTCACCGACGCCGAAGGCCGCTACACCTTCACCACCATCACCCCCGTCGCCTACGCCGACCCCCACGTCACGGCCGTCGACGGAGTCCCCGAGGCCGCCGCGGCCCTCGGACGCAGCCTCTACCGCCCGGCCCACATCCACTACGAGGTCCACCACCCCGACCTCCTCACCCCCTGGCGCGGCGAGATCTACTTCAGGGGAGACCCCGTCATCCCCGTCGACTTCGTCGGCCCCAAGCTCGCCCACCCTGCCCTGCAGGCCGACACCCGCCTGCACGAGGACCCCGAGGACATCGCCGCACACGGCTTCCAGGGCCCATACCGGACCATGGACTTCGACTTCGTCCTCAAGACCCGCACCAGCCCCGACAACGCCGCACCCAAGGAGCAGGCGGCGTGACCCCCGAGGAGGCCACGGCCTGGTCGCTGACCCGGCTCAACACGGCCTTCTTCCACCACTACGACCGCCGCGAGTACGACGCCCTCCTCGCGTTCTTCGCCCCCGACGCCGTATACGAGGTAAGAGGACGCACGCTGCGCGGCCACACCGAGATCCGGGGCCTGCTCAACACCCGCCCCGGGCCCGAGCAGACCATCCGGCACCTGCTGACCAACCAGCACTTCCACACCTTCGGGGACACCACCGCCCAGGGCACCATCACCCTGATCGCCTACGGCGGACCCACCCCCACCGGCGAAGGACCCGCCCGCTACCAGGCGGCGAACGCCGGCCACCTCGTCGAACTCGTCGACCACTACCGACTCGACGACGCACACTGGAGGATCGCCCACCGCACAGTCGACATGATCCTCGCCCCAGCCACCACCTGATCACGCCCACGGTGTCGGCGACGGGAACGGCCACCGCATCTCCCGTCGCCGACACCCCACCGACCACCGATGCCGGGAGCGCGAGGGCGAGGTCCGTGCGTCAGGCGTGCCGGCCTCCTATGGCGTGCGGGAGGCGAGGGCTCGGAGCATGGACAGGAGTGTCCGCGCGCACCGTTCCGGGTCGACGTCGGGGTCGATCAGCCACTGGGCCTCGACGCCTTCGACGGCCCCGAGGATCACTGCGGCGAGCGCGTCGGGGTCGGTGTCGGGAGGGAGTTCGCCCCGATCGATCGAACGGCGGATCGCGTTGGCGGACCTGGTGCGCAGCGCCCTGTGTCGCTTCGCGGTCCACTCGTGCGCGGGGTGGTCGGGGTGGGACGCCTCGCTCGTGAGGGCGTGGGCGAGCTGGACGAGGACGCGGTCGTCGAGGATGCGGCGCACGGTCTCCGGCATCCCGTCCAGGAACTCCGAGAACCCTTCTTCCTGGTCTCCCGGGTCGCCGTAGGTGTGCAGGCGCTCGTCCCGCCGGTCGAGCAGGGCCAGCAGCAGGGCCTCCTTGCTCGGGAAGTGGTGGAGCACTCCTGCCCGGGTGTACCCGGAGCGCTTGGCCACCTCGTTGAGGGAGCCGCCACGGTAGCCCCGCTCCGCGAACACCTGTTCGGCGATGTCGAGTATGCGCTGCTGGGGGTCTGGCTGTCCGCTGGTCCGCACACCGCACAGACTCTCACGGCGGGATCTCGAACGAGAGACCTACCGACATGTTGGTAGGTCTGCTTTAGTGGTGTGCCCCGCGCTTGCCCGTGCCGCCGAGGAGAGGGCCGAGAACGATGAGCACCGACGCATTCCCCCGCACCCCCCGGCCCGGACGGGTCGCCCGCTGGGCCGGGCACTGGATCGCGGCCGAACCACCGCCGGTCCCCGAGGACCCCAGCGCCATGTCGGGTGGCGGGAGGCACGCCGGCTTCTCCCGGGCGCTGTTCCGGCGCACCGTCGAGCTCGCCGCCGCGCCGACCACGGCGACGATACGGCTGACCGCCGACGCACGGTATGTGCTCTGGGTCAACGGCACCGAGATCGGGCGTGGGCCGGCGCGGTCCCAGCCGTACCGGCTGCGCTACGACGAGTACGACATCACGGCCGCGCTCACCGAGGGCGTGAACGTCGTCGCGGTGGTCGTGACCTACTACGGCGAGGCCACGTCGTGGTGGATGCCGGCGGCCGGCGGTTCCGCCCTCGGTCAGGACGCGGCACTCGTCGCGGAGTGCGTCGTCGACGACGAGCTGCTCGTGACCGACGACTCCTGGCGCTCGATCCGGTCGACGGCGTGGACGCTGCCGTCGGACCGCGAGATCGGCCTCCCCCTGGAGATCTTCGACGCGCGACAGCTCGACGCGGGCTGGAACCTGGTGGGTTTCGACGACTCGACGTGGCCGCGCGCGAGCGTCGTCGCCACCACGCACACCGGTGCCCAGGGCCGCACCCGGCCGCCGGCCTACCCGTACGGGCCGCTCCTGCCGCGCGGCATCTCCCACCTGGGCGGCGACATCGTCACGGCGCGGCTCGCCGCCGGCGCGGTCCATCCGTTGCCCGCGTGGGCGTCCGACAGTCCCGTCGCCAGGGCACGCCAGGTGCTCGCGACGCCCGCGCGTGAACCGGTCGACGCCGAACTGCCCGTGCCGTGGCCCGGGGACGCGGACGGCGCGCTGCATCTCGCCTTCGACTTCGGCCGGATCGTGGCCGGCATCGTCAGCCTTGACATCGCGGCCGCCCCGGGCACGCACGTCGAGCTCTATTACCGGGAAAGGCCGTACGATCCCGCGGCGGACGCGTCGTTCACCGACCCGGTCACCGGCGCCCGCTACATCGCGCGCGGGGACGACGAGGGTTTCCACGCGATGGAGATCAACGGGTTCCGGCACGCGCACGTCATCGTGCACGGCGGAGCGGCCACCGTGCGCGGGCTCAGGGTGCGCGAACACCTCTACCCCCGCACCGGCGAGGCGTACTTCACGTGCGACGACGAACAGCTCGTCGCGCTCTACCGCGCGGCGGTGCGCACCGTCGAGGTCAACTCCACGGACGCCTACACGGACTGCCCGACGCGCGAGCAGCGAGCCTGGGTGGGCGACGCCGTCGTGCACCAACTGGTCGACCTGACCACCAACACCGACTGGGGACTCGCCCGCAACTACGTCGCGCTCAGCGACTCGCCCCGCCCCGACGGCATCCTGCCGATGAGCGTGGTCGGCGAGATCGAGAGCGGCGGCGGGCTCACGATCGGCGACTGGTCGCTCAGCTGGATCCACGGCCTGCACAACCTCTACCGGTACGAGGGCGACGAGGAGTTCCTTCGCGCGCACCTCTCCACCGCCGAGGGCGTCCTCCGGTGGTTCGCCCGCTCACTCGACGAACACGGCACGCTCAGCGACGTGCCCGAGTGGAACCTCGTCGACTGGGCGAGCCTCTTCCTGAACGGCCGCAGCTCCATCCTGACCGCCCTGTGGGCCCGCGGGCTCCGCGAGTTCGCCGAGATCGCCGACGCGCTGGGCGACCACGGCCGCGCCCGGTGGGCCCGAGGGCTCCACGAGCGGGCGCGCGAGGGCTTCGAGGACTTCTGGGACGCGCGACGCGGCCTCTACATCGACCACATCGTGGACGGCGAGCCGCGCCTGCCCGCCTCGCAGGCCGCCGGCGCGGCCGCGATCGTCTCAGGGCTCGCCCCCCGCGAACGGTGGTCGGCGATCGCCCGCGCGATCACCGATCCCGAGCGGCTCGTCGTCCGCTCGTGGATCGGCCGCGAGGACGGCTCCTACGACCTGGAGCGGATGACGGAGCAGACCCTCCGCCCGCTGTCGGCCGACTGGGACGTCGAATCCCAGATCGTCATCGCCCAGCCCTTCTTCAGCCATGTCACGCACGACGCGGTCGCGCTCGCCGGCCACGCCGACCGGCTCCCCGAACTCCTCCGCAGGTGGGCCGCGTTCCTCACCGACGGATACGACACCTTCGGCGAGTGCTGGGGATGGGGAACGCCCGCACACGGCTGGAGCGCCACCCCCGCGCGGGACCTCGTCGCCCACGTCCTCGGCATCCAACCGGGCTCACCCGGCTTCCGCACCGCACGGATCGCCCCACGCCCCGGAAACCTCCGCCGTCTCGCGGGCGCGGTGCCGTCACCGTCCGGCCCCGTCGAGGTGAGGATCGACGGCCGCGACGTCGAGGTGCGCAGCCCGGTCGAGGTGGAGTTCGTCCACCCCGACGGAACCACACAAACCCTTCCCCCGGGGGACCACGCGCTGCGACTCCGCTGAACCGAAGTGTGCTTGTAGGGCGAGGTCGGCACCGTGCCGCGGTGGGAGCCCAGAGTCTCTACCGCGGCGCCGCATCCGGTGCCGGCCCGCGCCGGCCGGGCTTTCCCTCGTCTTCAGGCGTTGGACGCCGTGGTCAGGTCCTTGATGCGGATGTTCCGCCAGCGGCACTGCGCTCCCGTGCCCCAGCGGGCTTCGCCGAACAGGGCGTCGTTGTCGTGGACTTCGAACGCGATGTGGCCTCGCGGGCCGAGGGTGTCGAGTACCGCCCGTGGGTCGTAGTTGGGCGAGTCGAGGGTGGCGGTGTCGAGTTCGGCGATCTTCAGTCCGTTCACCCAGGTCGTGATGGTGGGCAGGGGGCCGACGCAGCGGATCCGCAGTTCGTTCCACTGGCCCCACCGCCACACCCGCAGGAAGTCCTGCACGCCGGCGGCGTAGCTGAGGCGGGCGATCTTCTCCGGGGTGACGGGTTCCGCGGAGGTGGCGGGGTCGTCGGCGGCCAGGCCGATCGGCGTCCCGTGCTCGTCCTTGACCGACACGACGGCGAAGGGCACCGCCGAGAAGCTCGCGAGGCCGTTGCCGAAGAACCCGCCGATGCCGCCGGACTCGCGGTGGTCGAGCAGCACCTGGAAGCCCTCCCAGGTGTCGGGCCTGCGGCGGAGCATGATTCCGGTGTCGGCGGGCCAGTCGGGTCGTGCCTCGACGACGAGTTCGAAGTCGCCGAAGGTCTGGTCGCTGACGAGGTAGCCGCCGTAGCCCGGCGTCTCCTGTTCGCCGACGATGTGGCCGTCCTCCACTCGCCACACGGCGGGGTGTTTCTCCGGCTCGACCGGCGGTTCGATGCCGAGTTCGGCGAAGATCTCGGCGACGTCGGGGCCGCCCGGATACACGGTGCCGTAGACCCGAGGGACCGGATGCCAACCGTCGAGGCTCAGCCCGTCGAACAGGTCCTCGAACCCCTCATCGTCGAACGTCTCGATCTCGCTCATCGCGGAACCTCCTCTTCCGTCGGGCGGGCGTGCGGCATGACGCCTTCCCCGCCACCCGCGGGGCCGATCGTCGTCCAGGCGCCGGACGCGGCGCTGCGCAGCAGCGCGTCGACGATCTCGACGGATCGCAGCCCGTCGTCGACCGTCGGCAGTCCCTCGCGCTCCTCGCCGCGCACGGCGGCGTAGGTGTCGGCGCAGAACGCGGCGAACGCGTCGGGCCACCCCTGCGGGTGCCCCGGCGGCACACGGTTGAGCCGGGCCTGGTCGACCGCGGCGTCCCCCTCGCCCCGCCGGAGGACGGTGGCGCCGTGCTCGGTTCCGAACCACACGGACTCGGGCTGCTCCTGGTCGAACACGGCCGACTTCAGCGATCCGTCGAGTTCCAGCCAGAGCCGGTTCTTCCGGCCGGCGGAGACCTGGGAGACGACGGTGTTGGCGAGCACGCCCCGCTCGGTGCGGAACGTCGCCACCGCGATGTCCTCGGTCGCCACGGGCACGCGGTCACCGCGGGCGTCGCCGCTGAAGGATGGTCCCGACGCGGCGGGCCTGGTGGGGTAGGCGATCGAGGTGCTGGCGCAGACGGCGGCGAACCGCTCGCCCGAGACGAACTCGGCCAGGTCCGCCCAGTGCGAACCGATGTCCGCGAACGCGCGCGAGGCGCCGCCGGTTCTCGGGTCGACGCGCCAGGTCGAGGCGCCCGGTGAGAGCAGCCAGTCCTGGAGGTAGGAGCCGTGCACGAGCAGCGTCTCGCCCAACTCGCCGGACCGCCGGCGCTCGCGGATCTCCCGCACCAGTGGGTGGTATCGGTACACGTACGGCACCGTCGCGACCGTGCCGGCCGCCCGGACGGCCGCCGCCAGCTCGCGGGCGTCGGCCAGGTCGGTGGCGACGGGCTTCTCGACGACCAGGTGCATGCGTGCGTCCACCACGGCGCGCGCGTAGTCGACGTGCGTGTCGTTGGGGGTGCAAACATGCACGACATCCGGCCGCGCCGCCAGCAACTCGGCCAGGTCGGGATACCCGGTCGGGACGCCCCACCGCGCCGCGGCCTCCCGCGACCTCTCGGGACGGGAGCCGAGCACGCCGATCACCGTGGCGCCGGCGTCGCGGGCGGCGCGCAGATGGGCCGCCGCGATCATGCCGGTGCCGATGATCGCCACCCGCGGCGTTCCCACGCCGGCCGTCACCCCGGCCGTCACGAGGCGCCCCCGGTCCTCGCCGTGAAGTACGGGTGGTCCCGCAGGAACGCCAGCGAGGCGGCACTGCTCTCGGTGGGGGTCGGGAGGTTCGGCACGTCCACCTCGATGACGAACCAGCCGTTGAACCCCGCTGGCAGCGCGGCGAGGACCGCGTCGAAGTCGATCGCGCCGCGCCCCGGCTCGATCCACACCCTCGACCTCCCGGTCGCGGTCGCGTAGTCCTCGTCGCGCTCCCGTGCGGCCTCCGCCGCGGCGGCGTCGACGTCCTTGAGATGGACGTTCAACACCCGGTCGGCGTAGTCGCCGACGAGCTTCTCCGGCACCATGCCGGCCCACCGCAGGTGGCCGGTGTCGGGGCCGAACCACAACGCACTGCCGGCGGTGGCGTCCAGCACGTCACGTACCTCACGCTCGATCTCCACCGCGGTGCCGACGTGCGGGTGCAGCCCATACCGCACGCCCTCGGCGGCGGCCGCCTCCGCCGCGGCAGCGAGCCCCTCGGCCACCACGAGCGTCCGATCCATGTCGTGTCCCGTACCGACGGCTGGCCGCGCCATCCGCTCGGGCAACAGGTCAGCGGCGATGAAGGCACTGTCCACGCCGAGTTCGAGGTGGGCCCGCGCGTGCCGTCTGATCGCCTCGACGGCGTCGTCGTGGCGGGCGCGCTCGTGGAACGGCGCGGAGAAGTACCCGGGTGCCGGCGCGAGCGCGTGGTCCGCGAGCAGCGCGCCGTACTCGGCCGGGGACATCTCGGGCGGCAGCTCGATCGTCAGATGCGTGAAGCCGACCTCGGCGAGCGCGGCCATCGCCTCGTCCAGGACGGCGCGGTCCAGCCGGTAGCCGCCGTCGCCGAGGATCCACGGCAGGGGGTTGATCGCCGTGCGGTGTTTCAGGGTCATCGCGGTCTCCTTCTCGGTCACTCGGCGACCAGCTCGCTCCGCTGGTCGAAGGGGTAGTCGACGAAGGCGAACGCCGACCCGTCGGGCGCCCAGCTCGGCACGTTGATCGTGCCCTGCCCACCGTGGAGGGCGACCAGCGTGGTGGGCTCCCGCCAGGCGCCGACCGTCACCAGCCGCAGTTCGACGGGCAGGTCCGCCGGGTGCCCGGTCGTGCCCGGCGGGTAGCTGAGGTAGACGGCGACATCGCCGGTCGGCGCGACGTGCGGGAACCAGTTCACGCGCTCGTCGAAGGTGAGCTGTTCGAGTTCCGTCCCGTCCGGCCGGATCCGGGCGAGCTGGGCGTGGCCCGGCGTGTCGGAGAACTGCTCGGTGTTGAAGACGATCCACTCGCCGTCCGGCGTCCACGCGCACCCGTCCGCCGGTCCCGGATCCGTGGTGACGGCGACATCGTCCTCTCCGTCGAGGCCGACGGTGTGGATGGTGGCCGACGCCCACCAGTTGTCGCCCTCCGGATCGAGGCGGACATAGCCGAGACGCCGTCCGTCGGGGCTTATGCCGTGCAGGAAGTGCATCCCGCCGTCGTCGGCGGTGACGCGGCGGGCGAGGCCTCCGTCGAGCGGGACCTCCCAGATGTGCCAGTCGTTGGCCGACGCGAACACCGTCGCCCCGTCGGGGGCGAGGACATGGTCGTTGTTGACGGCGGGCAGCCCCGCCGTGGGGATCTCCCGGGGCGGGCCAGAACCGTCGGCCGGGAGCAGCCAGAGCCTGCCGTCCCCGTTGACCAGCAACTGGCCGTCGGGGGTCCAGTTCGGCGCCTCGTAGAGGCGGTCAGGTGTCTCGAACACCGTGTGCGCCGTCCCGGTGGCGCGGTCCCAGACGCGGATGCGAGCCAACTGACCGACCGCCAGCCGCCGGAAGGGCCCCTGCCCGCTCACTTGTTGTCCCCTTCGGCCAGAAAGGCGCGAACGCCCGCCACGATCAGCTCGTGGTCCTCCAGCGAGGCCAGCCCCGAGGCGGTGGCGGCCGCGACGACACCGACGCCCCGCACCCGGATCGGGAAGGACCCACCGGTCACCGCGTACTCGGCGCCCAGCCACCCACTCGCGACCGGGTCGACGCCCGCGGCGGACAGTCGAGCGTCCACCAGCGCGCTGCTGGCTTCCATGCGCAGGACGACCGCGGCCTTCCGCGCGATCCACGTCTCCTGGTCGGGGGTGATACCCGGTAGGGCGGCGCGGAACAGGACCAGTCCTGGTCGGCGGATGTCGATGCCGACCCGGTGGCCGGCCTCCTGAGCGAGCGTGGTGATGCGGGTACCGAGACGCCACGCGTCGTCGTGGTCGAAGGCGTCGAACACCAGCTCCCGCTCCTGGCGTTCCAGCGTGGCGATGAGGTCGGTCACGGAAGGTCCCTCCGAGTGGCGGGTGGTCAGAACGCGGCGAGCTGCGCTCGCGCCTGGTCGATGGTGGCGAGGATCGACACGGTCTCCTCCAGCGTGTGCACCGGGGACTCGGTGCGGCCCTCGCCGACGAACCGGGCCAGCGCCGTGGCCTCCCACGACAGCCCGTCGAATCGCCGCAACCCCGTCGGATCGCTCCAGGTGAGCACCGGCCCTGACGGGTCGTCGCTCGGGGCGAGGGTGAAGGATGTCGGCGTGTAGAAGGCGCCGTCGACGGTGATCGTCGCCTCGGACCCGGCGATCACGGCGGTCGTCGGGGTGCGCGTGAGGATCGACGAGTACAGCGTCGACTGCGCGCCGTCCCCGTGGCTGAGTACCAGCGTCGAGTACGCGTCCACGCCCGTCTCGGTCATGCCGCCCACGGCGACGACGCGGGTCGGCGCGCCGAGCACCATCGAGGAGAACTGCGCCGGATAGATGCCCAGATCCAGCAGCGCCCCGCCGCCGAGCTCGGGCCGGTGGAGGCGGTGCCCGGGGTCCGCCGTGATGGCCTGCCCGTGGTCGGCGAACACGGCACGCACCTCCCCGAGCGCGCCGTCCGCGAGAAGCCGACGGATCACTGACGCCTGGGGCAGGTAGCGGCTCCACATCGCCTCCATCACCAGCACCCCTGCCGAGCGGGCCGCGTCGGCCAACTTCCGTGCTTCGGCGGCGGTCACCGTGATCGGCTTCTCGATCAGCACGTGCTTGCCCGCCGCGATCGCCGCCAGCCCGATGTCGAGGTGCTCGCTCTGTGGCGTCGCGACGTAGACGACGTCGACCTCCGGGTGGGTCACCAACTGCTCGGTGGTGCCGAGGGCGTGCTCGATGCCGTGACCGGTGGCGAACCTCTCCGCCCGTGCGCGTGAGCGGGAGGAGACGGCCACGACCCGCTGCGCGGTGTGGGAGCGCAACGCGCTCGCGAACTCGCCCGCGATCCACCCCGGTCCGACGATGCCCCACCGGAGCGAGGGTTCTCCCGTGCCAGGCAGGTAGAGCTCGGGTTCCGGCAGTCGAGAAGGCGGCATGTCGTCGCTCCCGTTCAACTCATTGTCGAGACAGTTGGCACGAGCTAAAGTCTGGCCAGCGCCCACCTTAGCACGAGCTAAATCACCGGCTCGAGGTGCTGTTGGGCGTTCGCACACGACTCAAGGAGGCGTCGATGTCGACAGAATCTCCGGCCCGCCCGCATGCGACCCCGGCTCCCCCGCGGCCCGTACGGACCTCGTACATCACCGCCCTGGGGGTGGCACAGTTCGGGATCTTCGTGGCGATCCTCTCGCCGGTGTTCGTAAGCATGCAGCTCAAGGCGGAGGAACTGAATCCCGACGACCCCGCGGCTGTCATCGGGATCGTGCTACCCATCGGCGCCATCGGCGCCCTGATCGGGAACCCGCTCTTCGGAGCGTTGAGCGACGCGACGCGGACGCGCTGGGGGCGCCGCAAGCCCTGGCTCCTCGGCGGCATCGTGGCACTGCTCGCCGGCCTGGCCGCGATCGCCGCGAGCACGAACGTCCTCACGCTGACCATCGCCTGGCTGTTCTGCCAACTCGGGTCGAACGCCGCGTTCGCCGCACTGATCGCGAGCTTCGCCGACAACGTCCCCGAGGCACAGCGTGCCCGCGTGTCGAGCGCCATCGCCGTGGCGCAGAACGTCTCGGTCCTCGCCGGCACCTACGGCGCGGTCCTGCTTGTCGACAACCTACCCGTCCTGTTCATCGCACCCGGCGTGCTGGGCGTCGCCTGCGTCATCGGCTACGTACTCGTCACCCCCGACCGCCTCCCGGAGACGCCGGCCAAGCCGCTGGCCCTGCCCCAGATCCTCGGCGCCTTCTGGACGAACCCGGTCGCCCATCCGGACTTCGCCCTCGTCTGGTTGTCAAGGTTCTGCCTGATATTCGCGAACTTCATGTTCACCACCTACCGGCTGCTCTACATGCAGGACCACATCGGCCTCGGCGAGAACGACGCAGTCGCCGCGGTCGCCAACGGCGTGCTCTTCTACACGATCGCCCTGTTGGTTGGCACCGCGCTCGCCGGCTGGCTGTCCGACCGGCTCCGCCGCCGCAAGATCTTCGTCGCCGGCTCCACCCTCCTGTTCGGCATCGGCCTTGTCATCCTCGCCTTCACCGACAGCATGACCACGTTCTACCTCGCCGAGATCATCATGGGCTTCGCCTACGGGATCTACTCAGCCGTCGACACCGCGCTGGTCGTCGACGTTCTGCCGGACCCGGAGAAGCCGGGCAAGGACCTCGGGGTCTTCAACATCGCGAGTTCCCTGCCCCAATCCCTGGCCCCGGCCCTGGGGCTCCTGCTGCTGGGCTTCGGCGGCGGCGACAACTACCCCGTACTGCTCTGGGGCGCTGGCGTCATCGCCGCCATCGGGGCCGCTGCCATCGTCCCCATCCGCGGCGTCCGTTGACCCCTGGCGATCGCCAGGGCCGGGGCGCCACGGCGTGCCAGCGCGTCACGGCCCGGTCCTGACGGATCCGGTCGACTCACGTACCACGAGTTCGGTCCGCGTCGCGGTCACCCGGCGGGGCCTCTCGTCCCGCTCGATCCTCTCCAGTGCCGACGTCAGGGTCGCCTCGACGGTGGCCTCGACATCCTGCCGAACGGACGTCAGCCTGTGGTAGGACAGCGACGCCAGGTAGCTGTCGTCGAACCCGATCACCGAGATCTCCTCGGGCACCCGCACATCCGCCCGCGCGAACACCGCCAGCACGCCGACGGCACACTGGTCGCCACAGCACACCACGGCGGTGGGACGCTCGCCGCGCCCAAGGAGTTGGCGAGCCGCACCGGCGCCCCCCTCTTCCGAGAAGTCGCTGGAGAGCACCTCGATCCGATCCGCCAGGTCGAACTCGGCCATCGCGGCACGGTAGGCGTCGGCACGGTCCCGGCCTACGTTCCCACCGAGCCCACCGACGTAGACGATGTCGCGGTGCCCGAGCCCGACAAGGTGCTCGATCGCGAGATGAAGGCCCTCGACCTCGTCCACGTGGACGTTGTCCACCTCCGGCGTCCGCACCCACTCCCCCAGCCACACCACGGGGACCAGATCGCACGCCGCCGCCAGGGCGTTCGACGTCGGATCGGGGTTGAAGGCGACCAGCGCCTCCACCCGTTCCTCCATCAGCTGGGAGACGACGACGTCCGTCGGCCGCTCGACGGTGGTGGGGCCGAGTGCCACGCCGAAGCCCCGCTCCGCGGCTCGGACGAACAGCCGCTCCACGAAGCGCACCTGGAAGGGGTTACGCATCTCGAACACGGCGCCGATAAGCCGCGTGCGGTTCTGACGCAGCAGGCGCGCCGACGCGTTCGGCCGATAGCCGAGTTCGCTCGCCGCCGCGAGGATGCGCTCCTTCGACTCCGCGCTCGGGCCGGGAACATCCCGCATCACCAGCGACACCAGCTGACGGGACACCCCGACGTGGTCGGCGATGTCCTGCATCGTCGGCAGTCGGCCGGGCTTCCTGCCGCCCCTTCGCGCCCGCGCGTCTCCCACGTCGGTCGTCATGCACTCAGTCTCGCACGCGCTACCAGCGATGACGTGGGACCCCGCAGCCAGTCCAGGTGGCAAGTACAGGCTCACGAGTCGCGCGCCGCACAGGTGGTCCGAGTACTCGGTACTGGGACCGACGACCTTCAGAAGGTGGGAGATCTCCTCGTCCGGGTGCCTCGGGATCGCGGCCCCGTCTCATCGCGAATATCCGCGAAGTGCTCGCACACGCCCTCGATCGACAGGGTCGTTGCCGTAACCCCGGGTCCCGCCGACGAAGAACCGCGCGCGACCGACCACCGCCGCAGTGTACGTCTCGCCGGAGACGGGGCAGTCCTCGTGAGCAAGGAAGGCCACGGGCGGGCGGGGCGCCGAGTAGCGATGGTCCTGCTCGGCGCCCCGGTGCTCAGGCCCGCTTGAGGCGTTTGTCGAGGGCATCTGCGGTGAGGGCGTAGGGGTGCGGCTCGACGTCGAAGGCGGACTCCGTGCTCACGTTGCGCGGGATGCCGAGGCGGTCGAAGAGCAGCGCGCGGGCGCGCTTGTCGCTCTCGGATTCCTGGTTAGCGTAGGTGAGCACGTCGTCGATGAGTTCCTCGGGCACGATGATGGCGCCGTCGCCGTCGGCGACGACCAGGTCGTCGGGTCGGACGAGCTGTCCGCCGATCTCGACGGGCATGCTGTGGCCGCCCCACTCGACCCGCCCCTGGTCGTCCGCTATAACGGATAGACCGCAACCGCTCGCGCGTTCTTTGTCACTGGCTCCGTCCACCCTCGCGTCCGAAGGCTGCCAGCCCTGCGCCCCTTTGACGGTCAAATCCTGCTGAAGACAGGACGGAATTTACGGTTTCTGGCACCATGTCCACGCCATCGAATAATCGGCGCAGGCGGCAGGCCTCGCCGACAGCGCCGGGCATTCTGGATTCGGGGGCGGCGGAAACGGTGGGCGGCCTAGGTGTATTGACTCGCGGCGTTGTTAACGCGGGTGATCGGGGGTTGGCCTTCGAGTGCGGTGTGGCAGCGATGGTAGTTGTAGGTGTGGAGGTAGTCGTTGAGGGCGGCGGTTCGTTCGCTGTTGCTGCC